>JAUVYN010000028.1 GCA_030603065.1 Pseudomonas sp.
CCGGCGAACAGCGGTGCTGAAGGTACCCTGCTGGAGATTACTGAAATAGACCCGCTGACCGGCAGCCGACTGGGTGACACGCCGAACCACACCCAGCCGATCGCTGCAGATGGGCATTGGGGGCCTTTCCGTATAAACAGGGGTTCGGCCTATGAGTTCGTCTTACGCCGGCCGGCGGTCGCGAACGCAGATCACTACTTCTATCGCGAGCCTTATCAACAGGACAGCTATCAGATCAGACTGAATACCTCTCTACCCAACGCCGGGGTTGGTGCTCTGCTGACCCGCGGGCCCAATCACAGCAACCTGAGCATCAGTCGGGATATGGAGCTCTGGGGAGATCAGGGCGAGCGAAACGATCAGCTTCGGGTTAACGGTGTAAACGTGATTACCGCGGAGACCGGACCCTTGCTAAATCGGCTCAGCAATATCTTTCTGACGGACCGGGGCGCTGATGGGGAGAGCAACCTGGCCGTTGCCGATCCGACGTTGCACGCCATCCCGTTCATGTCCGGTTTGGACATGCACATCCCGGGCCGAGCGGTACCGGATCGCGCGATTGAAGTAGTGCTGACATCCAGGCGGGGCGGGGAGGCGCAGCGGATAAATGTACCGAACTGGTCATCGGACCGGGTGCGTTCGATTTCCATTCATTTTCGCGACCACAACGACTGACGTAGGCAGGATTTGACGATCTGCTTGGCAGTCCGTCTACGGGCTGCCAAGCGCCCATAAAAAAAGGCGGCTTCAGCCTGCCTGAACTGAAGCCACCCCAATACACCCAAGTTTAATAAAGCATGGACCGTGCCAGTTTTTCTCGGTAGGGTCGTTAATCCGCTTCCTCGTCGTCCGAGCCGTCGATATTCATCCCCAGTTCCTTGATCTTCCGGGTAAGGGTATTTCGGCCCCAGCCCAGTAACTGCGCGGCATCGCGGCGCCGTCCAGCGGTGTGCTTGAGCGCCGTTTCGATCATGATTCGTTCGAAGGCGGGTACGGCCACATCGAGCAGATTGGTCACCCCTCGAGCCAGTTCCTGATCCGCCCACACGCGCAAACTGTGCTCCCAATGCCCATCCGGTGCACTCTCCTGGTGCTGAGTGAGCAATTCTGGGGGCAGATCTTCAACCAGAACCTCGCGGCTGGAGGCCATTACCGTGATCCAGCGGCAGGTGTTTTCCAACTGGCGAACGTTGCCAGGCCAAGGCAATCCGCGCAGATAGTCCTGAGTCTGGGGTTTGAGAACCTTTGGCTCGACCGCGAGCTCCTGCGCAGCTCGGGCAAGGAAATGCTGAGCGAGGGCAGGGATATCTTCACGGCGCTCGGCCAGCTTGGGAATATGGATGCGAATCACATTGAGGCGGTGAAACAGGTCCTCGCGGAATTTGCCCGCCTGCACCAGCCCTTCAAGATTCTGATGGGTCGCGGCGATGATGCGTACGTCCACCTTGATCGGTGTATGCCCGCCGACCCTATAGAACTCGCCATCGGCCAGTACCCTCAGCAGGCGGGTCTGGGTCTCGGCCGGCATATCGCCGATCTCGTCGAGGAACAGGGTGCCGCCGTCGGCCTGCTCGAAGCGGCCGCGCCGTTGCACTGCTGCGCCGGTGAACGCCCCCTTCTCATGGCCGAACAGCTCGGACTCCATAAGGTCCTTTGGAATCGCCGCCATGTTCAGCGCGATGAAGGGGCTGCGTGCCCGCGGGCTGTGTCGATGCAGTGCGTGTGCTACCAGCTCCTTGCCGGTACCGGACTCACCATTGATCAATACCGTGATGTTGGAATGTGAAAGACGCCCGATCGCCCGGAATACCTCCTGCATCGCCGGCGCCTCGCCGATGATCTCCGGCGTACGGGCCTGGGCAGTTTCAGGTCCCTGCTCGTCCTGCTCCCTGCTGTGGGCAAGGGCGCGGCGCACCAGCGCGACTGCCTCATCCACATCGAAGGGCTTTGGCAGATACTCGAACGCCCCGCCCTGGTAGGAGGCGACGGCGCTGTCCAGATCCGAATGGGCGGTCATGATGATCACCGGCAGCTTCGGGTACTGCTCGCGGATGGTGGCCAGTAGTTCCAGGCCACTCGTGCCGGGCATGCGAATATCGCTGATCAGGACATCGGGGTGCTGGCGCGGCAACCTGGCAAGAGCGCTGTCGGCATTATCGAAACAGACCGGCTCCATGCCTTCCTGTTGCAGGGCCTTGTCCAGCACCCAGCGTATCGAGCGGTCATCATCGACGATCCAGACATTCTCTGATCGGCTCATGTATCAATCTCCAGGCTGTTGCTCCAATGGCAGGAACAGGGTGAATACGGTTCGACCCGGCTGGCTCTCGCATTCGATCAAGCCCTGGTGCTGGCTGACGATGTTCTGCGTTATGGCGAGACCCAGGCCGGTGCCGTCGGCGCGGCCGCTTACCATGGGGTAGAAAATACTGTCGACGATGTCTTCCGGCACGCCGGGACCGTTGTCGATGACGCGTAATCGGCATACCAGCCGGTGACGCGTCTGGCCTATGGTGAATTGGCGCAGGGTGCGGGTTTGCAGGATGATTTCCCCCTGCTCCAGGCCGACATGCTGCTGTACGGCCTGCATCGCATTGCGAACGATGTTCAGTACCGCCTGAATCAGCTGCTCCCGGTCGGCCATGATTTCGGGAACGCTCGGATCATAATCGCGGGTCAGCGTCAGTTTGCCCTGGGTCTCTGCCTGGATGAGGCTGACCACCCGCTCGGTGATCTCGTGAATGTTGATCGGCTGCAGGTGTGGCGGACGATAAGGGCCAAGCATGCGGTCTACCAGATTGCGTAGGCGATCCGCCTCTTCGATGATCACATCGGTGTAATCTTTCAGAGATTCTTCGGGCAGTTCGCGTGCCAGTAGCTGGGCTGCTCCACGAATACCGCCCAGCGGGTTCTTGATCTCGTGGGCAAGGCCTCGGACCAACACTTTGGTGACTTCCTGCTTGGACAGCTGCGCTTCTTCCTTGGTAATGCGCAGCAGTCGGTCCCGCGGATGCAGTTCCATCAGCAGCCAGCTGCGTTCCGCTGCGAGCATTGGGGTGACGGTGTAATCCACCATCAGGCTCTGCCCGTTGGTCAGGTTCAGCGCTGCTTCACGCTTGGTGAACGGATGGGCATTCTTGAGTGAATTGCGCAGTGCATCGACCGCATGGGCGGTATCGCGAAACAGCTCGCCCACGTGCTGGCCGAGCACCCGCTGCCCACTCACTGCCAATAGCATTTCCGCAGCAGGATTCAGGTATGTGAGACCCAGCTCGGTGTCCAGCAGAAGCACCGCTGTAGTCAGGTTGTCGAGGATCTGGCGCAAAAAACGATCAGGCAGCATAACGGCATCCATGGTTTGGGCAGGCTGTTGCAAGAAGCGAACCAATTCGGGGCGCAGCGAATACCCTGCAGGCCGAATTTCTCCTATCGCCGTTGCGCAGGCTGCGCGTTACTGGCGCGCGCTGCCTGTTCGCGGCGCGGGTGCCCACAGATCGGGGGATGCAGGGGCATCACGCTGGTTCTGCCAGCGCACCAACTCAAGGCATCGGGAGGTGCGAGCCAGTCGAGATGGCCGAAACGGCGATACCCAAACACGCCTCGGGAGCGCTGAAACAACCTACTATGCACCAAGCTGGTGCATAGCGGAAGTACGCTTGCCCAAGGGCGGGGCGTGGGCTCCGGGCTCAGTTTCCACCTGGGGCAGGGACGTTGGGCGCACGGGGGGCTGCGGGAGCGCGTGGCGCCTGATTGGGACCGGTGCGCCCTGGTTGGTTCAGCGAGGTGCGCTGGACATGAATTTCCAGCGGTGCGGTACGCTGCACCACTTCGCCCCGCGCATTGACCACCACCGCGCTGATCGAATGGGTGCCACGATCGATGTTGGTCAACAGCAGCTGGTGCAGGTTCGCGCCGTTTCCGGGAACCGGTACGCTTGCCGGCTGCCCATCGATCTCTGCGCGCAGCAGATGGCTGCGGCTGAGAGGCGGGTCGGTCTCCACGGTCAGGGTGAGCTGGCCGTCATTGGCGCGGACCGCCTCGTCATCCTGGCGGTTGGTTATCGCCAGGCGACGGTAGGCGGGCTCCTCAGCACCTTGGCGTTCGGGCTGGGAAGCCGGCCTGTTGAACTGCGCTGGCGGGGGCGTTTCGACAGTGTTGGTAGGGCCTACCTGAACTTCGGTAGAGCCGGGGCGGGGCTGGTCGGAGAAAACTCGGTTGCCCTCGGCGTCGGTCCAGGTATACACCCCTGCCGAAAGGGAAGCGCTCAGCAGTGTCGAGCAGGCAAGCACTGAGGCGCGGCTGTAGCGGGATATCCGATTCATGCTGTGTCACTCCGTTGATGTCGAAGCTAGACTTGCATCCCGTCCTCCGGTTGACAAGCCCTGGCTACGAACTGGCGGATAGACGAAAAAAAAGGGCGCCCGAATGGGCACCCTTTTTCGACTTCGGCAAGCGAGCCGGGTTCAGACGCTGTAGTACAGATCGTACTCGAGCGGGTGAACGAAGGTGCGTACCTTGATCTCTTCGGCCGACTTCAGCTCGATGTAGGCATCGATGAACTCGTCGGTGAACACGCCACCCTTGGTCAGGAACTCACGGTCGGCGTCCAGGGCCTCCAGCGCTTCCTTCAGGCTGCCGCATACCTGCGGGATCTGCTGAGCCTCTTCCGGCGGCAGGTCGTACAGGTTCTTGTCGGCGGCATCGCCAGGGTGGATCTTGTTCTGGATACCGTCCAGGCCGGCCATCAGCAGTGCAGCGAAGGCCAGGTAGGGGTTGGCAGCCGGATCGGGGAAGCGCGCTTCGATACGACGGGCCTTCGGGCTGGATACGTAGGGGATACGGATTGAGGCGGAGCGGTTACGGGCCGAGTAGGCCAGCATGACCGGAGCTTCGAAGCCCGGGACCAGACGCTTGTAGGAGTTGGTCGACGGGTTGGTGAAGCCGTTCAGTGCCTTGCCGTGCTTGATGATGCCGCCGATGAAGTACAGGGCGGTATCGGACAGGCCGGAGTAGCCTTCGCCGGCGAAGGTGTTCTTGCCATCCTTGGAGATGGACATGTGCACGTGCATACCGGAGCCGTTGTCGCCGTACAGGGGCTTGGGCATGAAGGTAGCGGTCTTGCCGAAGGCATCGGCAACGTTGTGCACGCAGTACTTCAGAGTCTGTACTTCGTCAGCCTTGGCAGTCAGGGTGTTGAACTTGACGCCGATTTCGTTCTGACCGGCAGTGGCCACTTCGTGGTGGTGCACTTCGACGACCAGACCCATTTCTTCCAGGGCGTTGCACATAGCAGTACGGATTTCGTGGTCATGATCGACCGGCGGAACCGGGAAGTAGCCGCCCTTTACGCCAGGACGGTGACCTTTGTTGCCGGTTTCGAAGTCGGCGTCGGTGTTCCAGGAAGCCTGCTCGGAGAAGATCTTGAACATGGAGCCGGAGATGTCGGACTTGAACTTCACTTCGTCGAAGATGAAGAACTCGGGCTCCGGTCCGACGAACACGGTGTCACCGATGCCGGTGGACTTGAGGTATTCCTCGGCGCGCTTGGCGATACCGCGCGGGTCGCGGTCGTAGCCCTGCATGGTGGACGGTTCGATGATGTCGCAGACGATGATCAGGGTCGGCTCTTCGGTGAACGGATCGAGAACGGCAGTACTGTCGTCGGGCATCAGGATCATGTCGGAAGCTTCGATACCCTTCCAGCCGGAGATCGAGGAGCCGTCGAACATCTTGCCTTCTTCGAAGAAGTCTTCGTTGACGTCGCGAGCCGGCATGGTGACGTGCTGCTGCTTGCCCTTGGTATCGGTGAAGCGCAGGTCAACCCACTTCACTTCGAACTCTTTGATCAGTTGCATCGCTTTCGACATGTTTTCCTCCAGGGGGAATCATTTGCCAGGCATCTGGCCCGGCGCCTTGTAATTCTAGCGGGGCGTCGCATCCGCTTGGCTTGGGAAGAGCAAAGAGTGTGCCATTTCGGAGCACGGCCTCAAAGCTGCGCAAATCAAGAGCTTCCGGCCGTTTCCAGCACGCAGCGCACCCTGCTGGTGCGCCTATTTGGTGCAGCATAGCGCATCGGTGCACTGATTGCGTGCGAGATGAGGTCGCAATGCCTCGGGCACCGGATAGCCGGAGCGAGTATAATGCTCCGCTTTTGCGCACCTTTCACTACCATGAAGCTTATCATCAAGTTCTTCCCGGAAATCACGATCAAGACGCGACCAGTCCGCAAGCGCTTCGTGAGCCAGCTCAAGGCCAACCTGCGCCTTTTGCTGCCTGAAGCCGATCCCCAGGCACGTCTGACCGGTGGCTGGGACAGCCTGGAGGTGGTGCTGGGCGATGATCCGGTGCTGCAGGCTCGGGCAATCGCCAGGCTTCGTGACACCCCCGGCATAGCGCACTTCGTGGAAGTGCGTGATTATCCCCTGCAGGATCTGAACGCCCTGGCGGACCTGTGCGTCGCTCAGTTCGGCGAGCAGGTCCGCGGGAAGGTTTTTGCAGTTCGCTGCAAGCGGGTCGGACGGCATGACTTCAGTTCGCAGGACGTGGCGCAGCGCATTGGCCAGGCGCTTATGGACCATTGTGGTGCACGCGGCGTGTCGCTGAAGAGCCCGGATGTCTGGGTCAGGCTGGAAATCCGCGAGCAGACCATCTGGCTGCTCGGAACGCGGCATCAGGGGCTGGGCGGGTTTCCTCTGGGCACCATGGAGCCGGTCCTCAGTCTGCTGTCCGGCGGCTTCGACTCGACGATCGCCAGTTACCGCATGCTCCAGCGCGGTCTCCTGCCGCATTTCGTGTTCTTCAATCTTGGCGGGCGGGCCCACGAGCTGGGAGTACGTCAGCTTGCGCACCATCTCTGGCAGCGTTATGCGGCAAGCCATCGGCTGCGCTTCGTCAGCGTGCCCTTCGATGGGGTGGTGGCAGAGCTGTTGCAGAACGTCGAGAACAGCCAGATGGGCGTGGTGCTCAAGCGCATGATGCTCCGCGCAGCCAATCGCGTCGCCAGGCGCCTCGACCTCGACGCCCTTGTCACCGGGGAAGCCATCGCGCAGGTGGCCAGCCAGACCCTGCCCAATCTGGCGGTGATCGACCAGGCCAGCGAGCTGCTGGTGTTGCGTCCGTTGATCACCACCAGCAAGACCGAGATCATCGATACTGCGCGGGCGATCGGTACCTATGACTTCGCCGCCAGCATGCCGGAATACTGCGGCGTCATATCGATAAACCCGGCGATACGAACCACCCCGCGCGAAGTCGCCCAGGCTGAGCAGCAGTTCGATTTTGCCGTGCTCGAGGCGGCGATCGAGAACGCGCAGTATCTGGAGTGCCGGGACCTGCTCGTTGAGCAGGAACAGTCCGCCGGTCAGGCGCAACTGGTCAGTGCGGTGCTGGAAGGTGAGGTGGTGCTTGATATTCGCAGTGCCGACGAGCAGGAGGCCAACCCGCTGTCGCTAGACGGCACTGACGTGGTGCATGTTCCCTTCTATCAATTGTCCGGTCGTTTCGCCGAGCTGGACGCGGCGAAAACGTATCTTCTGTATTGCGATCGCGGGGTCATGAGCCGGCTGCATGCTCAGTATCTGCTAGACGCGGGCCACCGCAACCTGAAAGTTCTGAGGCCAGCGGCTGGTTGACCCTGCCGCTCTGCGGCAGGGTCGTTCAAAAAACATACACTGTCATCCACGACTCTGTATAATGCCCCCTCATTTTTTCTCAGCCGGCCCGCGCCGTGCCATCAGGACGTCCACTGTGATCGAAAATCTCCGCAACATCGCCATTATTGCCCACGTTGACCACGGCAAGACAACGCTGGTCGACAAGCTGCTCAAGCTGTCCGGCACCCTCGATCGCAAGGAAGCCGAAGGCGAGCGGG
The DNA here is from genome assembly GCA_030603065.1 of Pseudomonas sp. GTDB lineage: Bacteria > Pseudomonadota > Gammaproteobacteria > Pseudomonadales > Pseudomonadaceae > Halopseudomonas. The sequence continues at coordinate 7,871 of JAUVYN010000028.1, forward strand.
TGATGGATTCCAACGATCAGGAAAAGGAACGCGGGATCACCATCCTGGCGAAAAATACCGCCCTGAAGTGGAACGGCTACAACATCAATATCGTCGACACCCCCGGCCACGCCGATTTCGGTGGTGAAGTAGAGCGCGTGATGAGCATGGTCGACTCGGTGCTGCTGGTAGTGGACGCGCAGGACGGTCCGATGCCGCAGACCCGTTTCGTGACCCAGAAGGCGTTCAAGGCCGGTCTGCGTCCGATCGTCGTGGTCAACAAGATCGACCGTCCCGGCGCTCGCCCGGACTGGGTTATCGACCAGATCTTCGACCTGTTCGACAACCTCGGTGCCACCGATGAGCAACTGGACTTCCCGATCGTCTATGCCAGCGCCCTGAACGGCATCGCCGGTCTCGATCACGAGGCCATGGACGACAATATGGATGCCCTGTTCCAGGCCATCGTCGACCACGTTCCGGCACCGGCTGTCGATCTGGACGGTCCGTTCCAGATGCAGATCTCCCAGCTGGACTACAACAGCTTCCTCGGCGTGATCGGAATCGGCCGTATTGCCCGTGGCCGCATCAAGGCCAACACACCGGTCACCGCCATTGGCGCCGACGGCAAGAAGCGCAACGGCCGTATCCTCAAGATCATGGGACACCATGGTCTGCAGCGCGTCGAAGTGCCCGAGGCCGAAGCCGGTGACATCGTCTGCGTCAGCGGCATGGACGAGCTGTTCATCTCCGATACCCTGTGCGACCAGGCTGCTGTCGAAGCACTGCCGCCGCTGACCGTCGACCAGCCCACCGTGAGCATGACCTTCCAGGTCAACGACTCGCCCTTCGCCGGCCGCGAAGGCAAGTTCGTAACCAGCCGCAACATCAAGGAGCGCCTGGAAAAAGAGCTGCTGCACAACGTTGCGCTGCGTGTCGAAGATACCGGCAGCCCGGACAAGTTCAAGGTCTCCGGCCGCGGTGAGCTGCACCTCTCGGTTCTGATCGAAACCATGCGCCGTGAAGGTTTCGAGATGGCTGTCGGCCGTCCGGAAGTGGTGATCATCGAGGTCGACGGTGAGAAGCAGGAGCCCTACGAGAACGTCACCATCGACATCGAAGAGCAGCACCAGGGTCCAATCATGGAGCAGATGGGCCTGCGCAAAGGCGATCTGACCAACATGATCCCCGACGGCAAGGGCCGTATCCGCCTGGAATACACCATTCCCGCCCGCGGCCTGATCGGCTTCCGCAACAACTTCCTGACCCTGACCTCGGGCACCGGCATCCTGACCAGTACGTTCAGCCACTACGGACCGATCAAGGCCGGCGACGTAACCAACCGTCAGAACGGCGTGCTGGTATCCATGGCCACCGGTACCGCACTGACCTACTCGCTGGAAACCCTGCAGGACCGCGGCAAGCTGTTCCTGTCTCCTGGTGACGAGGTCTACGAAGGCCAGCTGGCCGGTATCCACAGTCGCGACAATGATCTGGTGATCAACCCCACCAAGGCCAAGAAGCTCGACAACATGCGTGCGTCCGGCAAGGACGATACCATTCAGCTGACTCCGGCGATCAAGTTCACACTGGAGCAGGCGCTGGAGTTCATCGCCGATGACGAACTGGTGGAGGTGACGCCCAAGTCCCTTCGTCTGCGCAAGAAGATTCTCGACGAGAACCAGCGCAAGCGCGCGAGCAAGAACTGATCTGCACTGGGTGATACCAAAACCCGCCCGGGCCTGGCCCTGGCGGGTTTTTTATTGGCTGTATCACAGGAGAGTGAAAATCGATTGTGTCGCACCTGAGGCAATTTCACCCGTTTGGGGGGTGGTCCTTTGATGCGGGTTTGAGTTCAATGGCCGGGCATATTGTTGAAATGTTCAACAGTTGTGGTTTTGCGTTCCACGGAAGGTGAAAGCAAAAACAAATATAAAATCTGTCCGGAGATCCCATGAAAGCACTCACTTTCAGCAAGTCCTTCCTGTCGGCAATTGCAGCCGGCGCGCTTATGCTCTCTGCCTCGGCAATGGCCAACAACCCGCCGCCACCAGATGATCCGGGTGCACCCAGCCCCTACCAGCGCGGACCTGACCCGACCGTTTCCTTCCTCGAAGCCAGCAGCGGTAATTACCGGGTGGCGACCAGCAACGTTTCCAGTCTGGTCAGCGGGTTCGGCGGTGGCACCATCCATTACCCCAGCAATGCCACCGGAACCATGGGCGCGATCGTCGTGATTCCTGGTTATGTGTCCGGCGAAGGGTCGATCGACTGGTGGGGGCCGAAGCTGGCGTCCTACGGTTTCGTGGTCATGACCATTGGTACGAATACGGGTTTTGATCAGCCGCCGAGTCGTGCTCGGCAAATCAACAATGCGCTGGATTACCTGGTCGATCAGAATACTCGTATCGGCAGCCCTGTCCGCGGCATGATCGATCCGTCCCGTCTGGGTGTGATCGGCTGGTCCATGGGTGGTGGCGGCACAATCCGCGTGGCGGGTGAAGGTCGCATCAAGGCAGCCATTCCGCTGGCGCCCTGGGATACTTCAAGCATTCCTTCCCGTAGCGTTCAGGCGCCGACCCTGATCTTCGCTTGCCAGTCCGACATCGTTGCGCCGGTACGCAGCCACGCCTCGCCCTTCTACAATGCGCTGCCGAGCAGCGTAAGCAAGGCGTTCGTCAACATCAACAACGGCAACCACTTCTGCGCCAACGGTGGCAGCTCCTTGGGCCGTTATGACGCGACACTCGGACGTTTGGGTGTGTCCTGGATGAAGCGCTTCCTCGATGAGGATCGCCGCTATAGCCAGTTCCTCTGTGGTCCGAACCACACCGGCGATCGCCAGATCACCGAATACCGCGGCAACTGCCCGTACTAAACGGCAACTGATGTAAACAGGCCGAGCCCGGCACCGGGCTCGGCTTTTTTGTGCGCGTCTGCCAAGTGGAACGGGCAGGGACCGGTCTGGTCACACTCTTTGAGATTACAAGAGCGAGGCATCCCCATGAAAACGACAGGCTGGCTGGTAGTGGCAGGTGCGCTGGCGATAGGCAGCGTGCAGGCTGCCACCGAGGTGACTATCCACAGGGTGACCGAAGAGGGCATCGGAAAGGCGCACGGCACGATCACTATCAGTGAAACCGAGTACGGTCTACTGTTCACTCCTGATCTCACGGACCTGCCCCTGCAAGGCATCCAGGGATTTCACGTGCATGAAAATGGGAGTTGCGCCCCAGGTACTGAGGATGGCGAGACGGTTGCTGGTCTGGCAGCGGGTGGGCACTTCGACCCGCAGGACACAGGCGAACATCTTGGCCCCTACGGCGAAGGGCATCTAGGCGACCTGCCAGCGCTTTACGTGGAGGAGGGCGGTCGCGCCGACTATCCGGTGCTGGCGCCGAGAATACGCTCGGTCGAGCAGATATCAGGACGCACCCTGATGATCCACGAGGGTGGCGACAACCATTCGGATCACCCCGAACAGCTTGGTGGGGGTGGGGCTCGCATCCTTTGTGGAGTTATCCCCTAGGCCTCACTATCCTTGAGCTGGCGGTTTCTGAGCAGCCTTTTTCCGAGCCCACCGAGCGCTAGCAGCGCAGCAAGCAGGATCAGGGGCACCATGGTGGACCAGCCCAACGCTTCCTCGGCCTGGCTGGCGTTGACCATGCCCTGCACGGCGTGGGCATACACGGTGAACTTGACCCCGAGGCCGAGCAGTGCCGCCAGCAGAAAGCCTGTCAGGGGCAGCCGAAGTACTCCGGCGGAAAGGTTGATGAAGGCGTGGGGAAAGCCCGGCATGATGCGTAGGGCGCACTGAAAGAGAAAGTCGCTGCGCTGGGCGAGCATCTGCAAAACCTGGCGGGCCAGGCGGGTCGGACGCCAGTGCTCACCCAGGCCTGCGCCCACACGATAGGCCCCGAAGGCGCCAGCAACGCAGCCGAGCGTGACCAGTGGAACGCTGATGAATGCAGGTTGAAAGGGTGCGATCAGCCAGAACCCCAGGCTGCCCGGCAGGCCAAAGGTCATCATCAGAGCCATGCCGATGACGATCCCCGCCAGGGCCAGGGGGTGCCCGGTCATTGCTGCACCCCACCGAAACAGATCCGCCGTGCTTACCGAAAACAGCCCGGCCAGCAGTACCAGGATGATTGCCGCCAGGGCGAGCAGGGGCCAACGTGCGTTGCGAGACATTCAAACTCCTGGACCGAGCGGGACAATGTATCGACAACAGGGAGAACCCCGTGGACGAAAGAGTTTTGAGCTTCTGGTTCGAGGAGATCGAGCCAGCCATGTGGTGGAAGAAGGATACCGCCTTTGACCAGTCCATTGCGACGCGGTTCGGCGACCTTCATCGGGCCGCTGCCCAGGGCGAGCTTGAAGCCTGGCGCAGCTCGGCGCGTGGGCGTCTGGCAGAAATCATTCTGCTCGACCAGTTCTCGCGCAACATTCATCGGGACAGGCCCGAAGCCTTTGCCCAGGATACGGCGGCTCTCGTGCTCGCCCAGGAAGCGATTGCCCACGGCTGTGCTGAGAAGTTGAGTCTGCCGGAGCGGAGCTTTCTGTACATGCCATTCATGCACAGCGAGTCGCTGCGCATTCATGACCGGGCACTGCAGTTGTTTTCGGAGCCGGGCCTGGAGGACAGTCTCGACTTCGAAAAGCGCCACCGGGCTATCATTGAACGTTTCGGACGTTATCCGCATCGCAATGCCATACTTGGAAGAGCCTCCACTGCCGAGGAGCTGGCGTTTCTGCAGACGCCGGGCTCGTCTTTCTAGGATGCATGCGAGCGGCGCGGGCCGGTTGATCAATAAGGAACCTTGATGAAGAACATGTTGCACTGGCTTTGCCTGCTCGCGCCGTGGGTGCTCGCGGGGTGCTCGGAGCCCGCCAGGGACGAGCCCGGCCGACCGCTCACCACGCCCGAGAGCGAAGAGCACCTGGAACTGCGCGGAAGTCTGAATTACAACGCGCGGATTGCTCTGCAGCCGGAAAGCGAGGCGATAGTCGAGCTGGTTCGTTTGCAGGTCGAGGCCGAGCCCAACGAGCAGACAGTGGCAGATCAGCAGATCGGTCTGGTCGGCCGTCAGGTCCCCATCAATTTCACCCTGGAAGTACCGCGCAGCCTGCTTGGGGCCGATGAGCGCTATGAATTGCGTGCCCGGATTCGTGAAAGCGGAAAGGTTTCCTGGCAGGCCGATGCGCTGCCGCTTGGCACGCTTGAGGAGAGTCTTGATCTGGGCGAACTCGTGCTGTTGCCCGCACGTTCTGCAGGGTTTTCCAGCATTCTCGAGTGTGGCCAGCTGCAGATCAGCGCGGGCTACGAGGGCGCCGACCTGATTCTGCAGGTCGCGGGTGATCGCTATCGCATGTTGCCGGTCCGCAGCGCATCGGGCGCACGTTTCGAGGCTGAAGGCGACCCCTCCACCCGGTTTTCCAGCAAGGGCGAAAATGCCCTGCTGGTGCTGCAAGGTCAGCCCTATCCGGAATGCGTGCCCCCAGGGCTGCTGCCGCAGCCATTCACCGCACGGGGTAACGAGCCCTTCTGGGATCTGACCATGGAGCACCAGCAGCTCTCGCTGAATCGTATCGATGAACAATTGCTCGATGCCGCGCCCTATGAGGCGGGCGTCGCGGACAGCAACAGCCAGAGCTATATGGTCGACGCCGACCCGCCTGTGGAAGTAGAGGTGCACCGTGAGGTTTGCTATGACAGCATGACCGGCATACCCTATCCGGCCAGGGTCGAAGTGAAGTTGGCAGATGCCATACTGCAGGGCTGTGGTGGGCAGCCGGAACGCCTGCTGCAAGGTGTCGAATGGGTGTTCGAGGAGATCGCGGGCGACGCGCCGCTGACCGATTCACGCGTTTCGCTGATCTTCTATCCGAACAACCGCTTTGCCGGCCAGGCTTCCTGCAACAACCTGATGGGTGAATACGAACTCACCGGCGAGGCGCTGACGCTGAGTCGTGCGGTCACTACCCGCAAGGCCTGCAGTGCAGCGGTAATGGAGCAGGAGGTGCGCTTCGTCGATACCCTTGAGCGGGTTCGCGGTTTTGCCTTTGCCGACGACGGTTCACTGATGTTGCTGACCCGGGACGAAGAGATACTCAAGGCCCGCCGCGACTGAGCGGGTTCATAGATGCAATCGGACAAGGAAACAAGGAATGCTGGCGCTGCTGATCGGTTTGGTGTTGTTTCTCGGAGTTCACTCATTGGGCATGGTGGCTCACGGGTGGCGTAATTCGATGGTCGAGCGACTTGGCCGCGGGCCCTGGATGGGCCTTTATGCGCTGGTTTCGCTCGTAGGCTTCATCCTCATCGTCTGGGGGTTCGGTCAGGCGCGCATGGCGCCAACCTGGGTCTGGGTACCCCCGGTCTGGACCCGACACATGGCGGCGCTACTTACCCTGCCGGCGTTCATTCTGCTGGTTGCTGCCTATCTGCCCGGTTCGCACATCAAGTCGCGCGTCGGTCATTCGATGCTGCTGGGGACCAAGATCTGGGCGCTCGCCCATCTACTGTCCAACGGGACCCTCCATGAAATTATCCTATTCGGCAGCTTCCTTGCCTGGTCGGTGGCATTGTTCATCGTGTTGCGCAAGCGGGACCGGGCCAACGCCATTCATTATCCGGTCGTCGGCCTGAGCCGGGATATCGCCGTGATCGTGGTGGGCGTTGGCGCCTGGGCCGCGTTCGCACTATGGCTGCACCGCGTGCTGATCGGCGTTCATCCGTTCTTCGGCTGACATCCCAATAAGAGTACCTGCCTCCAGGTGACAGGTCGGTCGCCGCTCAGTAATGTGGAGCAATGGTGCGAACACAGGCGCCGGCCGTGCCGGCCGGCGACCTAGCTCAGGAGTCGAACATGCAGCTGTTGTACCCCGAGATCAAACCCTTCGCTCGTCATGAGCTTGCAGTCGAACAACCCCATGTGCTCTACGCCGACGAGAGCGGCCAGGAAGATGGACTACCCGTCGTATTCATTCACGGTGGCCCCGGAGCGGGATGCGACAGCCTGAGTCGGCGGTTCTTCGATCCCTCCGTCTATCGCATCATCACCTTCGACCAGCGCGGCGCAGGGCGCTCCACACCCCACGCCAGCCTGGAAAACAACACCACCGCGCACCTGATCGAAGATCTGGAAGCCCTGCGCGAGCATCTGGGTATCGAGAAGTGGGTGCTTTTTGGCGGCTCCTGGGGCTCGACCCTGGCGCTGGCCTACGCGCAGGCGCATCCGGACCGGGTAATGGGCATGATCCTGCGTGGCATCTTCCTTTGCCGGAAACAGGACATCCACTGGTTCTATCAGGAGGGCGCCAGCCACATCTTCCCTGACTACTGGGAAGACTACGTCTCGCTGATTCCCGAGGACGAGCGCCACGACATGGTCAGCGCCTACTATCGCCGCCTGACCGGGGATGACGAGATCTGCCGCATGCACGCCGCCAAGGCCTGGTCGATCTGGGAGGGCCGCTGCGCCACCCTGCGTCCGAGCGCGCAGGTGGTCGATCGCTTCAGTGATGCCCGCCGCGCCTATTCGATTGCACGCATCGAATGTCACTATTTCGTCAACGACTCCTTTCTGGAGCCGGACCAGCTGCTGCGTGACATGGACAGGATCGCGCACATACCGGGCATCATCGTCCACGGTCGCTATGACATGGTGTGCCCGCTGGACAACGCCTATGCGCTGCACCAGCGCTGGCCGGGTAGCGAGCTGCAGATCATCCGTGATGCCGGCCACGCCGCATCGGAGGCTGGTATTGCCGATGCGCTGGTCCGTGCAACGCAGGCGATGGCCCGGCAACTGCTGGATCTTGCTCCGCAGGCTGAATAGTGAAGGGATTGCTGCAGCGCGTCAGCCAGGCGCGCGTCGAGGTGGCAGGTGAAGTGGTCGGTGCCATCGACCATGGCCTGCTGGTACTGGTTGGTATCGAGCCCCAGGATGACCGGGCAACTGCCGACAAGCTGCTCCAGCGCCTGCTCAGATACAGGGTATTCAATGACGCGCAGGGCCGCATGAACGCCTCCCTGCAGGATGTCGGCGGCGGGCTTTTGCTGGTCTCCCAGTTCACCCTGGCCGCTGACACCCGCAAGGGGCTGCGCCCCGGATTTTCCACCGCCGCCGCGCCCGACAAGGCGGCCGAACTGTTCGACTACCTGCTGAGTCAGGCCCGGGCAGCCCATCCGCTGGTCGCGACCGGGCGGTTTGGTGCCGACATGCAGGTGCATCTGGTCAACTCCGGGCCGGTCACCATCATGCTCGAGGTCTGACCTGAGCTGCGCCGTGCCCGGCGCAGCATCTCTTCTTCAGCCTTTGGCCAGCTCCGCCTCGACCCAATCCAGCCGATCCTGGCCAAAGAACATCTCGCCCCCGACGAAGAATGTTGGCGCGCCGAACACGCCGCGCCTCACCGCCTCCTCGGTAGTCGCCTTGAGGCGGTCCTTCACGGCCTGATCACCCAGCTTGCCCTGCAGCTCGGCAGGATCGAAACCCGCCTCGGCCAGCACCCGCATCGCGATGTCCGGCTGGCCCATGTCCAGCTCATCCACCCACATGCCCTTGAATACCGCAGCCAGGTAAGGCTGAAAGCGCTCAGTATTCAGATAGGCTTCGGCGCCGCGCATCAGCTGCAGCGTGTTGATCGGAAAATAGGGGTTGTGATTGAGCGGGACGCCGTAGCGGTCCGCATGGCGCTTGAAGTCCAGACGGGTGTAATTGCCCTTGGCCTCCACGCTGCCCGGGGGACGGTTGCCAATGGCATGGAATACCCCGCCAAGCAGCATCGGCCGATACACGACCTCTGCTCCGGTACGCTCGGTGATGGCCGGCAGCTGGGTCCAGGCCAGATAGCTTGCCGGGCTGCCGACGTCGAAGAAAAACTCGATCTGTTTGCTCATGTGTGTCTCCTCAGAAGGTTTCCATCCAGGGCCGCAGGTCCAGCTCGTGCGTCCAGGCGTCCCTTGGCTGGCAGTGCAGTTGCCAGTACTGCTCGGCAATGTGATCAGGGTTCAGGATGCCGTCCTGACCCTTGAGCGCATAGCGCTCGGGAAAGTTGTCGCGGATGAAGGCGGTGTCGATGGCGCCGTCGATAATCGGGTGGGCTACGTGGATGCCCTTCGGCCCGAGTTCCCGGGCCATGCTCTGGGCCAGTGCACGCAGCGCGAACTTGGCGCTGGCGAAGGCGCAGAAGCCACTGCTGCCGCGCAGCGAAGCGGTCGCACCGGTGAAGATAATGGTGCCGCGGCCGCGGGGCAGCATTACCCGGGCCGCTTCCCGCCCGGCCAGAAAGCCCGCTAGCGCGGCCATCTCCCAGACCTTGCGATAAACCCGTTCGGTCGTCTCGGTAATGGAAAAACGCACGTTGGCGCCTATGTTGAACACCACCACCTCGATATCCCCGATGTCGCGCTCGATCTGCTGGAACAGGGCCGCCGTCTGCTCCTCACTGCGTGCGTCGCTGCCGAAGGGGTAGGCCGTGCCGCCTTCCTGGCGGATGCGTTGCACCAGCGGCTCGAGCTGGTCTGCGTTACGCCGCGTCACGCAGGTGGCGAAGCCTTCGCGGGCGAAGCGCCGCGCGATCGCCCCCCCGGTCGCGTCACCGGCCCCGATGATGAGGGCGACGGGTTGTCTGTCCATGCTGCTGTCCTCGCTTGTAAGTTCTTTTGTGGAATGGACCAAGAGTCGGTTTCTTTTTGGAACTTGTCAAGCTATGGTAGCCGCAACGGCAAAGGAGACATCGCAATGCGCTGGGAAGAACTCGATCAACAGCCCTGCTCGCTGGCGCGCACGCTGTCGGTAATTGGAGACCGCTGGACGCTCATGGTCCTGCGCGACTGCTTTCTTGGCGTGAGGCGCTTCGAGGCCTTCGAGCGCCGCCTCGGCATCACCCGCCACCTGCTGGCCGACCGACTGAAAAAGCTGGTCGAAGCCGGCGTGCTGATCAAGTCGCCTTATCAGGAACGACCGTTGAGGGAGGAGTACCGGCTGACCGAAAAGGGCCTGGAGCTGCACCCGGTTCTGCTGGCGCTGGTGCAATGGGGCGACCGCCACATGGCCGACCAGCGCGGCGCCCCCGTCCTGCACCGCCACAAGGGCTGCGGACAGATCATGAGGCCGGTGCTGGTGTGTTCGGAGTGTGGCGAGCCGGTAACGGCGAGGGATGTGCTGGTGGAGCAGGGGCGGGGCTGGGAAGGGGAAGAGGTGGTGCCCCGCAAGCAGCAGGGCTAGAGGCGGAGCCGGGAAACCTTCGCTGTTTTCAATTTGTCCTCCCTGGCCTGGTATTAGTGATTTGAGGTTGAGTGAGCGTCGGACTCAGGCGAGGCGGGTCTCAAGGATTAGAATCGAGAGTCGTTTTCACATGGAATGCCATCACGGTCACCATCCATTTTGGTATTTGGGCAGTTTCTCGTGAAAAACTCAGCTTCCGCTCTCGAGGTCATTTGGCTGCAGTACTGCCGCCCGTCACACCTGAAGCTAGGTTGAGTGCTTTGAGTAGCTACTTCCCTACGAACATCTCCTGAGCCCGAGCTGCTGTACACGGGGCTTGGCGCAGTATCAATGTTTTTTGTGTAAAGGTTCCACGCACCGAAACCTAAAAGAGCTATAAAAATGATCTTTTTCAAACTCAATACCTTAAGTTGATAGCGCTTTGACGCTCAGGTTCGGCCGCGTTGTGGAGCGCAGCGGAACAACGTCGGCTGCAACCTGTTGTTAGACATTTTCTAGTCGATCATGATGTGATCAGCATTTCGGCTTCGACCGCATCTGCATCGTCTCCCACATCTACACCCTCTTCTGACACATCTCCAGTGTAGGCAGCCTTGCCGGTCGCTTGTTCGATTAGTCCAAGCAGTTGCTTCTGTCGGTCCTCCATAAAGGTCTGGAAGTCATCGCCACGCAGGATGGTTGGGTCAATCAGGTGTGTGCGAAGGTACTCGTCCAATCTGATCCGTTCAATGACCGGAGTCTGCTTGTCGCCCTTCTCCAACTTGGCCAGGTATTCGGAGGGTGCCACACCGCCGATGATGCGATTCGTGCGGAACGACAGAGGCGTCTTGTTTATGATGGAGTCGTATATCGCCGGCTTGATGCCCTGCTTCTTGCACCAGTCCTGTGGGAAGATATGGTGGATATCGACGTTCTCTCCGAAAAACACCGTATGGTCGAATTTCTGTCCGGATCGAAAATCCTGCGCACCTTCTTTCATCAGCAGCGCGTTGATACCCTTGTAGGCGGCAGACAGACGCATACGCATGGTCTTCAGGCGGTCGGCGCGAAAGATCACTTCGCTCACCGTTGATGGTTCCGGTCCGCCCTGTAACCAGCGAGGCACCTCCATAAAGTCGCGAGCGATGCGAGACTCGACCGCCGAGCCATACAGCTCGCCAAACACGCCATTCCAGTACCATCGCACAAGCTTGGCGCGGTTCGCCTCGTGCTCCCATGCCTCGCCGAGGTCAGCAATAATCGCCGCCAGCGGCACGATCTGCGACTGATAGGGCAGATCGAAGACGCGGTAGATGTGCTGCATGTGCAGAAACTTTGCCGCCTGCACGAAGCCATGTTCCACCTGCTTTTCGTAGTGCTTGTAGGCCGACAGCGGCAGATTCAATAGTGCCTGGCGGTTACCAATCACGGCCGGAAGCTCCTTGCCTGCCTTGCCAGCGCGTTCCGCCTCCCATCGGCGCTCGCGCGTGTAGAACAGCGAGATCGCCTGCAGGAAGTCAGTATTGCTCACGTTGGCGATAATCCCTGCCTCGGAATAGGCCGGGCGCATCGTGTCCACGAAACGTCGGTGCCGACCCTTTTGCTCGTCATCGCCATACCAGTCCTTGCGCAGCTCGTGACCCTCTGCTGCATACATCGCCGTGACCAGTTCGAAGGCATCCAGCGCCTTCCCACCCGTATTTACTTTCTCGAACACCACGCACACTGCCTCCTTGGACGTAGCGCGGTCCAGTGAAATTACCGGCACGCGGTAGGACTTGAAGTTCTCCAAGACCTGCCGCTTGAAGGCGCGGAAGGTGTCACGCATTCCCTCATGCTCTTCGCCGCGCCAATGCTGGTCGAAGCCATCCTGCCAGCGATCCCAGTCAAACACCTGAGTCAGCGGATACATCAGCGCCGCGTATTCGTTGGCGGGGACGGACAGGTCCAGTGTCACCTCGCGGCCGAAGTCGGTTCGTATGATCCGGTCCTCAGGCACGCCAACTATGGACTCCTCCCGGTCAACCGTCGGGTCCAGCGCCTTGCGGATGTCTATGTAGAACCAACGTTTTACTCTTTTGTTCTTTGGCGTGACCGTCGCGACCACCTTGTTGCGCAGCGTCACCTGATACAGCGAGGTCATGCGCTGCTGACCGTCGAGAAGCAAAGATTGCGGTATCGTGTTCTTCGCTTCGGCCGGAGCACCCTCCACTGGCCGCGGCTTGAAGTTCACTTCGCCGCCCGTGTCCAGCACCATCAGCGCTCCGACAGGGAAAGAGCGCGAGATCGAAGCAATCAGGCTTTTAATGCGATCCTCGTCCCATACCCAGCTACGTTGAAAATCGGGAAGTTGCAGCTTGCCGCGGTGGCAGTCTTCCAACAGTTCGATCAAGTCTATGGGGTTGGTCTTAAAGGTCGAGCCGGCCATGGTTGCTATCCCGTGTAAACAAAAAAGTCTAACGTTTGACATGAGCGGTGACCGACCGGCGCAGCCGGTTGGGGCATCCGCTCGATGGAATGGTTGGGCGTCATCGGCTCCATCTACTTTGCGGTAACGATTTGAGCAACTACTGCGGCAGCAGAGAACACCAGCGCCACGAGAGAAAGGGAAACTGACCAGAGCTGTCGCCGATGCTCGAGATCGTGATTCGCCAGCAGTGCTGCGAGATATGGAAAGTTCACACCATGCCGCTTGTCGCCGACTTTCAGCGCGAACAGATGAACATGTGTGGCCTCGCCCACCTGGTACCGATGCTTCGCGTCTAAGTGGTAATAGAGATAACCGAAGAGTAGCTGAGGTTTGCAGCGCAGCTTTTCCGCGACACCGTTTACATCTATCGCAATGTAGGGGTCGTTCTCTCCTGGGCGGGAACCCGGATACTCGGACTCGTACTGCTCATAGATGCAACGAAGAACTTGTCGCTCAGTAGGCAGTTTCATGACGCCCAACGGTGATTAGACGGAATTTCGTCATATTGCATATTCGTTGCTTTCCGATACTCCAGACGCGAATCCATAACGACACAGAAAAACTGTAGGTAGAACAGCACGTTACGCATCCGTCCTTGCCAGCCCGCGTTATCGCGTGACTTCCGCATATCATGCGTCCGCTTGCACTCGTCACTTGCGCCCCATGATCCGCAGTATCCGCAGGAACAGGTTGATGATGTCGATGTAGAGTGCTGCAGCGCTGTCGACGGCGTTATCCAGGGTTTTGGGGATCTGGTTGGCGCGGCCCCAGTCGTAGCCGATGTAACCGCAGAAGATGGCGACCACGGCCCAGTCGAGCCAGCCTTGATGGATGCCTAGAACGAAGATCTGAAACAGCTCAACCAGGATCACCACGATGAGCGCGATGGTGAGGGCGCCGGCGATGCGGGCGAAGAAGGCGGGGTAAAGCGTGCCCAGTGCCATCATGCCGACAGTGACCAGACCTGTGATCTTGATCGCCTCGACGACGAGATTGGGGTCGTATCGGGAAACGACGAGATTGATGATCAGGCCGAACGGAACGACGACGAAGTTGTAGCCGATGAAGCTGACGATCGGGTTGTCAGACTTGCTGAACAGGTAGACTCCGAAGAAACAGCTGGCGAAGTAGCCGATGAAGAAAATCCAAGGCGAGATTTCCCTCAGGGACTCGGCCGGGATAGTGCCGACCATCATCCAGTTGACCCAGAACCCCCAGCACAGCACCACGCCGATCACCAGGTTGTAGAGCCTTGGGCTGATTTCAGCCTCGCCAGAGCTCCTGCGGTCAAATACGCTTGATTCCATCATGTTGCACGCTCCCTGTTGCGTTGAAGCTGGCCGGTTGGCCACGCGAGATTTCCCACGCTACCGCCACCCGCGCAAATCCAGGCGCAGGGAAGGGCAGTGCGAAATAGTCAGGCGGGATCGATCAGCTGTCCTTGCCGAGAGGGAGGATGACTGGCAAATCCATTGCCTTGGCCGAGAATAGAACAGGGTCGGGGTAAAAGTCGACGGGCAAATGCCCAGGAGGGGCGGCTAGAAAAGCCTACCAATCAATGCGGTTACTGCCGTCTCCACTCGCAGTATCCGCTCGCCCAACTGTACCGGCGCGAATCCTGCTTCGACCAGTTTGTTCACTTCGTAGGGTATCCAGCCGCCCTCCGGGCCTATGGCCAGGGTTACGGATTCGCTCATCTGGCGGGGGCAGGCCGGGTAGTCACCGGGGTGGGCTACCAGCGCCTGGGTGCCCTGGACCAGGCTGGGCAGGTGGTCTTCGACGAAGGGCTTGAAGCGCTTTTCGATGCGCACTTCCGGCAGGATGGTATCGCGTGCCTGTTCCAGGCCAAGCAGCAGATTTTCACGCAGGGCGGCGGGCTCCAGAAAGGGCGTCTGCCAGAAGCTCTGTTCCACCCGGTAGCTGTTGATCAGGATGATGCGCGGCACGCCGAGCGTGGCGCTGTGCTGCAGGATGCGGCGGAACATCTTGGGCCGGGGCATGGCCAGGATCAGGGTGAGCGGCAGCTTGGCAGGGGGGGAGGCGGTCAGTTCGACCTGGAGTTCGGCCTGACCGGCATCGAGTGACAGTATCCTGCCTTCTCCCATCAGCCCGCCGATACGTCCGACGCGCAGCGAGTCGCCCTGGGCCACCTGCTGGATCTCGAGCATGTGCTGCAGTCGGCGGCCACTCAGCCGCACCCTGTCAGCCGCGACGAAGTCGCCGTCCTCCAGCAGCAGCAGGTTCATGCGGCGGAGTCGCTGCTTGCCTCGTCGCTGCGCTTCATCGGCTTGGCCAGCAGGCTGAACAGGATACCGACCTCATAGAGCAGCCACATGGGGATGGCCAGCAGTGCCTGGGAGATCACGTCCGGCGGGGTGAGGACCATGCCGATAACGAAGCAGCCAACCACCACGTAGGGGCGAATACGCCGTAGCTTCGGCACGTCCACCGCGCCGGAGAGCACCAGCAGCACTGTGGCCACCGGAATCTCGAAGGCCAGGCCGAAGGCCATGAACAGGGTCAGCACGAAGTCCAGATACTTGTTGATGTCGGTCATCACCGCCACGCCGGCTGGCGCGGTACTGGTAAAGAAGCCGAACACCAGCGGGAACACCACGTAATAGGCGAATGCCATGCCGGCATAGAACAGGAAGATGCTCGATGCCAGCAGCGGCACGGCCAGGCGCTTTTCGTGCTTGTACAGGCCGGGCGCGATGAACCCCCAGAGCTGATGCAGCACAAAGGGCATGGCCAGGAACAGTGCACTGACCAGTGCCAGCTTGAAGGGCGTCAGGAAGGGCGATGCCACGTCCGTGGCGATCATGCTGGTGCCTTCCGGCAGGTAGACCCGTAGCGGCTCGGAGATGAAGGCGTACAGGTCGTTGGCAAAGTAGAAGAGGCCGGCGAAGATCAGCAGCCAGACCACGACGATTCGCAGCAGGCGCGAGCGCAGTTCGGTCAGGTGGGCTACCAGGGGCATGTCTTTGGCCGCATCGGCCTTGGTGCGCTTATCGCTCATGGGGGCGGTTCAGGGGTTCTTCTGCTGCGGAGTCGGGTGCCGGATCGGCCGGATTTGGCGTATCGCTGGTCGGCCTGGAATCTGCCGCCGAATCCGGAGCGGGTGAAGCGGGCGGGGTGGGCCGCCGGACATTGGAAAGCGGGCGCTTGGGCTCATCGGCGGGCTGTTGTGCCTGCGCGCGCTCCTGCTTTTCCAGATCTTTCATGATCTTTTCGTTGTGCAGCTGCTGGCGAATCTCGTCGGCACCGATCTCGCGCTCGACCTGGGCCTGTACGTCGGCGAAGCCGCGTTTGATGCGGCCGATGGCCAGCCCGACGGTACGCACCGCCACGGGCAGGCGCTCGGGACCGAGCACCAGCAGGCCGATGATGCCTATCACCAGCATTTCCATGAAGCCGAGATCGAACATGCAGTATCAGTCCCTGGTGTGGGTTTCCGATTTCTTCTCGGGCTGCACGTCGAGGGTGTCACCGGTCTTCTGCTGAACCGATGGTTTCTCGTCATCGTTCACCGATTTGCGAAAGCCCTTGATGGCCTCGCCGAGGTCGCCACCGATGCTCTTGAGCCGCTTGGTGCCGAACAGCAGGACCACGATCAGCAGGACGATGAGCAACTGCCATACACTGATGCCGCCAAAACCCATTGCAAACCTCCGGGACTCTGCCCTTACTTGTGTTGTCGCGCGGCCTTTTCCGCCAGACCGGAAAGGTCGAAGCGCCGCTCGAGTTCCTTCAGCACATCTTCGGGCCCAAGGCCCAGATGGCTCAGCATGACCAGGCTGTGAAACCACAGATCGGCCGTTTCATAGATCAGATCGGACTTGTCCTCGCTGTGCTGGCAATCCTTGGCTGCCAGCAGAGTTTCGGTGCACTCCTCCCCAACCTTTTCCAGAATCTTGTTCAGGCCCTTGGCGTGCAGGCTCGCTACATAGGAGCTCTCCGCGCCTGCCTGTTTGCGCTGCTCCAGCACTTCGGCCAGGCGGCTCAACGTATCACTCATGCTTGTGCTCGTAGATGCTTTCGGGGTCCTTCAGGACCGGATCGACGATATGCCACTGGCCATCGCGAAAGACGCGATAAAAGCAGCTCTGACGGCCAGTGTGGCATGCGATGCCGCCTAGCTGTTCTACCATCATTATTATTACATCGCTATCGCAATCCAGACGCAGTTCATGCAAAACCTGCACATGACCGGATTCCTCACCCTTGCGCCAGAGCTTCTTGCGCGAGCGTGACCAGTAAATTCCGCGGCCTTCCTTTGCGGTCAGTTCCAGTGCTTCGCGGTTCATCCAGGCGACCATGAGCACGCGCTGGGTATGCACATCCTGGGCGATTGCCGGCACCAGGCCGTCGGCGTCCCATTTGATGCAGTCGAGCCAGGTGCTGTCCTTTGGGGTATCCATCTGGGTATCCATGGGTGTGACAAGGGCCAAGAGTGTGCCAGTTTAAGCCGTGGGCGCGCCACCGCAGGGCACGCCGTTCATCAGCGACGAAGAATCAGCCAGCCGCCGAGCGCCATGACGACTACATGCAAGGCCTGGGCCTGCCCCCAGGCAGGGGCATCCAGGCCGAGACCGACGGCGCCGAGCACGACCAGAGCCAGGCCCGCCACGCGTAGCGAGCGGGGGGACTCCTTCGGGGCGTTCGCCGGCGGCGTGTCGGCAATCCGCTCCATGGCGCGCTGGGTTGATGTAAGCAGAGTGGGTACCTGCTCCAGCTGCTGTTGCCAGTAGCGCAGCTGATTCTGGGGCAGCATGCGTTCGCGCATCCAGCGTTCAAGGTAGGGCTGCGCGGTGGACCAGAGATCCAGATCGGGGTAAAGCTGCCGGCCGAGCCCTTCGATATTCAGCAGCGTTTTCTGCAGTAGCACCAGTTGCGGCTGCACTTCCATGTTGAAGCGGCGTGCGGTCTGGAACAGGCGCAGCAGTAGCTGGCCGAAGGAAATGTCCTTGAGCGGGCGTTCGAAGATCGGCTCACAGACGCTGCGAATCGCCGCCTCGAATTCGTTGACCCGGGTGCCGGCGGGGATCCAGCCGGAATCGATGTGCAGCTGCGCCACACGCCGGTAGTCGCGCTTGAAGAAAGCAAGCAGGTTGCGCGCCAGGTAGTCCTGATCCTCGGCGCTCAGCGTCCCGACAATGCCGAAGTCCACGGCGATGTACTGCGGTTGCCAGGGGTGCGCGCGGGAAACGAAGATGTTGCCCGGGTGCATGTCGGCGTGAAAGAAGCTGTCGCGAAAGACCTGTGTGAAGAAGATCTCGACGCCGGCTTCGGCGAGCTTTTTCATGTCGGTACGCTGGTCGGCCAGTGCCGCCATGTCGGTCACCGGGATGCCGCTGATGCGCTCCATGACCAGCACCTTGGACCGACACCAGTCCCAGTAGACCCTGGGTACGTAAAGGAGAGGAGAATCTTCGAAATTGCGACGTAGCTGGGAAGCATTGGCCGCTTCACGGTGCAGGTCCAGCTCGTCGAAGATGGTCTTTTCGTAGTCGCTGACCACTTCCACAGGTCGCAGGCGTCGGGCCTCGCTGGAGGCCCGTTCGAGTAATCGCGCGGCCAGGAACAGCCACTGCATGTCCTGGTGGATGGTGTCACCAATGCCTGGGCGAGTGACCTTGACCACCACTTCGGTACCGTCGTGCAGGCGCGCCACGTGCACCTGGGCCACCGAGGCGGAGGCCAGTGGCGCGTCGCTGAATTCGGCAAAAACGCTTTCGATCGACTGGCCGAGCTGTTCCTCTATTCGTGCACGCGCCTGGTCGGAGGGAAAGGGCGGAACCTTGTCCTGTAGCCAGGCCAGGTCATCGGCGATGTCGTCGGCCAGGAGGTCCCGGCGCGTCGAGAGAATCTGGCCGAACTTGATGAATACCGGACCCAGATCTTCGCAGGCGCGGCGCAGTCGCTCACCGCGGGTCAGGCCCCTGGGCGCCGGGCGCAATCGCCAGGGGCCGATGCGTAGCACGAACCGGACGAGGGCTGGTAGCGGCAGTTGCAGAAGCAGCTGATCGAGGCGGTAGCGGGTGAAGACCTGAAAAATCCTGAACAGGCGCAGTAGGGCGATGAAATTCATTCGTCGGTGGTGTCCGAAGGCGGATTTTCCAGGTTGGTCACGCGGGCATCGAGGCGGTCGAGCTGCAGTCGCAGCTGATGCAGCTGGGCAGCGAAGGCCTGCCCTTCGGCACGCCCGACCAGTTGCCGACTTTCTTCGGTGAGGTAGTCGCTCAGACTCTGGCTCAGGCTGTCGTGGGTTTGCTGGGTCCAGTCCCGAGCGCCACGGACAAGGTCCCCGATGGCATGGGCCGCGACCGGACCAATCCAGCGCGCCAACTCTCCCTCGCCGTCGATCTGCAGGTCGCCAAGGATGTTCTGCAGACTGACCAGCAACTGGCTGTCGCCGGTGATCAGGACATCTGGCTCCTGCAGCAGGCGCTGGCGTTCGGAACTCAGGACCAGGCGCGCCAGCAGGGTGGTCGGCGCCCGCAGCGTGCAATCGGCTTCCTCTTCACTCTGCGAGCGCAGGGCGATGCCGCCGACCACCGGGGCCAGATACACCCTCCAGGCCGGCGAGCTGCCTTCGATCAGAATCAGCCGGCCCTGCAGGCTTTCGAGCCTGCGCGCGGTCAGGGCATCGCGGGAAATGGCCAGCGCCAGTGCCCGCTCTGCCGCGGCCAGGGTCGCCTGGGTGATCATCAGGGCTTGATTCCCCGGTGCAGCGCGACGATGCCGCCGGTCATGTTGTGGTAGGTGACCCGGGCGAAGCCGACCTCCTCCATCATTGCCTTGAGTGTTTCCTGGTCCGGATGCATACGGATCGACTCCGCCAGATACCGGTAGCTCTCCGAGTCGTTGGTGACCAGTTTGCCCATCAGCGGCAGCAGCTTGAACGAGTACTGATCATAGGCCTTGGACAGCAGCTCGTTGCCCGGCTTGGAAAACTCCAGCACCAGCAGCCGTCCGCCCGGCTTGAGGACGCGCAGCATGGATGCCAGCGCGGTTTCCTTGTGAGTGACGTTGCGCAGTCCGAAGGCGATGGTGATGCAGTCGAAATGGTTGTCCGGGAAGGGCAGAGCCTCCGCATCGGCCTGGACGAAACGGACGTTGCCGGACACGCCCAGATCCAGCAGGCGGTCACGACCGACGCGCAGCATCGATTCGTTGATGTCCGCCAGCACGACCTCGCCTTCGGCCCCGACCAGTTTGGAAAACTTGCGGGTCAGGTCACCCGTCCCGCCGGCGATGTCCAGCACCCGGTTGCCCGGACGAACGCCGGAAAGCTCTATGGTGAAGCGCTTCCACAGGCGATGGATGCCTGCCGACATGAGATCGTTCATCAGGTCGTATTTTGCCGCGACCGAGTGGAACACGTCTGCCACCCGGGCAGCCTTTTCCGACTCCGGCACGCTCTGGAAGCCGAAGTGGGTAGTACGGTCTGAATCGTGCTTGTCGGTCATGGTTCCATCTGCCCTGGCCAGTGAACCGTTATTCTAACCGCATTTGATCATGCCGCGCGCGCCGAGCGGCGTTCCCGGTGTCGCACCCCAGGATGACTCCGGGACTGCTTTGCGGCATGCTACGCCACTGTATCCACCAAGAGACAGATCGATGGCAACCGTAGACGTCACCCGCGAACACACCCTAGGCAAGGAAACCGCCCGCGAACGGGCCCAGCAGATGGCTGACAAGCTGGCGCGCAAGCTCGACGCCAAATGCGCCTGGAACGGCGACGAACTGACCTTCAAGCGTAGTGGCGCCGACGGCAGCATCCTGGTGGGCGAGGACAGCGTGCGGGTAGTGGTCAAGCTCGGGCTCATGCTCACGCCGATGGCGGGGATGGTCAAGGGCGAGGTCGAGAAGGCGCTGGAGAAATACCTCGCCTGATTTTGCGTTTTAGTATGTCTTTTCTAACTCTGCTCGGTAACTTGCTAGCCATGGGTCAAACAGATCCAGTGTCGTAACTCAAACTTTACGGGAGTTCGTACCATGGCTAAGACCAACGTTGTTAAAGCAGAAGAATCCGCTCTGTCCTTCGCCTCGGATGTGGGCAAGTACGCTCACCAGATCTGGCTGGCTGGCCTGGGTGCCTATGCCAAGGCAGGCAAGGAAGGCGTCGAGTACTTCAAGACCCTGGTAAACGAGGGCGAAGAGCTCGAGAAGCAGGGCAAGGAGCTGGTTTCCGAGCGTATGGAAGCGGTCACCAGCAAGGTGGAAAGCTTCAAGGAACGCATCCAGGCGCGTGCCGGTGGCCGCTTCAACAAGGTCGAGGAAGTGTTCGACGAGCGCGTTGCCAGCACCTTGGAGCGCATGGGCATTCCCACCAAGAAAGACATTGATCAGTTGTCTGCTAAGCTTGATCTGCTGAGTGCTTCATTGAAGTCGATGCAGAACAAGTAACGTCACTGAGGAGCTGTTTCCATGGCGGGCAAGAAGAAGCAGGATAAGGATAGTTGGATCGCTGATATCGAAAGTTACTCGCGCCAGATCTGGCTCGCTGGCCTTGGCGCTTACGCCAAGGTGGGCAAGGAAGGCGTCAAGCTATTCGAGTCGCTGATCAAGGATGGGGAAGCGGCGGAGAAGACTGCCCGCGAGACCATCGATAGCCAGGTCGAGGCGATCAAGGCCAAGACCTCCAAGGGTCGCAAGGATAGCGTCGAGGCGGCGCAGGCCAAGGTCGAGAAGTCCAAGGACAAGCTCGCCGGACGCTGGAATGGACTCGAGGAAGCTTTTGAAAAGCGTCTCAACAATGCCGTGTCCCGCCTGGGCGTGCCGTCTCGTGACGAGGTGCGGGCTCTGGATGCCAAGGTCGATGAGCTGACGAAGCTGGTCGAGCAGATGGTCTCCGGTTCCGCGCCTGCCAAGGTGGCTCCCAAGGCGACGCCGAAGGCTACCGCCAAGGCCGCCGAAGCCAAACCCGCTGCCAAGCCACGTACTGCGGCTAAGCCCAAGACTGCCGCGCAGTCCGAGGCCGCCGGCAGCAAGGCCGCGCCCAAGACGGCGGCGAAACCGAAAGCCGAGGCCAAGCCGCGAGCACCGCGCAAGCCACGCGCCGCGGCCAAGCCCAAGGCTGCGCCGGCGAGCAAGGCTGAGCCGGCTGCGGACAAGCCTGCTTCGGACACGTCTTCCGCTAGTTGATGGCTGCTCCGGGACATACCCCGACAGGCATGCCTGTCGGGGTTTTTGCGTTCAGCCGTAGCGTTCGATCAGGCTGCTCATCCAGGCGCTGCCTTCCTCGTCCATGTAGGGCAGTATCAGCCCAAGCACCTGCTGCACTCCCAGTGCAGGGTCCTCGTCGTTCCCTTTCACGATACGCTGGTAGTCCAGCCAGAACAGGAAAGTCTGGCACAGCGAGTCGAGTAGCCGTTCCAGTCCGGCATCATCGATCTGCATGTGCTCCTCGTCGCGCAATGCCTGAAGCAGTCTGCCCAGGCTTGTCCGCAGGGCGCGTAGCCAGGCGCGCATGTCACGCGAGATGAAGTCGTATCGGCCAATCAGGTTGGACAGGTCCTGGAACAGGAAACGATAGGCCAGAATCGCCTCGAACAGCAGATGCAGGAACAGCCAGTAATCATCGGGATTGAGTTCACCGATTTCGCCATCGACCACCAGCAGGTCGCGGGTATGCTCGCGAAAATGTTCCAGCAGCGCCTCGAGCAAGGCCTCCTTGCCGCGGAAGTGGTAATAGAGATTACCCGGACTGATATCCAGCTCGTTGGCAATGTCCAGCGTGGTGACATTGGGTTCGCCGTGCTCGTTGAACAACTCGAGGGTGCACAGCAGAATGCGTTCCCGGGTTTTCATATGGCCTCACGATTGGTGGACGTAACGTCCGGGGGCTGCATACAGGGCAGGATAGTCCGCGTTACCGGTACTTGCCGGTGCGGTGACGGTACGGCCGCTGTGATCCTTGATCCAGCCTGACCACTGCGGCCACCAGCTGCCGCGCTGTCTGGGCGCCTCGGCTGCCCACTGGCGCGGATCGGCGGTCTTGACGTGCGCGGTCTGGTACCAGCTGCGCGGCAATCCTGGCTGATTGAGCAGGCTCTGAATATGTCCGCCACTGCTCAGGACGAAAGTGCGATCACCGCCCAGTCGCTCGCCCGGGTAACTGTTCGCCCAGGGGACGATGTGGTCGGTTGCTGCGCCGAGGTGCCAACTCGGCGTTGTGATCTGTCTCAGATCGAGCGGCGTACCGAAGAAGTCGATGGGCCTGTCTCCGGCGAACCAGTCCTCTTCGAATACCCGCAGCAGGTCATCGACCAGTCGCGCGGGTAGCCGGGTGCTGTCCTGATTCCAGACTCGCACGGGATGAAGAGGGTTTTCTTCGCCAAGGGTGTATCGCTTGAGCAACGGCGTCCAGATCAACTGACGTGGCAGCAGCCAGGCGAAGCCGGCCGCCAGCTGCCGGGGGCCCAGACAGCCCTGGCGCCAGACGCGGTTGCGCAGCGCTCGGCGCACTTCGGGGCTGGCGATGAACATGGGGTCGTTGTCCAGCCGTGCATCGATCGGTGTTATCAGATAGCTGCCGGCTGCGACGAGTCCGGCCTGTCCCCGTGCCTGCAGCCAGCCTTGCAGCAACAGTCCAATGAGCCCTCCGGCGCATACACCTAACAGCGTGGCCTGATCGCTACCGGAGATTTTCAGGCTGGTGTCCAGCGCCGTTGCAGCGGCTTCGACATAAGCCTGCAACCCCCACTCGCAATGGCTTGGGTTGGGGTTGCGCCAACTCAGCATGAATACCTGCAGGCCCTGGTCCAGCGCGTGACGTACCAGGCTGTTGGCGGGCGTCATGTCGAGCAGGTAAAACCTGTTCAATGGCGGAGGGATGATCAGCAGCGGGCGTTCGGCGGTCCGGGCCGTGGTCGGGCGGTACTGAATCAGTTCGAACAGCGCCTCGCGGCGCACCACATCGCCCGGCGTACAGGCCATGTCGCGTCCAACCAGCAGGGCATTGTCCGGACTTTGTGCCGGCAGCGCGCGCTTGAGCGCCAAGTCCTGAGCGAGCAGGCGGAGGCCCTGTTGCAGGCTGCGGCCACGGCTCTCCCGCAACCGCTCGGCGAAGCGTGGGCACAATGGGCTGTTGGCGGGGGAAGCGGCTTCGTCGAGCTGTCGTAACAGCCAGTCCAGGCGCGCGCGGTCGGTGGTGCCGAGCTGCAGCCCGTCAGCCCAGGCGTGGCTGTGGCGACTGCAGGTATTCCAGGCTGAAAGAAGGCGCCGCCGCAAGGGGCCGCGCCAGCCCGGATGAGAAAACCGGGCGTCCTGCAGGAGTGCGGCAGGATGCTCCCCGCCGGCAATGGCTCGGCCCAGGCCGCAGAGCAACTGTCTGGCTTGGGCTGCGTGATGGCCTGGCTGGGTCAGGAGGGTATTGGCCAGCGCCAGTGCGGTGTCCGACAGCGTTCTCTGAAGTGGTGCGTCGGCGGCATCGCTGTCTGACATCCATGCATCCTTGTCCGAATACGGTCAGCTGAGGACGCAGTGTAGCGCAATTCAGTGTTTTGCCAGTACCGGGGCGCCTGAAGGTGTGATCCGTGCCCGTTGTCGCTCCTCCTGCAGAAAGCGCATCACGATGGGCGCCACCGATTTGGCTCGGGTAACCAGAAACAGATGACCGTCGTCGATCACGTGCATTTCCGAGTTGGGGATGCGCCAGGCCAGCAGACGCATGTTGACCAGAGGAATGATCGGGTCGTCATCACCGGCCAGGATCAGGGTGGGTTGCCGAATCTTGTGCAGCCAATGGATGCTGGTCCAGCCGAGGCCTGCGAACAGTTGCCAGTAGTAGCCGACCTTGCCGGAGGAGCGTACCTTCGAGGTATGTTCGCGGGCCAGACTGGGTTCCCGGCGGAACGACCCACCATAGATATCCGGCGCGATAGCCGCACCGTAGGAGGGCTGGATATAGCGTCTTGGACTAGCCATTTTCCAGAGGACGTGAGGCCGGCCGGGCACCATGACGGCGCCGGCCGAGGTTGCGGCGAGTATGAGTTTTTTACAGCGCTCTGGGTAATCGCGGGCAAATTGCTGCGCCAGCGCGCCGCCCCAGGACACGCCTATGACGTTCACCTGCCCGTAATCGAGATAGTCGAGCATCTTCGCCGCCAGCGTCGCCAGGCCTGAAAACCGCGATGGCAGCATGGGAGTGGAAGACCCCCCTACTCCTGGCACGTCGAAGGCGATTATCTCCATGTCCGGATCCAGCGCCTGGGCGAATGGAAACACCAGTTCCAGGTTGGCACCGATACCGTTGAATATCAGCAGGGGAGGCAACGAGCTGTTGCCCGGACGCACGGCCGTACGCAGGTACTTGCCGTTCAACTCGATAGTGCGAAACACGAAACCGTGCGACATGAAGTGTTCTCGTCAAGGCGGCTTTTCAGCGTTCGTGGACATAGGTGCCGGGAGCAGGCTCCATCGGCGGGAAATGATCGTTGCCCAGAGCCGCTGGCGCCGGCTTCAGCTTGCCGCCGCGCTGGTGCAGCCAGTCGCGCCAGTGGCGCCACCAGGAGTCGGACTCCTTCGATGCGCTTTCCAGCCATTGCTTGGGATCGGCCGGCATGTCCTTGTTGATGAAATAGCGCGCCTTGGGATTGCCGGGCGGATTGAGAATACTCTGAATATGACCGCTGGAAGACAGCACGAATTCACATTTCCCACCCAGCAGGCGCGCCGACTTGTAGCAGGCCTCCCAGGGAGTGATGTGATCGGTCAGGCCGGCGATACAGAAAAAGTCGCATTTGACCTGCTTGAGATCGATCGGCGTGCCGCAGACTTCCAGTGCGCCAGGCCGCGTCAGAGGGTTGGTCTTGAACAGTTCGAGAAACTCGCCATGCAGCGCTGCAGGCAGGCGTGTGGTGTCGTTGTTCCAGAACAGGATATCGAACACGGGCGGCTCGTTGCCCAGCAGGTAATTGTTTACCCAGTAGTTCCAGATCAGATCGTTGGGACGCATCCAGGCGAACACCCGGGCCATGTCGCGACCCTCCAGAACGCCGCTCTGGTACGACATGCGTCGGGCAGCCTCGATCGATTTCTCATCGGCGAAAAGCGCGACCTGGGTCTTGATGTCGGTGTCCAGCACACTGACCAGGAGGGTGAAGGAGTGAACCTTCTTTTCCTTGAGCGCAGCGTAATGCCCAAGCAGCGATACGGTTGTTATGCCACCTGAGCAGGCCCCCAGCAGGCTCAGATCCTTGCTGCCGGTGATCGCCAGCACTACGTCGATGGCCTCCTTGAGCGCCTCGATGTAGGTGGACAACCCCCACTCGCGCTGGGCCTTGGTCGGGTTGCGCCAGCTGATCACGAAGGCCTGCATGTTGCTCAGGGAGAGATATCGCGCCAGGCTCTTCTCTGGCGAGAGGTCGAATACGTAAAACTTGTTAATCTGCGGCGGGACGACCAGTACCGGCCGTTCGTAGACTTCTTCGGTCAGAGGTTTGTACTGGATCAGTTCCAGTACTTCGTTGCGAAACACCACCGAGCCCTTGGTGGTGGCAAGATTCTGTCCAACCTCAAAGGCGTTCATATTCACCTGACTGGGCATGCCGCCGTTGTTGGCGATGTCCTGCACCAGATGGGTCATTCCGTCGAGAAGGCTCTTGCCACCGGTTTCGAAGAAGCGCTTGATCGCCGCGGGATTGAGCGCGGTATTGGTCGGAGACATCGCTTCGGTCACTAGCGAGATGACGAACTGGGCACGGCTGACATCCTGCGGCGGGAGGTCAGCCTCGGTGATCCAGGTATTGAGTTCCTTGCGCCAGGCCAGATAAGCCTGCATGTAGCGCCGATAGAGCGGGTTCTGGCTCCAGGTCGGGTCAGCGAAGCGCTTATCCTCCGCGGCAGGCGCCATCTCCGAACGTCCTACCAGCACGTCCTTGAGCGCGAGGCCGAGCTTGCCGATGTGTTTGAGGCTGTGAACCGGCTGCTTTACCGTTTGCCACATGACCATTCTGGCGGTACTGACTACATCGCGTCCGGGAATACCGACCACCGGGTTGGGGCCAAGTATGCTTTCCGTGGCTTTCTGGCTGAGTTCTTCATTGTTCTTCTGGGCCATCGATCATGCTCCGGTCGGACAGTTGGGCAGCTGTCTCGGCGCAAGTGCGTTAAGACAGCCGCTGCTGAAACGGTGATGGATAAAGCTGTTCCATTTTGAGACAACTTAGCACGCGTTATGGTCGGCTAAAAGCCACTTTTCGCGGAGATCGTCGTGCGGACCGTTGTCAGAAGAACGGGGGTACGAAGGTCAGAAGAAGAGTTTTACCGCAGATACATCAGGGTCGCGGCTGGCGCCGGCGTTGTTGAGCTGCTCCAGGTAATCCTGCCAGAGCATTTCCCGGTGGGTAGCCAGACGATAAAGATAGTCCCAGCTGTACAGGCCGCTGTCGTGACCATCGTCGAAGGTCAGCTTGAGGGCATAGTTGCCGGCCGGTTCGACACCCACCAGGCCCACGTTCATTTTACCGGTCTGCAACACGGGCCTGCCATGCCCGCGTACTTCGGCCGACGGGGAGAGCACCCTGAGGTATTCGGCGGGCAACTGGTAGCGGTTGCCGTCGGCGTATTCCAGTTCCAGCATGCGCGAGGCCCGGTGCAGTTTGATGCCCGTGGGGATCGGTGTAGTCATGGACGGGTCCGGTTGGGGCCGAGCGGCTTCCCGCTCGGCGTGCACTGTTCAGAGAATATAGCGCGACAGGTCTTCGTTGACCGCCAGTTCGGCCAGATGCTGATCAACATAGGCGGCGTCGATGCTCAAAACGCCACCGTCCTGCTTGGCGGCCAGATCGCCTGCACCGAATGAGACTTCCTCCAGCAGTCGCTCCAAAACCGTATGCAGGCGCCGGGCGCCGATGTTTTCGGTTTTCTCGTTTACCTGGAAGGCGATTTCCGCGAGCCGGGCAATGGCATCCGGGGTGAACTCGATGGTCAGCCCCTCTGTCTGCATCAGCGCGCGATATTGCTCGGTGAGGGATGCATGGGGCTCGGTCAGGATACGCTTGAAGTCATCAGGGGTGAGCGACTGCAGTTCCACCCGGATCGGCAGACGCCCCTGCAGCTCGGGAATCAGATCGGAGGGCTTGGTCAGATGGAAGGCGCCCGAGGCGATGAACAGGATGTGATCGGTCTTGACCATGCCGAACTTGGTATTCACGGTGCAACCTTCGATCAGCGGCAACAGGTCGCGCTGCACGCCTTCACGGGAGACGTCGGCTCCGCTGCCACTCTCGGCACGCTTGCTGACCTTGTCGATTTCGTCGATGAAGACGATGCCGTTCTGCTCGACCGCTTCGATCGCCTTGCTCTTGAGTTCGTCCTCATTGACCAGGCGCGCTGCTTCTTCATCGCGAATCAGTTTGAGCGCTTCCTTGACCTTGAGCGTACGGGTCTTCCGCTTGCCCTTGCCGAAGCTGGAAAACATGTTCTGCAGCTGGCTGGTCATCTCTTCCATGCCGGGCGGAGCCATGATGTCTACGCCAATCGGCGCTTCGGCGATTTCGATGTCGATCTCCTTGTCATCCAGCTGACCTTCACGCAGTCGCTTGCGGAACAGCTGACGGGTACTGGTATCTTCCCGCGCCGGCTGATCGCTCACGCCCTGGCGTGCCGGCGGCAGCAAGGCATCGAGAATGCGCTCCTCGGCAGCATCTTCGGCGCGGTGGCCGACCTTGGCGATTTCCTGTTCGCGAAGCATCTTCAATGCCGCATCGATCAGGTCACGTATGATCGATTCGACGTCACGGCCGA
This sequence comes from Pseudomonas sp., assembly GCA_030603065.1. Lineage (GTDB taxonomy): Bacteria > Pseudomonadota > Gammaproteobacteria > Pseudomonadales > Pseudomonadaceae > Halopseudomonas. Next base: position 36,290 of record JAUVYN010000028.1, read on the forward strand.
CGTAGCCCACCTCGGTGAACTTGGTCGCCTCGACCTTGATGAAGGGCGCCTGGGCAAGCTTGGCCAGGCGTCGGGCGATTTCAGTCTTGCCTACGCCGGTGGGGCCGATCATCAGAATGTTTTTCGGTGTGACTTCGGCGCGCAGCGCTTCGGGCAGCTGCTGGCGGCGCCAGCGGTTGCGCAGTGCTATCGCCACGGCGCGCTTCGCGTCCTGCTGGCCGATGATGTGGCGGTCTAGTTCGTGAACGATTTCGCGGGGGGTCATGGACATGCAGCTGATCTCCGGGCGCCTCAGGTATTGGCGTCCAGCTCCTCGATAGTCTGGTTCTGGTTTGTGTAGATGCAGATTTCGCCCGCGATACCAAGGGCCGATTCGACGATTTCGCGGGCGGAGAGGTCGGTGTGGCGAAGCAGCGCGGTGGCTGCCGCCTGGGCGAAGGGGCCACCGGAGCCAATGGCGATCAGGCCATCTTCGGGTTCGATCACGTCCCCGTTGCCGGTAATGATCAGCGATGCATCCTTGTTGGCGACAGCCAGCAGGGCTTCTAGTCTGCGCAGTGCGCGATCGGTACGCCAATCCTTGGCAAGCTCTACGGCCGCGCGAACCAGATGGCCCTGGTGTTTTTCCAGCTTGGCTTCAAAACGTTCGAATAGAGTGAAGGCATCAGCGGTGCCACCGGCGAAGCCGGCAATCACCTGATCGCGATACAGGCGGCGCACCTTGCGGGCATTGCCTTTCATGACGGTATTGCCGAGGGAGACCTGGCCGTCGCCGCCGATCACTACCTTGCCGTGCCGGCGCACTGAAACGATTGTAGTCACTCGCTGCTCCTGATTGCCTGAAAGGAAAGGGCGCCAGCAGGGCTGGCGCTCGTTCAGGGGTATCTGGGGGCGGGTACGCCGTTTTCAAGCGGTGGCGCGGCGATTTCGGTCAGGGGGTGCCGGTCCGCTGTTGTAGAAGCAGATTGTCGAATCCGTTGCCGGCCAGTGTCTGCTGGGCATCATTCAGGGCTTTGCGGTCCTGGAATGGACCGACCTGAACGCGGTACCAGGTTTCGCCCCCGGCGAGCTTGGCGCTTTCGAGCTGCACGTCCAGTCCCAGCATGATGATCTGGGCCCGAACCCGATCGGCCTCGTTACGCTGACGGAACGAGCCGGCCTGCAGGAAGAACCGGGTGGCTGGCTGCGGCCGGGCTTCCGGCTCGACTACTGGTGGAGTGGGCGCGACTTCGGGCGCGGCAGCCTGGGGTATGATCACCTCCGACTCCGGCAGAAGGGTATAGAAGTCGTACCGTGGCCGCTGCTCGGCAGGTTTCGCCGGTGCCGGGGTCTGCGCAGGCTTCGGCGGCAGGTTGTCGCGTTTGACCGTATCGCGTCCCGGTTCGAGTTGAAACAGGAAGGCGGCAAACAACCCGATCACCAGGCCACTTACCATCCACAACCACGGCGGAATCCCTCGCCGGGCCGAGGCTTGCGCGCGGCTGGCGCCGCGTCTGGGGGCTTTGCGTCCTTTTGCCATGCTGCTTACATGCGCTCCAGAGTATCAATTCCGAGCAGAGTAAGGCCTTGACGGAGCGTCCGTCCAGTCAGTGCGGCCAGCCGGAGCCGACTATCGCGCTGCGCGGGCAGTTCGGCCGCCAGAATCGGGCATTGCTCATAAAAGCTCGAGAAGCGGCCTGCAAGTTCGTACAGATAATG
>JAUVYN010000078.1 GCA_030603065.1 Pseudomonas sp.
ATGGTCTGCATTCCCATCGCCGACAAGCTCAACCTGCGCATGACCGAAGAAGCGCGGATGCAGGCGCTGTGGATCGATGCGGTCGTGGCCATCCAGGAAGGCACCAACCCGCGCGTGATCGAGCAGCTGCTCAGCAGCTACCTGCCACCTGACAAGCGTGACAAGGCCGCGCCGGCAGCGGAGCAGGCCTGATGCTGGAGCCGCCGGAAGAGGAAAAACCCGGCATCCCGGCATGGGTCGTCACCTTTGCCGACCTGATGTCATTGCTGATGTGCTTCTTCGTGCTGCTCCTCTCGTTCTCGGAAATCGACGCGATGAAGTTCAAGCAGATCGCCGGCGAGCTGTCCAAGGCCTTTGGCGTGCAGCGTGACGTGGCCGCGCTGGAAATCCCCATGGGTACCAGTCCGATCTTCGACAAGTTCTCTCCGGGCAAGCCAGAACCGACCCCGATCGACAGCGTACGGCAGCAGACCACGGAAGAGGCGCCACAGCTGGAAACCCTGCGCGGACAGAGTGAAAGCGACATAGAACGGGTGGTCGACAAGGTCACCCGCGAGCAGATCGACGTCAGCCTGCAGGCGCTGGAAGCGGTGCTGGATCGCGAGCTGCAGGAGGGCCGACTGCAACTGGAACATGACCGCAAGCGCATCATCATTCGGGTAGAGGAAAAGGGCTCGTTCCCCTCCGGCTCTGCTGACATGACGCCGGTGTTCGCCGACATGCTCGACAAGATCGCCGTGGTGCTTGCCCAGCTGCCGGGTGAAATCACCATCGAAGGCCACACTGACGACATCCCCATCAACACACCGCGCTTTCGCTCGAACTGGGATCTGTCCGCCGCCCGCGCTTCGTCAGTGGCCAATGCCCTGCTGCTCGGACAGATCGTCGAGCCTGGCCGCATGCGCGTTCAGGGTTACGCCGAAACCCGTCCGAGGGCCAGCAACGACACGCCGGAAACCCGGGCGCTGAACCGCCGGGTAGAAATCATCGTCGATCTGTCAGGCCCGGCGGAGGAGTACGAAAAACGTCTTCGTGCCCTGATGGAAGAAGATCTCGAGGAATTCATCCACGAGCTCGAGCTGCGCGATGTCGGCGGCGCTTCGCCCGCCGTTATGGACGCCGAACAGCGGGGCTGATGGGCCAACATCGGGTCTGGCTCCAGGCCGTCGCCAGGGTCTAAACTCGATGCCTGCCCATCAACCGAGGAAGGCATCATGTCGTTCGCCCAGGAACTCAAGGCACAGCTGGACATCCCCGTCATCGGCTCGCCGCTTTTCATCATCTCGAATCCGCGACTGGTTGCCGAGCAGTGCAAGAACGGTATCGTCGGCTCGTTCCCGGCGCTCAATGCCCGCCCAGCCGAGGTGCTGGAGCAGTGGCTGGAGCAGCTTACCGACGAGCTCGCCGAGTTCAAGGCCGCCCATCCTGAACGCAAGGTTGCGCCCTTTGCGGTAAATCAGATCGTTCACCAGTCCAACGACCGCCTGGAGCACGACCTCGAGATGTGCGCGCGCTTCAAGGTGCCGATCATGATCACCAGCCTGCGTGCTCCGCATCCGGCGGTTGAGGTAGCCCACAGCTACGGCGGCAAGGTGTTCCATGACGTGATCAGCGTACGGCACGCGGAAAAGGCCATAGAGGCGGGTGTCGATGGCCTGATTCTGGTTTGCGCGGGCGCTGGCGGGCATGCCGGCACCCTGAGCCCCTTCGCCCTGGTGTCCGAGGTACGCAAGATCTACGACGGTCCGATCATCCTCTCCGGCTCCATCACTCGCGGCGAGCATATCCTCGCTGCCGAGGCCATGGGTGCCGACTTCGCCTACATGGGCACACGCTTCATCGCTACCAGGGAAGCCAATGCCGATGAGGCCTACAAACAGATGATCGTCGACAGCTCAGCCAGCGACGTGGTCTATTCCAACCTGTTCACGGGTGTTCACGGCAACTACCTGCGCGGCAGTATCGAGAACGCCGGGCTCGACCCCAACGCCCTGCCCGAAGCCGACAAGAGCGCGATGTCCTTCGGCTCCGGCGGCAGCAGCAAGAGCAAGGCGTGGCGGGACATATGGGGCGCAGGTCAGGGTGTCGGCGGCATCAGTGACATCCGCACCACCGCCGAGGTGATCGCCGAGCTCAAGCGCGATTATCTGGCCGCGCGCAAGCGGCTACTCGGCTAACGCCGGACGCTCATTCGTCACGGCGGAATTCGTCCGGGATCGGCACCTTGGGTACCGGTCCCGGGCGCTTGCCCTGCCCCGCCCGATACTGGCGCAGCTGGAACACGTAGGCCAATACCTGCGCCACCGCCAGATACAGACCCGCGGGAATCTGCTGGTCGAGTTCGGTACTGTAATAAACCGCCCGCGCCAGCGGCGGCGACTCCAGCACCACCACGTCATGCTCGCCTGCCACTTCGCGAATCTTCAATGCCAGCACATCGACACCCTTGGCGACCACCACCGGGGCGCCGGAATTGACCGGGTCGTACTTCAGCGCAACAGCGAAATGCGTCGGGTTGGTGATCACCACGTCAGCATTCGGCACTTCCGCCATCATCCGCCGCTGTGCCATCTCGCGCTGCAGCTGCCTGATACGCGATTTGACCTCGGGCTTGCCTTCGGAGTCCTTGTACTCGTCGCGAACTTCCTGCTTGGTCATCAGCAGCTTCTTCTTGTGATCCCAGAGCTGGAACGGAATGTCCACTGCGGCAATCAGAATCAGCGAGCACGCCAGCAGGAGCAGTGCCGTACCGAGAATCCAGCCACTGTGTACCATCGCATTGGGCAGAGATTCGAGGGACAGTGCCAACAGATCTCCGCGCTGGAAATTCATCACCAGCAGCGCGGCGGCAAGTACCACCAGAAACTTGGCAAGCGCCTTGAGCAGCTCCACCAGGGCCTTGACCGAGAACATTCGCTTGAGTCCGGCCGCCGGGTTCATACGCTCGAACTTGGGCGCCATCGACTTGGCGCTGAACAACCAGCCGCCAAGCAGTAGCGGCCCCACCAGCGCCGCAATGAGCAGCACAAAGAAGATCGGCGCAAGAATATCCAGCCCCTTGCGCGCCGATGCCAGCAACCGCAGACCCATTGAATCGGTGGCATACAATGCTTCACGCTCGATGGTGAAGTTGTACACCATGAGTTCGGTCATGCCGCGGACCATGGCTGGTCCGAACATCAGCAAAGCAATGGCGGCGGCCATCACCACGGCGAGCGTATTGAGCTCTTTGGAGCGGGCGATCTGCCCCTTGTCACGGGATTCCTTGAGCCGTTTCGCCGTGGGCTCTTCGGTTTTTTCCTGACCGCTCTCAGACTCAGCCATCAGCGCGCTCCTACCAGTTCGCGCAGCCAGATCAGCGTGTCGGCTACCAGCATCTGATACTGCGCCCCCACGTTGCCGAGTACCACCCAGATGATGAACAGACCGAACACCAGCGTCAGCGGGAAGCCGATCGAAAAAATGTTGAGCTGCGGTGCGGCGCGCATCATCACGCCGAAGGACAGGTTGACGATGAGCAGCGCAGTGACCGCCGGAAGCGCAATCAGCAGTGCCGCCCCGAGCACCCAGGAAAAGCGCAAAACCAGCGTGTAGAAGTCGGCGCGGGTGAGCATCTCGCCAATCGGCAGAGTATTGAAGCTTTCGGCGAGCACCTCGATTACCACCAGGTGCCCGTTCATGATCAGGAACAACAGCGTGACCAGCATGGTGAACACCTGACCGACCACCGCGACCGAGATACCCATAGCCGGATCATTCATCGAGGCGAAACCGAGACCCATCTGCATGGCGACGATCTGCCCTGCCAGCACATGGATCTGAAACAACAGCTGCAACATGAAACCCATCGCCGCGCCGATCAGGATCTGCTCGGCGATGATTACCCAGGTAGCCAGGGAGAATACGTCGATGGACGGAACCGGTGGCGCCTGCGGCACGATCAGCAGGGTAATCATCAGGGCAAGGTACAGGCGGATGCGCATGGGCAGCAACTGAGTGCCGAACACCGGCATGGTCATCAGTACGGAGGCTACGCGACACAGCACCCACATGTAGCTGGCGACCCACTGGGTGACGACGGCCCCGGAGAGCTCGATCATCAGCCGATCAGCCCCGGTATTTCGCGGTACAGTCGGTCGGTGAAGTCGATGATCTGCGTGGCAAGCCAGGGTCCGAGAATGATCAGGGTGACGAAGGTCAACAGCAGACGCGGCAGAAAACTCAGGGTCTGTTCGTTGATCTGGGTAGCCGCCTGGAACATGGCCACGATCAGGCCGACCAGCAGGCTGGGCACCACGATCACGGCAACCATCACCGAGGTCAGCCACAGGGCCTGGCGAAACAGATCGACGGCGACTTCAGGTGTCATGGCGCGCTCCTTATGTGACTGCGAAGCTGGCCGCCAGGGTGCCGATGATCAGCGCCCAGCCATCGACCAGCACGAACAGCATGATCTTGAACGGCAGCGAGATGATCAATGGCGAGAGCATCATCATACCCATCGCCATCAGGACGCTGGCCACCACCAGATCGATGATCAGAAACGGGATGAAGATCATGAATCCGATCTGAAAGGCAGTCTTGAGCTCGGAGGTCACGAAGGCCGGCACCAGGATCTGGAACGGGACCTCATCGGGACTGGTCAGGTCGGTACGCCGGGCCAACCGCACGAACAGCTCCAGATCGGTCTCACGGGTCTGGGCCAGCATGAAGTCGCGCAGCGGCAGGCTGGCCTGCTCCAGCGCCTGCTGGGGCGACAGTTCCTCGGCGAGGTAAGGCTGCAAGGCGGTTTCGTTGATACGCTCGAAGATCGGCGCCATGATGAAAATCGTCAGAAACAGCGCAAGGCCCACCAGGATCTGATTGGACGGTGTCTGCTGCAAACCCAGCGCCTGGCGCAGGATCGAGAATACGATGATGATGCGCGTGAAGCTGGTCATCATCATCACGAAGGCCGGAATGAACGTCAGCGCGCTCATCAGCAGCAGAATCTGCAGGCTCACCGAATAGGTCGGCTGGCCTTCGGCGTCGGTACCCAGGGTCACCGCAGGAATGCTCAGCGGATCGCCTGCGGTTTGCGCCAGTACCGTCGGCGATGCCAATGCGAGCAATAGCAGCAGCCAACGGATCATGGTTTTTCCTCGCGGCGCAGAAAGGACTGCAGCTTTTGCGCGAAGTCGCCCCCCGCCAACTTGTCCTGCGGGATTTCCGCAACCGGCTCGTCGAACACGTGCAGGGTATTGATCCGTCCGGGTGAGGCGCCCAGCAGTATCTGCTTGCCGCCGACGTCGATCAGCAGCAGACGATCGCGCGGCCCCATCGGCAACGCACTGATCAGGCGTATGTGCTGCCCGCCCTGGGGTGCCAGCGGGCCGACCCGGCGCATCAGATACCCCATCACCACAATGAGCCCCACCACCAGCAGCAGACCAAGGCCCAGCTGCAACACCTGGTTCAGCAGCGAGGCCTGCGCCGTCCCGGTGTGAGCGCTCTGGGCGGAGACGGCCCCGCTGGCCATCAGCAGCAGGAGGCCCGCCGGGAGATATCGAGACCGATGCATCAGCGCAGCTTCTTGATTCGTTCGGTCGGGCTGATGACGTCGGTCAGGCGGATGCCGAACTTCTCGTTCACCACCACTACCTCGCCGTGGGCGATGAGCGTGCCGTTGACCTTGACGTCGAGCGGCTCACCGGCCAGACGATCCAGCTCTACCACCGAGCCCTGATTGAGCTGGAGCAGATTGCGGATGGTGATCTCGGTATTGCCGACTTCCATGGAAATGGTCACCGGAATGTCGAGAATAACGTCGAGATTGGGGCCATCCACCGACTCTCGATATTCATCGACCTGCCGCGCCGGCGCGCTGAACTCCTGCATGGGAACACGCTGCGAGCCGCCACTGCCGGCGAGCATCGCGTCGATATCGTCCTGGCTGGCGTCACCCGCCTCTTCCAGAGCCGCGGCCCATTCGTCGGCAAGCGCCTGTTCTTCCGGGGTTATTTCGTCAGCCATCTTGTCATCAGCCATCTGTGTCTACCTCTAGTATTGTTGGCCGCCACGGTTCAGCGCGGGCGGGCTACCGGGCCGAGAATCTGCAGCGCCAGATTGCCCTTGACCGAGCCGAGTTTGGCCTTGAAGGTCGGCACGCCGTTGGCGCAGAGCACCATGTAGTCGGGCAGCTCCACCGGAATCACGTCACCGGCCTGCATGGAGAGCAGATCCTTGAGCTTGATCTCACGGCGGACCACGGTGGCGCTGAGCGGCACCTTGGCGCCGGTAATTTCCTCGCGCAGGGCGCGCACCCAGCGCTCGTCCTGGTCATCCACATCGGACTGTACGCCGGAATCCAGCACTTCACGCAGGGGCTCGATCATCGAGTAGGGAAAGGTGACATGCAGGTCGCCGCCGCCACCATCGAGTTCGATATGGAAGGTGGATACCACCACCACCTCGCTGGGGCTGACGATATTCGCCAGTGCGGGGTTCACCTCGGAGTTGACATACTCGAAATTGACTTCCTGAATCGCCTGCCAGGCCTCCTTGAGATCGGCGAACGCCTGGTCCAGCACCATGCGCACCACCCGCAGCTCGGTCGGGGTGAATTCGCGGCCCTCGATCTTGGCGTGGCGACCATCGCCGCCAAAGAAGTTGTCGACCAGTTTGAAAACCAGCTTGGCGTCCAGAATGAACAGCATGGTACCGCGCAGGGGCTTCATCTTGACCAGATTGAGACTGGTCGGCACGTACAGCGAATGCACGTATTCGCCGAACTTCATCACCTGGACACCGCCCACCGCCACATCCGCGGACCGACGAAGCAGATTGAACATGCTTATCCGGGTATAGCGCGCGAAGCGTTCGTTGATCATCTCCAGGGTCGGCATGCGGCCGCGGACGATGCGGTCCTGGCTGGTCAGGTCATAGCTTTTGACCGACCCCGGCTCGCTGTCTTCCTCGGTGTCGATGGCGCCATCGTCGACTCCGTGCAGCAGCGCGTCGATTTCGTCTTGTGACAGCAGATCCTGAACGGCCATTGGGTTTTTCCTATTGCAAAACCATGTTGGTGAAGAGTACCGACTCGACGACGGGGTTACCGATCTCCTTCTCCAGTAGCGACTGCACCGCAAGCGTGGCCCGTTCGCGCAGTTGCTCCTTGCCTTCAGGACTGTAGAGCGTCTCGAAGTCTTCGCTGGAAAACAGCATCACCAGCTGATTGCGGATAAGCGGCGTGTGGCGAGTCAAAGCAGTCATGCCGGCCTGATCGCGCCCCATGAGTACGACGCTCACCTGCATGAAACGCTGGCGTCCGCCGTGGGTGTAATTGACCACGAAGGCAGGATCCAGCGGCTGGTAGATGGCCGCCTGCCTGACCGGCGCCGCAGCGACAGGGTCGGCAGGCTCGGCGTCGTTACCCGAGAGCAGGAACCAGCCCGCCACCCCGGCGGAGATCAACAAAGCCAGCAGGCCGGCGCCGAGCAGAATGAACAACTTCTTGCGCCCGGCCTTGGGTTGTTCATCAGTTGCGGGCTGTTCGTTGGGGGGCTGCTTGGCCATGCCAGAAATCCGTCAGTATTGGGGTGAAAAACCTGTTGTTGTCGCCCTTGCACCGAGCGTGCCAGGTAGCAGTGGTGCAGAAACATGGCGGTAGGATAAAGCGAACGGCGGGAAATGTCTGCCCGCTCGGCCGTCTCGCGACGGCCGAGCCAGGACTCACGCGTAATAGTCGACCAGACGATCGGAGGAGACCTGCGCTGCCGCGGCCGTGGTGATAATCGACTGGCTGGACTCCGCGGCGAACTCGCGTCCGGCGCGTTCGGACTGGCCGCGCGATTCGGACCCGCCCCCCGGCGTCTGCCCGCCGGCGGTGTCGCGCTGCGAGCCGTCAGCGACGGTAACCTCGACGCGCTCCATACCCTGCTGGGTGAACATCTCACGCAGGCGGAACATCTGCGACTCCAGCGCTTCGCGTACCGAAGCATTCTGACTGAGGAACTGCACCTGATTCTCCTGCCCTCGATTCTGGATGTGAATCTCCAGCGGGCCCAGTTCCGCGGGGTCCAGGCGAATCTCTACCGAACGAACATTCTGGCTGGACATCCACAGCACCTTCTCGACCATCGCCTCGCCCCAGCTCGGCTGGCCGAATGGTACGCCAAGCGCCTGTGCCGGTGCATTGACCGGACGCGCCGTCAATGCGGCCTGGGCCAGCGAAGCCGGTGTCTGACCAGGCCTGGTCAGACCATCCAGGGCCTCGCTTTCCGACGTACTCCGGCGTGGAGTCAAGGACTCGGGATCCTGCATGCGCTGGGCATTGGCCAGCTGTGCCTCCGCCGCCAGCGCCACCGATGCGGTGCGCTGCAATGGCGTGGCCTGAGCCTGCTGATCGGCCTGCATGCGGCCGTTGCCGAGGTCACGCCCCGCCTGTTCGCCGGGTAGATCCTTGCGCTCGGTTTTTCCAGACGCCTCGGTGATACCCGCGGCCAGCGCATCCTGTGTGCCTGCTGCGGCCGGCTTGAGCGCGCCGGCCGGCACGCTGGCAAGTACGGGGCCAGCCATCACCGACCCGCCAGCGGCGCCCTCAGGATCGCTCAACTGCGGTTCGCCGTCCTCTGTGGTCAGCTTCTCGGGTTTCTGGGTCTGCTCGAGCCCGGCACGGGCGCTGTCGAGCCACTGCAGCCAGCGCTGGGCGCCCTCGGTCAGCTCGCTGCTGTCCAGCTCGCCTTCGCCAGTCGCCACGACAGCTCCCTCCTCACCCGCCACGGCTGCATCCATCCAGAGTGCCAGCGTATCCGGCAAGGTTTTGCCGTCGCTGGCAAGGGAAAGATCGTCACCGATAGGCAGGTTCGGCGGCAGAAGTGCCGACAGCCCGGCCTGCAGATCGCCAGAATTCTGACTGGCCAGGAGGCTGGCAAAGCTGTCAGCAGCCGAGTCCTCGCCGCTTTCGCGCGCCTCGGAAAGCCCGCCCAGACGGGGATCAGAACTGAAAAACGCCAGCAACATCTGGCCTACTGACATGGTACGTGCTCCGAACGAGTGGATGGTCTGACCGCTTTATGGAGCAATCAAGCAAAGTTCAGGCCAAACTCAGGACGACTGGGGGCGCAGCAGCACGGTAACCTGATCGAACAGTCCGTTAAGCCGCCGCAGGCAAGCGCTGGCATACTCAGCGTCGCCGGCCCTGGAGGCCTCTTCCGCCTCCTGACAGGCCTGTTGCATCGCCAGCGCGCCCATGTTGCCGCAGCTGCCGCGAAAGCTGTGCGCGGTCTGCGCGAAGGCCGGCCAGTCCTGGGTCAACAGGCTGGCCTGCAGATGCCCTAGACGCATCTGCGCATCAGCGATGAAGGTATCGATGAGAAGATCGAAGTCGTCACGCATCATTTCCCGCAGTGCTTGCTGCACCTCGGAATCGAGAATCGGCAAATCGGTATTCATGACAACTGTGTCCATCCTGGAAAAGTGGAACCATCCGTGTTCAGTACGTCCGAGCTAATCATGGCCCAGCGCCCATGCGAACCGGACCGTGACCTGATTGCCCCGCCGGTTGAAAGTGACGTCATCGGCCAAAGCGCTGACCAGTGCGAGGCCCCGGCCAGCATAGCCCTCTACCGATGCTTCGGGCTGATGACTGAAGCCCGGGCCGCTGTCTTCCATTTCGATTTTCAGAATACCACCGACCGAGGTCGGCGTATGATCCAGGGTTATACGAATCCAGCCGTCGGCCATGGCAGACAAACGCCGGTTGCGCTCGGCGTAGTACTGGGTAAAACCTGCCGAGTCGCTCTTCAACGCCGAATCGAGCCCAAGCAGACCATGCTCCAGGGCGTTGCTGTACAGCTCGCTGAGAATGGTGAAGAGCCGACCGGCGTGCGGGCGCAAACCGACGATTTCCATCAGCACTTCGAGCAGAAACGGCAAGGGGTTGTGCTGGCGGATTGAGGTGGCGCGGAACACGTAACCCAGTTGCCAGTCCTGGGCGAACTGGTGATGGTTGACCAGCGGTCTCGCCAGCGGGCGCTGCGGCGGGTTCTCCAGCATCACCATTTCCAGCAGGCTTAGGTCATCCTCCGGGCGCCCGTGGAAAGCCTCGATCGCCTGTAGCAGGCCGTCGAAGATCTGACCGGGGCGGTTGCGATGGTCCTGGATCAGTTGCAACAGGCGTTGCTCGCCGAACTGCTCCCCCGACTCGCTGCGGCTTTCCAGCACGCCGTCGGTCCAGCACATCAGACGCTCCCCCGCGGCCATCGGCAGCACGACGGGGTTGGGGTCGAAGCGATCGGCGCTGGCGACCCCAAGCGGCAGATGGGTCGAGGGGATGCGATGCAGCAGTTCCGCCTCCCTGCCGAGGATGATCACCTCCGGCAGGCCGCCATTCCAGACCTCCACCAGACCCTTGCCAGGATTGACCTCGACCAGCACCGCGCAGCAGAAGATGCCGACCGGCAGAATCTGCGCCAGCTTGCCATTCAGCTCGGTGACGATGTCACGCAGGTTGAAGCCCCGCGCGCTCATGGCATAGAAGACTTCCGCCAGCGGCATGGCACCAATCGCCGCAGACAGCCCGTGTCCGGTGAAATCACCAAGCAACAGGTGCATGCCGCCCGAGGGCTTGTAGGCGGCCAGTAGAATGTCGCCGTTGAACATGGCGTAAGCGGACTGCAGGTGGCGCAGGTTGACGGCGGACAGACAGCCGGCATGGGCTACGCGGTCAAAGATGATCTTGGCCAGTTCCTGATCGCGCACCAGCCGCTGGTGCTGTGCGGCGATCAGATCGCGCTGTTCGCGCAGAGTGTGATGCATGTCCTTCATACGCTTGAAGGCCTGAATCTTGGCCTTCAGGATGACCGGGTTGTAGGGCTTCGTCAGAAAATCGTCACCGCCTGCCTCCAGACACTTAACCAGAGCATCGGTTTCGGTAAGACTGGTCAGGAAGATGATCGGGACCAGGTCCTCCCCCGCAGTCTGCTTGATCAGGCGAGCCGCCTCGAAGCCGTCAAGCACCGGCATCATGGCGTCCAGCAACACCAGATCCGGCCTGTGGGCGAACTGGTCGACTGCGTCGCGGCCGTTTTCCGCGCTGATCACCTGGTGCCCGAGATTCTGTACCAGGCGACTAAGTATCATGCGGTCGGCTGGATTGTCGTCCGCCACCAGCACCTTGAGTCTGGGAAAGGAGGCGGGCGGCTCGAGCGACGCCTCGACGGACAACGGGTTCTCGTTCACTCGATGCTGAAAAGCTGTTCGAAATTGGAGATGCTGAACACCTTGCGCACGTCCGGATTGCAGTGGACGATCTGGATCAGCGCCGAATCCCCGCCGGCGTGATCGCGCAACAGCAGCAGCATGCCCAGCGCGGAGCTGTCGATGTAATCGGTGTCCTGCAGATCGACCACGTAGCGCTGGGGCGTCAGACCGCCGCGCTCGTAGGCTTCGCGAAACTCCTGATGGGCGCCAAAGTCGAAGCGCCCGCTGACGCGTATGGTGAGCACCTGACCGTCGGTCGAATGGCTGGCCTGAATCGGCATGGGGATACTCCTCGGATCACTCGCCTGACATGATTGCCAAGCTAATTTGAGCATAGCATCAACCTGCGTTCAGGAAAGATTCCTCTGGGCAGCAAAGGCCCGCTGCGAGAGCTCGTCGAGCAATTTCTGTTCCTGCCGGTCAGCCTTTACCCGCGCCTCCTGGCGGTAGCGTTCGATCAGCGCGCGCAGCGCCTCGAGCCGCTGGTAGCGCTGGCGCCACTGTTCCCGCGCCTTGTCGGCACCCAGTTTGTGAAAGCGTACGGTCTGCTGCTGCTGGTCGATGGCGGTCTGCATCTGTGTCAGAAACCGTTGATAATTGAGCAGCCACTCCCGGTCGACGCCCTGACCGCCACGCTGTGCCCAGCCCTTCTGATACTCGCTGCAATAGAACTCCAGATCACGCAGGCGACCTTCTGCCTGCTCGACCTGCTGCTGCATCTCACCCAGGCGCGCCGCGGCCTTGCGTTCATCTTCCAGCGCCATGTCAACCACCGGCATCAGCCGGCGTATGCGGGACTCACTCATTGCTCACCAGCTGCTGCAGGCCGGTCTGACTGTCACTCAGGTTCACGCTGACGTGCAGACCCTGGCGCAGAAAGGCGAGCATCTTCGGCATTTTTTCCATCGCCTTGTCGGTCAGCGGATCGGAGCCGACCGAGTAGGCGCCGACGCTGATCAGGTCACGGCTCTGCTGGTAGCGTGCATACATCTGCTTGAACAGCTGCGCACGGGACAGGTACTCCTGGCTGACAATCTGTGGCATGGCCCGGCTGATCGATGCTTCGATGTCGATGGCCGGGTAGTGCCCCTCCTCCGCCAGACGCCGGGACAGCACCACGTGGCCGTCAAGAATTGCGCGCGAGGCGTCGGCAATCGGGTCCTGCTGGTCATCGCCTTCAGACAGCACGGTGTAGAAAGCGGTGATCGAACCGCCGCCAGCTTCGGCATTGCCCGCCCGCTCGACCAGTGCCGGCAGTTTCGCGAATACCGAGGGCGGATAGCCCTTGGTGGCCGGCGGCTCACCGATCGCCAGGGCGATCTCCCGCTGGGCCTGGGCGAAGCGGGTGAGCGAGTCCATCAGTAGCAGCACATTCTTGCCCTGGTCGCGGAAGTACTCGGCAATCCGGGTGCAGTACATGGCTGCACGCAGACGCATCAGCGGCGCATCGTCCGCCGGCGAAGCGACCACCACCGAGCGTGCCATGCCCTTCTCGCCGAGAATCTGTTCGATGAATTCCTTCACCTCGCGACCCCGCTCGCCGACCAGTCCGACGATGGTGATGTCGGCATCGGTAAACCGCGTCATCATGCCCAGCAGCATGCTCTTGCCGACGCCACTGCCAGCGAACAGGCCCAGTCGCTGGCCACGACCTACGGTCAGCAGACTGTTGATGGAACGGATGCCCACGTCCAGCGGTTCCTCGATGGGATGGCGCTTGAGCGGGTTGATGGTCGGACCGTTCAGATCGACCCAGTCGTCGGCCTTGAATGGACCCTTGCCGTCCAGTGGCCGACCGATGCCATCCACCACGCGGCCCAGCATCTGATTGCCCATGGGCAACTTGCCGCCGCCCGCCGAGGGCACGACCCGCGCTCCGGGCTGCAGCCCCTGCAGGCTGTCGACCGGCATCAGGTAGATCTTGCTGCCAGCAAAACCCATTACCTCGGCCTCGATCTGGGTCTGACCCTGAGGACCTTCGCTGATGACCAGGCAGCGACTGCCTACCGGCGCCTTGCAACCTTCGGCCTCTAGCGTCAGCCCGACCATGCGAATCAGGCGACCCTCGACCACCGGCTCGGTCGGCAGTCGGAGCGCGGCGGGGTAACGCCCCAGGCGCCGGGCAAAACTCACGCGCTCAGGCATTCTCGTCTCCAGCAGGCTGGGGCGGGGTGATGATCAGGTCCGGCTCGAGGGGGTGGGCGCGGTGTTCGCGGCGGGCGTCGAAGAGCTGTTCGACAGCCATGGCCAGGCGAGTCTCCAGGGTCGCGTCGAGCTGGCTGTGCTCGGTCTCGACCCGGCAGCCGCCGGGAAGCAGGTCGTCATCTTCCAGCAGGCGCCAGCTTTCCTCGTGACGCTCGCGCAGCGCCTTTACCGCTTCGAAATCGGCCGGATTCAGGTATATACGGATATTGCCGGAGCCCATCGGCAGCGCCTTCAGCGCGCCGCGCAGAACCTGCACGATCTGGCTGGAATCGGTGCGCAACTCGCGCTGAATGACCTGGCGGGCCATGGTCTCGACCAGCTTGAGGAGCATGTCCTCGATCTGCTCGTCCTGATCCTTGAGCGGATCCATCAGCTGTGCCATGAGCGATTCGAGTTCTGCCAGACGAGCCTCGGACTTGAGCCGAGCCTCCTGCAGCCCCTTGATCTGGCCGGCGTGGAAGCCGTCCTTCTCACCGGTGGAAAAGCCCTCGTTGTAGGCTTCGGCGCGGATCTGCTCAAGCTCGTCCACGGTGAAAGGCCGGGGCGCCTCGATCTCCTCGACGACCTCCTCCACGACCTCGACCACCTCTGGCTCGTCCGCTTGCTCGGCCTCGAGGGGAATCTGGTGGGACGCCTCATCGAAACTCGGCAGGTTCCAGCGCGAAAACGCGTCGGGGCTGGCGCCGCGAATGAGTTCGCCTTCGGTCTTGTTCTTCATGCGCAAGTCTCGATATGGGTCAAAGGGGCCATGCTAGTGCCTGCCCCCGCAGCAGGCCAGACCTAGATCATTTCCTCGCCGCCCTTGCCGCCAAGGACGATCTCGCCAGCATCGGCCATGCGCCGTGCGATGGTGAGAATTTCCTTCTGCGCGGCTTCCACTTCGCTGATGCGAACCGGACCCTTGGCCTCCAGGTCGTCCTGAAGCAGCTCCGAGGCACGCTTGGACATATTGCGGAAAATCTTCTCCTTGATCGCCTCGTCCGCCCCCTTCAGCGCAACGATGAGCACCTCGGATGAGACCTCCCGCAGCAATGCCTGGATGCCGCGATCGTCCACATCGGCCAGGTTGTCGAAGACGAACATGAGGTCCTCGATCTTGGTCGACAAGTCCTCGTCGATCTCTCGAATGGACTCGATCAGCTGGGATTCCGCGCTGGTTTCGAGGAAGTTCATGATGTCGGCGGCGCGCTTCACCCCGCCCATGTTGGCTCGGGTGGTGTTGGAGTTGCCGGCGAACTGCTTCTCGAGGATCTCGTTGAGCTCCTTGAGTGCAGAAGGCTGTACGGTGTTCAGCGCTGCGACCCGCAGGACCACGTCCAGGCGCACCTTGTGATCGAAGTAGCTGATCACCTCGGCCGCCATGTCCGGATCGAGATAGGCCACCACAATGGCCTGGATCTGCGGATGCTCGTAACGGATCACGTCGGCCACCGCGCGCGGCTCCATCCACTTGAGGCTATCCAGCCCCGACGTACTGCCGCCGAGCAGGATGCGATCAACCAGGCTGTTGGCCTTGTCCTCGCCCAGCGCCTGGGTCAGCATCTTGCGAATGTAGTTGTCTGCGCCAACACCGAGGCCGGTCTGCTCGCTGACAACTTCGATGAAGTCGCCCATCACCTGCTGGACCTGGTCCCGGTGGATGGTACGCAGGCCGGCCATGGCACTGCCGACCCGCTGTACTTCCTTCGGCCCCATGTGTTTGAGGATAGCGGCGGCGTCGGACTCACCCAGGCTGAGCAGAAAGATCGCGGCCTTGTCCAGTTTGGACAGCTTCTGCGGGCGTTTGGCTTCTTCACTCATCGGTGTTGATCCACTCTTTGACTACCTGGGCGACGCGGCCCGGATCCTCGGCCAGCAGGCCCTTGATCGCGTTCAGCTGTTGTTCGTAACCGGCTCCGGGGGGCGGCAGTAGCACCGGCGAACTACCTGCCGGGCCGGACAGGCTCACCCGGTCCTCGCGCAGGTCGTCGCCGAACCCATCCGGACCGTCCAGCGCTGCCGGGTAACCACCGGCCATTGCCGGGCTGCGATTGACCGTGGTCAGGTTCTTCAACACCGGACGCAGCACGCCGAACACCAGAATCAGAATGAAGAGTATACCGAGGAACTGCTTGGCCATGTCCCAGAACCAGGGCTGTGACCAGAACGGAATTTCCGGGATCGACTCCAGCTCGCCCTCGGCGACGAAGGCGCTATTGATAACGCTGACACTGTCGCCACGGCTGACATCGAAGCCGACCGCATCCTGGACCAGACGGGTCAGGCGCGCGATCTCCGCTTCACCCAGCGGCACCCGTGTGGCGACACCGGTTTCCGGATTGATCTGCACCGGGTCGTCCACCACCACCGCGACGGAAAGTCGACGCAGGCGACCCTGCTGCTGACGGGTATAGCTGATCTGACGGTCCAACTCGAAGTTACGGGTCGACTGCTCGCGGATGTCACGGGGCGGCGCCGGGACCACCGGCTCGCCCGTTGCCGGGTCGATCACCTGCTCGGGCACCGTGGTCGCACCGGGAGGCTGGTTGGAGAGCGCGCCAGGAACGCCAACCGGGCCGCCACCAGCAGAACGCTGCTCGCTGAGAATCTGTTCACTGCGCACGGCAGACTCGGGACTGAACATCTCCGAAGTCGACTCGACCGCGCTGAAGTCCACATCCGCCGATACTTCGGCCTTGTAGCGGCCAACGCCCAGCACCGGCTGCAGAATGTTGTGCACCCGGCGGGTATAGGTTTCTTCAAGCCGCCGGACATGATCGAACTGCCGGCCAGCCATGGTCAGCTCGTTCAGTTCGGCCTGGTCGGACAGCAGATTGCCGTTCTGGTCGACCACGGTGATCTGGTCCTTGGACAGTTCGGGCACACTGGTCGCCACCAGATTGACGATGGCCATCACCTGGGCCGGCTCCAGGCGACGCCCGGCGAACATTTCCAGCAGTACCGACGCGCTCGGCTTGCGGTCGTCACGGACGAATACGGTGGAGCGCGGCATGGCGATGTGCACGCGCGCGGCCTTGACGTTGTAGAGTGAGGAAATGGTGCGGGCCAGTTC
>JAUVYN010000116.1 GCA_030603065.1 Pseudomonas sp.
CGCGATCGCCTCGACGCCATCCAGCGGCCGCAGAACCCCGGCAATCCGCCATGAGGATCGGGCTACCGAAGTGGCTGTTCAACCGGCAACTCGGACGCACGCTGGGATGGATTGCGCTGATCGTGTTCGTCGCCGTGGTCGTCAATCTCGTCGGCATTCGCCTCGTCGGTGACGCGAACACCTGGAGCCGGTGGCTGGACGAGCATGCCGGCTACTTCCTCGTCTGGCGGTTGTGCCTGTATGGCGCCACGGCCTACGGGTGGATGTGGATGCGTCGCCGCCTCCGGGAACGCGACACATCCCGCGAAGCGCATCAGCGCCTGCTGCGCGCGGAGGTCGGCGCCGTCGCCGCCATCGTGCTGCTCGAAATCAGCGTGCTGCTGCGACAACCGTAGCAATGCGGGACGACGACCATGACCCTCTACACCACGGACTATCTTGAGTATTACCTGACACTGGTTGCCTGGATCATCAACAACGGCATCTGGAATGTGCTGGTGGCCAGCGGCATCTTCGCGCTGCCGTTCCTCGCCATCGTCGTGCAGGAATGGCTCAAGGCCCGTGCGGAAGGCGCGGACGAAGGCAACAAGGGGGTGCTCTCGTCCATGCGCATCGAGAACCGCGTGTGGGTGGCGATGGTGGTCATCATGTTCGCCGGCATTCCCTTCATTCCGGTCGATCTGAGCACCATCCAGTTCGATCGCACGCGCTCGACCCAATGCCAGGTCAATGTGCCGCTGCCCTCGGAAACGAACTGGTCCGCTTCGTTCACGACGATCAACAACCAGAGTGCCCATGTTCCGGTCTGGTGGTTCTTCATGCACTCACTGTCGAAGGCCGTCACCGGCGCCGCCGTGGCGGCGATCCCCTGCGGTACGGACCTGCGGCAGATGCGCATGGAGATCGACAGCACTCGTATCGCCGATCCGGTGCTGGCCCAGGAAGTCGCCGACTTCACGAACGACTGCTACGGGCCGGCCCGCGCCAGGCTGTTCATGAGCCGGCCTACGCTCGGTGACGAGCAGATGAACGACGTGACCTGGATCGGTTCACGCTTCTTCCTGGACACGGCCGGCTTCTACGACACGTATCGCTCGCGCGCACCACGCGATGCCTGGCCCTATGACGACATGCGCGACGCCGGCCTCGCCGAAGTCTCCACTGGCGGCGGCTATCCGACCTGTCGGCAGTGGTGGGCGGACAGCGGCGATGGGCTGCGCGATCGCCTGCTGGCCCAGGTTGATCCGGGCCTGCTGTCCCGGCTCGGCCAATGGGCCGGTTTCCTGAGCCAGACGCAGGCCAACGATGCCGTGATCCGTGCCATCGCTTCACCACGGCAACAGGTCATGAACCAGGGGCACGTCTACACCGACTACGGTGGTCAGATCGGTATGACGCTCCCCAATGTCGCAACCCGCGTCGTATCGGATGTGGGGCTGACAGTAGGATCTCTCGGAATGTTTCCGGCCATGGATGTGGTGCGTCAGGCGTTGCCCATGATCCTGTCGTTCCTGAAGATGGCGATGGTCATCTGCATTCCGCTGGTGCTGATCTTCGGCACCTACGACTTGCGAACGGTGGTGACGGTGACTGCCGTGCAGTTCTCGCTGTTCTTCGTCGATTTCTGGTTCCAGCTCGCCCGCTGGATCGATTCCACGATCTTGAACGCGCTCTACGGCTGGCACTCGCCGCACAGCAATTTCAACCCGCTGATGGGGTTGAACAACGCCTTCGGCGATATGTTGTTGAACTTCGTGATGGCGACGATGTTCATCATCCTGCCGGGCTTCTGGGTCGTTGCATTGACGTGGGCCGGGGTCAGGACGGGGAACATTCTCGGCGGGTTCATCACCGGCACGACGGATGCGAAGTCGGCGGGCAGTAGCGGCTCGCGCCTCGCCATGGCGGCGGCGACGAAAGGCGCTGCGAAGTAAGGAGTCGTTCCCGGTCTGCTGCAACAGCTACGGGTCGTCGGGATCGCCCAGGTCGATGCGCCAGTCGTCCTTGTCGTAGACGCCGGCACCCGAATGACCGTCCCTGAGTTCAGGCTGCTTCTCTTCATCCAGGTCGGCGTTGCGCACAAGCCAGGCGGCGAGCAGCGCGAACGCGAGCAGCAAGGCCAGCCAGAACGCCGCGTACAGCAGCACGCCGAACACCACGAGCTTCACGATCCAGAACAGCAGCCGTGCTACGCCGGCCGGCAGTCCCTTGCCCGCCAGCCATTGGATGGCGCGGGCCTCTTGCCGTGCAAGGCCACGCCACGCATGGCCGAGCCATCTGCCGGCGCGTTCTGCTTTTGTGGTACGGGGCGTCGCGTTCATCACTGTTACCTCATGCGGAGGATTTATCGCTTCTCCTGTGTAGACCAATCAGACCGGCTCGCGGCAACCAGGCTGTCCCAATCGTCCGGCGGATTCCCTCGTTCGAGCATCTTCTCGAACATGGCGTAGGGGTCGGACTTGCTGCCCGCCGAGCGCAGCGTCTGCTCATCGTTGACCCAGGCGAACACGATGGTCTTCGCTTTGGAGTCGTAGCGAAAGAACAGGCGAAACCGCCGTCCGACCTTCGCGCGTCGCCAGTGCCGATGGGCTGGCCCGAGGGTATTGCCCTGGCGGTATTCGTCCCGTGCCGGATCGCTCGGCACCGTCTCCAGGATCAATTGGCTCAACGCATGAAACAGCTTGACGTTGGCGTTGCGCTCGAAGCCCTTTGGATCATTGCGCTCGGCGCGTCCGGCCGCCGCGTGCAGCTTCTGAAGCTGCTCCACGATGCACTCATGGAACAGCAGCACCCATCCGTGACGCTGTATCAAAGTGCCACTTCTCCCTCGATGTCTTCATCGAGGTCCGAGGCGTGGCCCACGTTGGCGAGCATGGTCTGGGCGAGTTCCACCGGCAGCGCGCCGACGTTCCTGCCGCTGCGGATGTCCGCTTCCAGCAGGCCCAGGAAAGCGCCGATCGCCGGGTCTTCGTGCTCGGCCTCGGCGCGAGTGACGACGACTTCGCCACCGCGCAGCTCGAAGGCCACCTTGCCGCCGGTGGTCACACCCAGCGCCTGCCGGATGGACTTGGGCAACGTGATCTGCCCCTTGGACGTGAGTGTGGCGAGTTCGTGGATGCCGGGCATGGTTGGGCTCCTGTCTTTGATCCTCATGCCTCGATGGTAAGGAAATTTCCTTACCTTGTCAATCCAGGAATCCTTTGGTGCGTCGTGCTGCATAAGCTGTGCTCCATCCCACTGCGGAAAGGCCCACCGTAAGCAGGACACAGGCTGCCTTCCGCTTTCAAAGCGGCATGGGCCAGAACCCGTTTGTCTGTGGCTGGATACCCATGGTTGCCCTATACACGGCTGGGAAGGGCAGACAGCAGCTCGTCGCCTTGATTAGATATTGAGCCAAAAATAAAACATGATGGTATTTTAAATGCGTTTTTCATGCGGAGCGCTTCTGATTGATTGGATTCTGTGCTATTTTTCGTACATGAATGGAAATCCTAGACATCAGGTAATCAAGCGTCTGCAGGCGGAGCTACCCCGTGGAGCGCCGTTCGACCTTGCCACCCTGAACCAGTTCGGGGTGTCGCCCCAACTCGCCGCCCACTACGCCGATGGGGGTTGGCTCGTGCGCCTGGCTCAGGGCGTCTATGCCTTTCCGAACGATGACTTCGGGGTCTACGGTGCCCTGAAGTTTCTGCAACAGCGCGTGCCCGGCCTGCATGTCGGCGGCAAGAGCGCCCTGGCCCTGCAAGGGGTGCAGCACAACCTGGGCAGCCGGGACACCCTGGTGCTGTGGGGCGATAGCCGCTTCACGTTGCCGCGATGGTTCACCTCACGATTTCCGGCCCGCTATGTCCATGCTCGCCTGTTCGATTGGCCGGACACGCCACTGGCCAACAAGACCCTGATCACGCCACCGGGCCTGCCCGATCCCCTGCGGGTGGCGGTTCCCGAGCGCGCCGTGCTGGAACTGCTGTACGAGGTCGGCGTCAAGCAAAGCCTCGAAGAAGCACGGAATCTCTTCGATGGGCTGCGCTCACCCCGCAAGGAGTTGCTCGGGCAACTGCTGTCCTGCTGCACCAGTGTGAAGGCCGTGCGCCTCTTTCTCACCTGGGCGCGCGCGACGGGGCTGGTGGAGGTCGATGCCCTGCTGGAACAGTACCCGGTTCGCACCGGCAGCGCCGCGCGCTGGATGGGCCGACTCGATGACGGCAGCCTGTTGAGTCTGAGACCTCATGGATAAGACCTACGCGGACACCGTTCGCCTGCTGCTGGCCATCGTGCCCGACGTGTTCGCCAACGACATCTTTGCGATGAAAGGCGGCACGGCGATCAATCTCGTCGTGCAGGACATGCCGCGTCTGTCGGTGGACATCGACGTGGTGTACCTCCCGTGGCAAACACCGCGCGACGAAGCGCTGCAAGCCATCAACCAGGAGTTGGCCGCCATCGCCACGCGCGTTGCCTCGCTCGGCGTACAGACACGCCTGGTTCGCAGCAAGGATCTGGGGGATACGAAGCTGATCGTCGAGAACGAGAGCAGCCAGGTGAAGATAGAGGTCAACGTGGTGTTTCGCGGCACCGTGCTGCCCGCCGAACGACGCTCGCTGAGCGCCAAGACCAGCGACCTGTTCGGCGTCGAACTGGAGGTGCCGATCCTGGCGCCGAACGAGTTGTACGCCGGCAAGCTGGTGGCCGCGCTGGACCGGCAGCATCCGCGTGACCTGTTCGACGTGTGGCAGCTCTACGAATCGGGCGGCATCAGCGACGGCATGGTCGAATGCTTCGTGGTCTACCTGGCGGGGCACAACCGGCCGACCCATGAGGTGCTGTTCGGCAACGACAAGAACATCGCTGGCGAGTACGAGCGGGCCTTTGTCGGCATGACCGAAGTGGAATGCTCCCTGGAGACGCTGCTGGAAGCCCGCGTCCGGTTACGGCACGAATTGCCTGGGCGGTTGAGCGCGCAGCACAAGCAATTCCTGAGCGGATTGACGCGCGCGCAGCCCGATTGGTCCCTGCTGCAATGCCAGCACGCCGCGCAACTGCCGGCGCTGCGCGGGTAACTCAGCACGCTCGAAACTGTCCGCAGGCGTCGCCCGGAAGACGTCACAGCCCCCGCCGATGCACTCGACGCCGGCCTGGGCCAAGCCTGACAACGCTTCAGCAGCGTTCCCCGCTTGCCGGGATTGCCCCATACCGCATTGATCGTGGCGCCCACGAGGTAACGGCCATATACCCAAAGGCTTCCATAAAGGCCAAAGGGCTGGGAAGGGGCAAGGGAACGGGGTCAAGGGGAAAGGCCCTACCCTGAAAAGGCCAAAAGGCTCCCGCCAGTCCGTCACTCGGGTGTCGTCATGTTCTCGCTGTTCCAACGCAAAAGGGTGCCAACCGCCGGCGCACCGTCCACCGCCTCCATAGCGATGCCCCAAGGGCTAACCAGGCCGGAGTCGGCCGCCTCGCTGCTGGCGACGCCGCGCCGGCGGAAGCTGCTGGAACACATCTGGCAACGGACCTCGCTGTCGCGCAAGCAATTCGCCGCGCTGTACCTGACGCCCTTGGAGCGCTACGCCGAACTGGTGCAGCAGTTCCCCGCCTCCGAGAGTCACCATCACGCCTATCCGGGCGGCATGCTGGATCACGGCCTGGAGATCGTGGCCTACGCATTGAAGCTGCGACAGTCACATCTGCTGCCCGCTGGCGTGACGCCGGAAGCGCAGGCGGCCCAGGCCGAGGCCTGGACTGCGGGCACCGCTTACGCAGCCCTGCTGCACGACATCGGCAAGATCGCCGTCGATCTGCATGTCGAATATGCCGATGGCACTCTCTGGCATCCCTGGCATGGTCCGTTGCAGCGGCCGTATCGCTTCCGCTACCGCAAGGACCGCGAGTATCGGCTGCACAGTGCCGCCACCGGACTGCTGTACATCCGGCTGCTGGACCGCGAGATTCTCGACTGGCTCAACGGCTTCTCCGATCTGTGGGCTTCGCTGCTGTACGTCCTGGCCGGCCAGTACGAGCACGCCGGCACGCTTGGCGAGCTGGTCGTGCAGGCCGACCAGGCTTCGGTCGCCCACGAACTCGGCGGCGATCCGAACAAAGCGCTGGCCGCACCCAAGCACGCGCTGCAACGCAAGCTGCTCGACGGCCTGCGCTATCTGCTCAAGGAGGAATTCAAACTGAACCAGCCCCAGGCTTCGGACGGCTGGCTGACCCAGGACGCACTCTGGCTGGTGAGCAAGACCGTCTCCGACAAGCTGCGGGCACATCTGCTATCGCAGGGCATTGATGGCATTCCAGCCAGCAACACGGCGGTGTTCAACGTGCTTCAGGACCATGGTATCGCCCTGGCCACGCCGGACGGCAAGGCGATCTGGAAAGCCTCCGTCACGAGCGCTGCCGGCTGGTCGCACAGCTTCACCTTCCTGAAACTGTCCCCCGCGATGATTTGGGAAGCGTCCGACCGGCCGGCAGCCTTCGCGGGCACCGTGCAGGTGGAGCCGGAAGGGTCGGCGGCACAGACACCAGCACCCGAGGCCCTCGACGTGGAAACAGGGGAATCCGCCCCGGCGACTACCGAGTCCGCCACACCAACGACCGCCGACAGCAGCGTCGAGGAACTACTGGAACTGCTCGATTCGTCTCCCGCGTCCACTGCTACGGCCATGCCGCTTCAGCCCCTCGCTGAGAAGCCCACGCCGTTGCCGGACCACAAGCCCGCCGACACCACGCCGGTCCAAGCAGTACACCAAGACGACGCCAATCCATCCGGTGCTCATTTTCTCGCGTGGCTGCGTCAGAGCATCCAGACGCGCAAGCTCATCATCAACGACGCCAAGGCGCTGATACATACCGTGGCCGGCACGGCGTATCTCGTCAGTCCCGGCGTGTTCCAGCGCTACGCGCAGGAGCACCCGCAGATCACCGCCCTGGCCAAGCAGGACAAGCTACCGGAATGGCAGTGGGTACAGAAGCGGTTCGAGAAGCTGGGCCTGCACCGCAAGCAGGCCAGCGGGCTGAACATCTGGAATTGCGAAGTGACGGGGCCTCGCAAGTCCAGGCGGCTGCACGGATACCTGCTGACCAGCCCCGATACGCTGTTCCATGAGATACCCCCGAACAATCCTTACCTGCGCCTCGCCAACGCAGAGGCACAGCGCGACGACTCGGCGTTTCATGCCAAGAACGATGACGAGCAGGAATAGGATGCGACGCCGGCGCCCTCAGTTGCCGCGCTTGGGCGGGTCCGATTCGGACAGCTTGGCCTCCATCGCAGCCATCAGGTGGGCAGAGCTGCACTTCAGGGCGCGGGCGATCTTGAGGATCAGAGGAAGCGTGGGAATGTGCTCGCCCCGCTCGATCTTGCCCATGTGTGACCGCTCGATTCCGGCTAGGTGGGCGAGCGTTTCCTGCGCGATCCCCTGGTCCGTTCTTTCCTCCCGCACCACTGCCCCAAACGCGATCGCTGGTTCCGCTTCGTATGTTGTTGTCCCGGCTGGTCGGCCGCGTTGGATCGATCGCTTTTGCATTGCCAAAAGCGTCGATCAGCGCGACGATATAAACCACGTTAAACTTAACTCATTCGATTAAGTTTCCATGCTTTAGCGCCTTCGGAAGTTGCACGTGAGATCGATCGACGTCTCCACTGAAATCCGTCTGGCAGTCCTCGGCGATTGGGTTCCTCCCCAACTCGCCGACGTGCTCGCCATACAGCGCGCCGAAGACCCGGACACCCTGGCCGTTCTGATTGATACAGCGGCTACCGGACAACAACAGGAACGACCTGGTGACGGCTTCGACTTCGCGTTGTCCACCACCCATCGGGAGTGGCCGGGCTGGGTTTGCGAACCGCTGTGGCACGACACCCTGGCCGTCGCTGTGGCAAAGCGATCCCACTTGCTGGCCTACCGGGAAGTACCCTGCCAGGAAGCGCTCAAACAGCCGCTGATCTACGCGCGATCAACGGCCGAAGAGTCGTGGCGCACGCTCGCGCAGAGCGCATTCGAGAACGAATTGCGGGACCGCGAAGCAGCCGTCAGTACGTTCGAGGTCGCCATGACGCTGGTCGCAGCGGGGTACGGAATCGCCGTGGCCCCATCCACGAGACTTGCCGGGTATCGATGCCAGGGCATCGCCCTGCGGCCGCTGGCGAGCGCACCGATGATCGTGACCGCCTACCTGATTAGACCCACTGTTGCCCTGACGGAGCCTCAAGAGGATTTTCTTCGACGCGCCCGCTCAATGTCCTGAGTTGCCCCAACCCGGCACGCGCCTCACTCCCGCTCGATGACCCGCAGCAAGGCCCTGCGCCGTTTCGACAGCGGCCCGAAGGTTGCCATGACCTCGTTCATCGAATCGCCACGAGCCATCGCATCGAGGATGTCCGCCCAATCCTGCATGA
>JAUVYN010000009.1 GCA_030603065.1 Pseudomonas sp.
TCGAGCGTGGTACGAGCGAAATCGGGTGGGTTGGTGTTGTACTCGTAGGTAGCCAGGTGACTGCGTGGATAACCGTTGGCAATGAAGCGTTGCGCCTGTGACTCGAACTGCGAGGCAGAGCCGGCACCGCCGTGCACGAAAATGACCGGGCGTTTGCCGAAGTCGATATTTCCACCATCCGCCTTGTCCAGCGAGTCCTGCAGATGCAGCCAGGCCTGCAGCCCACTGCGAAGCTGGCGCGTGCCGCCATCGAAGACGCTTTCCTCTTCAAGATGATCAAGCAACTGCCTGGCTGCGGCCTCGAAGGCCGGCGCATCCTCCCAGGGCAGGTCAAAACCAGGGTTGCTTTCAAGAAAATCGGCGACAGCCTCACGCAAGGCCTCGGTCAACTGGATGCCATTGTTGAGCTTGCCGTCTGCATCCAGAGCCTGCAACAGCCGCGACATGTTAACCGCGACGGGATGGCTGCTGTCGTCTGTACCCTCGACCAGATTTACAGGGGATAGCAATGGCTGTCCCGCCGCGCTGCCGAGTTCGAGGCCACCCAGGAAAAAGGTGACGGTTTCACCCGCCTGGTAGCGGAACGTCCCCTGCTGGTCGGTGACCCCTTCGTTGCTGTCGGTACGAAAGGCCAGCCCTTCGACGGGACTATCGACGAATACGCCGGTTCGCCAGTCGGGCCCCGCCGGCGGGGCAGATGAAGAGCTCGAACTCGATCCGGAGAAACAGCCACTGACGCTGAGGGATAGCAGGGTGACGACGCCGAGCGCCGGACAGGCGCGCGCGGGAACTGATCGCATGGGGTGACTCCACTTGTTGTTATTGGATGATCATGGACAACTGCCCTTTCCGCCTCGCCATGCATCCAATATGCGCAGCGATTCGAGAATGGACATAGATGACACTAGTTCGCTCCCAGACCAACCGTCAACCTCGCATGAACGTTCATTCCGAAACAGACCGTTCTGCAACCGTTGTTTTGTCCGAGCATAGCCCGGGCTGGCTTAGTAGAATTGGCGACTTTCCGAAGGATACGTCCATGTTTCATATCGCCCTGCTCGAGCCCGAGATCCCGCCCAACACCGGGAACATCATCCGGTTATGCGCTAACAGCGGCTGTCAGCTGCATCTGATCGAGCCGCTGGGGTTCGAGCTCGACGACAAGCGCCTGCGCCGAGCGGGGCTGGATTATCACGAGTTTGCTGCGGTGCGGACCCATCCGGATCTGCGCAGTTGTCTCGCGGCGGTTGGGGCACCACGGGTATTTGCCCTGAGCACCAAGGGCACCCGTTGGTTTACCGACGTGACCTACCAACCAGGGGATCTGTTTCTATTCGGCCCCGAGAGTCGCGGCCTGCCGGTCGAGGTGAGGGACAGCCTGCCGGCGGGGCAGGTATTGCGCATTCCGATGATGCCCGACAGCCGCAGCCTCAACCTGTCCAACAGCGCGGCGGTGCTGCTCTTTGAGGCCTGGCGCCAGCAGGGTTTTGCCGGGGCGAAGTGATTGCCGGATAATCCGCGTGCCTGGGTAGCACTTCTGAAACTTGGGAGACCCCAGGGCGTAGCGCTGGCGCGCTACACCCTGCCTGGACCTTAACGGACCTTGACGACGACCTTGCCGACTGCCTTGCGGGAGCTGAGGATCTCCAGCGCCTGCTCGTACTGGTCGAGGTTATAGGTCTGTGAGACAAGCGGCTTGAGCTTGCCTTCGCTGTGCCATTTGAACAGCTGCTGGAAGTTCTCCAGATTGGTCTGCGGCTCGCGCGCGGCGAAGGAGCCCCAGAACACGCCGACAATGGACGAGCCCTTGAGCAGCGCAAGGTTGACCGGAAACTCCGGGATGCGACCACTGGCGAAACCGATGACCAGCAGACGGCCCTTCCAGTTGATCGAGCGCACCGCCTGGTCGAAAAGATCACCGCCGACCGGATCGTAGATCACGTCGGCGCCCTTGCCGCCAGTCAGTTCCTTCACCCGGTCCTTGAGGCTTTCTTCGCTGTAGTTGATGAGCTCGTCGGCGCCTGCGTTCCTGGCCACTTCGAGTTTCTCGGCACTGGAAGCAGCCGCGATGACCCGGGCGCCCATCGCCTTGCCGATTTCCACCGCCGCAAGCCCCACTCCGCCGGAAGCGCCCAGCACTAGCAGTGTCTCGCCTGGCTGTAACTCGCCGCGCTGCTTGAGCGCATGCATGGAAGTACCGTAGGTCATGCTGAAGCCGGCTGCGGTCACATAGTCCATATCCTCGGGCATGGGCAGCACTCGTGTGCCGTCGACTGCGATCTTTTCGGCGAAGCTGCCGAAGCCGGTCAGCGCCATCACCCTGTCACCCGGCTTCACGTGCTTGACGTTCTCGCCCACGCTGGAAATGACCCCGGCGGCCTCGCCACCCGGAGAAAAGGGAAAAGGCGGCTTGAGCTGATACTTGCCCTCGATGATCAGGGTATCGGGGAAATTCACGCCGGCAGCGTGAATGTCGATCACAACCTCGTTTTTCTTCGCAACGGGATCGGTGGTCTCCTCCAGCACCAGTTTGCTGGCGGGTCCGAATTCTTTGCACAGTACAGCTTTCATGTTCTCTCCCTTGTATCGGTTTTTCGACAGTCTAGACGCTCAGGTCGGCAATCGGTCAATCAACATGCCTGCGGGTGATCTGGGGACATAATATTTGGCGTCCTGGCGGTTCCCCTGCCAGGCGGTGGTCGCTATTCTTGTGCAACCCTTTTCGGAGAACTGCCGTGACCCGCTTGCATTCCCTCTTGTTCGCACTGCTGCTACTGCCGGTGGCCCTGCAGGCCCACAGCCAGGCGAGCGAGCCGCATTACATCGAGCTCAAGCCCTCCTTCGTCGGCACAATCGGGCCGGGGCCACGAATTCAGTATCTGAAGGTGGACGTCGCGCTGCGTGCGGAGGACGCTGCAGGGGTGGCTCGCATTCAGCACCACGATCCGCTGATTCGCAACGCACTGGTCGGGTTGTTCGCACGCCAGACCCAGGAAAACCTCGCGAGCCTGGAGGGCAAGGAGCAACTGCGGGCTGACGCGCTGGCGCGGGTGCGGGAAGTACTCGAAGAGGAAGAAGGCCAGCCACTGGTGGCTGACCTTCTGTTCACCAATCTGATCACCCAGTAACCAGGCGGCTACTGACTCAGATACGCAGCGACGAAACTGTCGAAGTCCTGCGTGTCCGCCGCCTCGAGCTCGGCCTGGGCCGCCAGGGAAATGTTCGCCTGGGCCCGGAACTGGCTCAGGCTGGCAGAATCCAGCGGACGCGACAGGAAATACCTGCGATGCGCTTCCGACTGGGCCAGGGCAAAGCGGAAGAAGCTGTTACCGTAACGCTCCACGGCGCCGAGCACCCGCGCTGAGGGCGTCAGGCTGGCATCCTGCAATTTGTTGCGCTGCAAGACCAGGCTGTCGCCGTAGGCCGTGGTCCGGTGCGTGCTGTCGAGCAGGCGTGCGCAGCCGGCAATATTGCTAAGCAGCTCGGCTCCCCACTCCTGCAATCCCACCGCAGAACCGAGGCGTTGCAATACCAGACCCGGCTCGCGTCCACGCTTCACTGCCAGAGCGAAGTTTTCCCCTACCTCGGCACACTCGGCCTGTCCCAGGTCGGGGCTTTCCTCCAGTGCACAGTAGAGCAGGAAGGCATCGAGGAAATGCGCAGTCGAGGGTTCGATCCCCAGCGGGGCGAAGGGGTCGATATCCATGCAGCGCACTTCGATGTACTCCACGCCCCGGGCAGCCAGCGCATGCACCGGCTTCTCACCACTGTTGGTCACGCGCTTCGGACGGATCGGGCTGTAGAATTCATTCTCGATTTGCAGCAGGTTGGTGTTGAGCTGCTGCCACTGGCCCTCGGAATCATGGGTCCCCATCGCCTCATAGGGCGGATAGGGGATGCTGATCGCTTTCTGCAGGCTGGAAATATAGTTCTCGAGGCTGTTGTAGCAGATGTTCAGGCCGGACTGGGCATTGTTGTTGTAGCCCAGATCGCTCATCCGCAGGCTGGTCGCGTAGGGCAGATACAGGCTCTTCTCGCCGAGCCGCTGAAGACGGTGATCGCGCCCTTGCAGAAAGCTGCCACAGACCACCGGAGAGGCACCGAACAGATACATCAGCAACCAGGCGTAACGCCGAAAGTTGCGAATCAGCGCCATGTAACGTGCCGACTGGTAGTCACGGGCGGAGCCTGTGTCACCGTCGTGATCCTGCAGCACTGCCCACAGTTGGGGTGGTAGCGAGAAGTTATAGTGAATGCCGGCAATGCACTGCATTGCCTTGCCGTACCTGATCGCCAGACCCCGCCGATAAACATGCTTGAGCATGCCTATGTTGGACGTGCCATACCAGCCGATGGGGATATCCGCATCCCGGGCCGGAAGCAGGCAGGGCATGGACTCGGTCCAGAGCCGCTCCTCACCCAGTTGCGCGTAGGTAAAGCGGTGGATTCGATCGAGACTCTCGAACACGCCCTCGATGGAGGAGCTGACCGGTGTAATGAGTTCGAGCAGCGCCTCGGAGTAGTCGGTCGTGATGGTCGGATGAGTCAGCGCCGAACCCAGTGCAAGCGGATGCGGCGTGCGAGCAAGGGCGCCGTCAGGAGTGATCCGCAGGCTCTCCTTTTCGATGCCATGCAGGCAGCCGCGCAGATGTTCACGCTGCTCGGGCTGACTCAGAAGCGCAAGATGGGTACTGAGCGTTGGTGACAAGGCTGTCACTCCTTGGGCATGTTGGGAACGCGGCGCACCGCGCAAGTCGTTGTGGTGAAAGTCAGATCCGGGCGAATGTGCCAAGACATTTGGCGACCAGCGCACCGTCCTGCCAGATTTCACCGTCGACAACCACGGTCCGGGTGCCTGCATGCACGACCTTGCCGGTGCACTCAAGGTCGCCACCGGTCACCGCGCGAGTGTAGTTTATCTTGGCTTCGACCGTCGCCGTGGTTTCATGGGGTTCCAGAACGCTGAACGCCGCGGCGCCCATGGCGGAATCGAGCAGCGAGAAGATCACTCCCCCGTGCACCCGCTGGCCACTGTTGAAATGCTCCTCGGTCACTTTGAGGCGCAGCACGCAAAGCCCCCGCTCGATAGACTCGAATTCCAGGCCAAGCAGTCTGGTGAAAGGGCTCATGCGGTTCCTGGCAAACTCCGTCAGGGAAGGGTGTAGGCTCATTATCAGCGCTTCTTCAGGTTGCGGGCATTGGCAAAGAGGTTGGCAAACGTACCACCTGCCTGCGGCTCTGCGCCAGCGCTCTGGTTCTTGCCGCGGGCAGCATCCCGCGTACTGCGGGAGCCAGACCGCCCGCCATCCGTGCGCGTGCCCGGCACAGTGGAGGAGGCGCCGGCACCAGCGGCACCCGGCTGATCTTCCATGCGCATGGTCAGGCTGATGCGTTGGCGTGGCACATCGACTTCGAGCACCTTGACCTTGACGATGTCCCCAGCCTTGACCACGTCGCGCGGATCCTTGACGAATTGCTGCGAGAGCATGGAGATATGAACCAGACCGTCCTGGTGCACGCCGATGTCTACGAAAGCGCCAAAATTGGCCACGTTGGTTACCACACCCTCGAGCACCATGCCGGGCTTGAGATCGCCGATCTTCTCGACCCCCTCCTGAAAGGCGGCTGCCTTGAACTCCGGGCGAGGGTCACGGCCTGGCTTGTCCAGTTCGAGCAGGATGTCGGTGATGGTCGGAATGCCGAAGTGCGCATCGGTGAAGCGGGCCGGCTCCAGCTTGCGCAAAAACGTCGAATCACCAATCAGGCTGCGAATGTCCCGCCCGGTTTCGCTGGCGATTCGCTCCACCAGCGGATAGGCCTCAGGGTGCACCGCGGATGCATCGAGAGGATTGTCGCCATTCATGACCCGCAGGAAGCCTGCTGCCTGCTCGAAGGTCTTCTCGCCGAGCCGCGCCACCTTGAGCAGTTCGCGGCGGCTGCGGAAGGCGCCGTTGGCATTACGGTAGTCGACGATGTTCTGGGCGATACTCGGATTGAGGCCGGAGACACGGGTCAGCAAGGGCGTGGAGGCGGTATTCAGATCTACTCCCACGGCGTTCACACAATCTTCCACCACTGCGTCCAGGCTGCGCGCCAGCTTCACCTGGGAAACGTCATGCTGATACTGGCCGACACCAATCGACTTGGGCTCGATCTTCACCAGCTCGGCCAGCGGGTCCTGCAGGCGGCGGGCAATCGACACCGCGCCACGGTAGGTGACATCCAGATCCGGGAATTCCTTCGCCGCCAGCTCAGAGGCCGAATAAACCGAGGCGCCGGCTTCGGACACCGTGATTTTCTGCATTTTCAGATCGGCACATTGCTTGAGCAGGTCCGCGCCGAGCTTGTCGCTCTCGCGGGAGGCGGTTCCGTTGCCGATGGCGATAAGCGAGACCTGATGCCGTCGACACAGGCTCTCCAGCACGGCGAGCGACTCCTTCCACTGGTTGCGCGGGGCGTGGGGAAAGATGGTCGCGGTATCGACCAGCTTGCCGGTCGCATCGACCACGGCCAGCTTGACGCCGGTACGCAGGCCCGGGTCCATGGCCAGCGTCACCCGCGGGCCAGCCGGCGCAGACAGCAGAAGATCCTTGAGATTGCTGGCGAAAACCCGAATCGCCTCATCCTCGGCCGCTTCGCGCAGGTCCCCGAGCAGTTCGGTCTCCAGGTGGCCAAGCATCTTTACTCGCCAGGTCCAGCGCACCACTTCGGCAAGCCAACGATCCGCCGGTCGCCCTTCATCGCGAATTCCGGCGGCCTCGGCGATCATCAGTTCGCAGGGGTGCATGGCGCTGGCAGGTGCATCGGCCTCGCCAAGCTGCAAGGCGATACTCAAAACGCCTTCGTTACGTCCGCGCAAAATCGCCAAGGCGCGGTGCGACGGGACCCGCCGCAGCGGCTCGTCATATTCGAAATAGTCGCGGAATTTGGCGCCCTCGCTCTCCTTGCCGGCCACCACCCGAGACACTACTCGGCCGTCCTGGCGCAGCACCGAGCGTAGCCGCTCGAGTAGTGCCGCATCCTCGCTAAAGCGCTCCATGAGAATGTACTTGGCGCCATCCAGCGCGGCCTTGACGTCGGTTACGCCCTTTTCAGCGTCGATAAAGGCGGCAGCCTCCTGCTCGGGAGTGCGCTGCGGATCGTTCAACAGCATGTCGGCGAGCGCGCCGAGACCTGCTTCCAGAGCTATCTGACCGCGCGTGCGACGCTTGACCTTGTAGGGGAGATAGAGGTCTTCCAGGCGCGTCTTGGTGTCTGCACTGCGAATGTCGCGCTCCAGCTCGGGGGTCAGCTTGCCCTGTTCCGCGATGCTGCCAAGAATGCTGGCGCGGCGGTCTTCAAGCTCGCGCAGATAGCGCAGCCGCTCTTCCAGAGTCCGCAGCTGGGTGTCGTCCAGACTGCCGGTGACTTCCTTGCGGTAACGTGAAATGAACGGAACACTGGCGCCCTCATCGAGCAGACTAACGGCGGCAGAGACCTGTTCGGGGCGGACGCCCAGTTCGGTGGCGATGCGGGAGGCGATACTGTCCATCGGCGGGGCGTTCCAGATCAGTTTTCTTCGAGCCGGGCAGTATAACCGAGTCCGCCGGCTAACGAGACAATCACGACCGCTTTGCGCTAAGGCCGGGAACATTGTACAAAAGAAACCTCTTGTAACAACGGCCAGATAGCAATGCAGGATGCATCGGCCAAAATGGCGGCAGGCCACATGGGGTAACAGGCATGAGCGAAGGCGAAAAGATTCTGATAGTGGATGACGACGTGCGCTTGCGCCGTCTGCTGGAACGTTTCCTGAGCGAACAGGGATATCGCGTACGTGCGGTAGAGAACACCGAACAGATGGATCGGCTGCTGGCACGCGAGCTGTATTCGCTCATCGTTCTCGATCTGATGCTCCCCGGAGAGGACGGTCTCACTGCCTGCAAGCGCCTGCGCGATCAGGAGAACCGTACGCCGATCATCATGCTCACCGCCAAGGGTGACGAAACCAGCCGCATTCAGGGTCTGGAAATGGGCGCCGACGATTACCTGCCCAAGCCCTTCAATCCGCGCGAGCTGGTTGCCCGAATAAAGGCGGTGTTGCGCCGTCAGACCCCGCAGGTTCCCGGCGCGCCCAGCGCAGAAGACAACGAGGTCACCTTCGGCGAATTCGTGCTGAGCCTGGCGACTCGCGAGCTCAAGCGTGGCAATGAAGTGCACATGCTCACGACCGGCGAGTTCGCTGTACTCAAGGCTCTGGTTCAACATCCGCGCGAACCGCTCACCCGCGACAAGCTGATGCAATTGGCCCGTGGCCGTGAATGGGATGCGCTGGAGCGGTCCATCGACGTGCAGATCTCGCGCTTGCGCCGCATGCTCGAGCCCGACCCCTCGAAGCCCCGTTACATCCAGACCGTCTGGGGCGTCGGCTATGTGTTCGTTCCGGATGGGAAATGAAGGGAGGGCCGGGTTGGCACCCTCTGCTGCCGCGTAGTTTTTTCGCCAGGACCATTCTACTGGTCCTGGTGGTCATGCTGTTTTCCAAGATGCTCACGCTGGTGTACCTGCTCAGCAACGAGGATCTGCTCGTTGATCGCCAGTACAGCCATGGAACTGCCATGCTGGTCCGCGCCTACTGGACCAGCGACGACGCGGCACGCGCAGACATCGAGGAAATGACCGGCATGGCGCTAGTGCCTACCGAGGAAGTGCCTCCCGGCGAAGTTCATTGGCCCTACTCCGGCATCTTCACCAATCAGCTGCGCGAAGAGCTGGGCGACCGAACGCAGGTACGGGTACGCATTCACCGGGATCCGGCAATCTGGATCCACCAGCCGGGTTATGACCATTTGTGGCTCAAGGTACCGCTCTACGCTCACCCCCTCCGGGGTCAGAGGGTCTGGACCGTAGTTGCCTGGCTGGCTCTCATCGGCATGCTGTCCACCGCAGCTGCCTGGATCTTCGTGCGACAGTTGAACCGCCCACTGAAAGTACTGGAACTTGCTGCACGGCGCATCGGCCAAGGACATAGCATTCGCCTTCTGGACACCGGTGGCCCAGCGGAAATTGCCGAAGTCTATCGGGCATTCAATCAGATGGCGCACGACGTCGAGCAGGCCAGCCGGGACCGCTCACTGCTGCTTGCCGGAGTCTCTCACGACCTGCGTACCCCGCTGACTCGCATGCGCCTGTCCACCGAGCTGCTATCCAGCGCCGAGCCTGAGCTGACTGAGGGGATGATCCGGGACATTGAGGACATGGACGCCATTCTCGATCAGTTCATGGCCTTCATGCGTGACGGCAGCGCCGAAGCGTCGGAACCCGAGGACATCAACGAACTGATCCGAGAGGTGGTGGCGCCGCTGAATGTCGGGCAGGAAAAGGTCCGACTGTGTCTGGAACCGGTGCCCAGCATTCCATTGCGGCGTCTCTCGATGAAGCGCGTGCTGAGCAATCTGATCGAGAACGCACTCAATCACGGCGGCTCCGGGGTTGAGGTCTGCACTTACGTTGCGGAAAACGGGCCGCGTTCTTATCTGGTGGTGGCTGTCCTCGACCGCGGGCCGGGTATCGACCCGACTGAGTGCGAGGCACTGTTCACCCCCTTCACTCGCGGTGATCGAGCACGCTCCACCAAGGGCACAGGGCTTGGCCTGGCAATCGTAAAACGTATCACCGACAACCATGGTGCAACAGTTCAGCTATTGAACCGTACCGGTGGCGGTACTGAGGCCAGAGTCTCATTCCCGCTTCCGACCTGAGTCGGTCAAGCTCGGGTCGGCGCAGGCACCACCCCTGCCAGGGCATCCTCGATCGCATGCAGGTCCGGGATGAGCAGAATCTCATCGCTGCCGGCAAGCCGCACCGGCTGCCTGACAAAGCGCCGGGGCTCTCCGGCCGGCTCGATCTCGCCGCGCAGTACCTTGCGTGAACGGGGAATACCCCAGACTCGCAACCCTATGAACGGCATTCCCGCCCGGCCACCCAGCGCATTGAGAATCAGCGTACGCGCTGGCGCGCTTGCCTGGCCGGCGGGTTGTTGTCCGAGCAGGCGCTCCGGATCAAGCAGTGGCACCTTCTGGTCTCGCCAGGAAGTCCATCCGAGAAACCATTCGGGCCCTTTTTCGGCGGGCAGACTAAGGCGATAACCGACCAGTTCGGCCACTGCCACGTTGGGCAACAGCAGTTGCTGTTCGGCCATGGGTACGATCAAGCCATTGAGACTGTCCAGTGCATCTGCCATCGTCGTTCTCCAGTGCCGATAGCGCTAGAGCGCAACCGGCCATTCCCGTTCGAGCCAGCGGCGCAGCGCCCTGGCGAGTTGTTCCGGTGTTCCTTGCAGCGTGCTGTGTCCGGCCAGCCGCACCGCTTCGGGCATGGTGGCACATACTGCGCTGCCAGCCTGCTGGGTCCAGACCTGCATGCCCCTGCCCCGCATCCGTCCGCAGGCTGCGACGCCATCCTCGCCCATTCCGCTGAAAATGATTGCACCACAGGCGGGTGCAAATTGCCTGGCGAGCCGATCCAGCAGTTCACCAATGGCCGGCTGGTAAGGCCCGGGCCAGGGCTCATCCAGAAGCCGGACGTCGCCGTCAGGGCCAAAACCCATTGCCTGTCCGATTGACGCCACCAGCACATCGCCTTCCCGTAGGCGAACGCCATCCCGTGCATTAAGGATTCGCCAATCATTGTGTCTACCGAGAATGTCGGGCAACTGGCCCTCGAATCCCGCATCGATATGCTGGGCATATACGAAAGCGATAGGCAGATCGGCCGACATCTTGTCAAGAAACGCCTTGACCGCCGCCGGCCCCCCCAGCGAAGCGCCAAGGAGCCAGACACAGCGCGCCTCCGGACGGCCAGGAGAAGACCCGAGCGCTAGGACCGGTGCGAGCTCCAGATTGGCTCCAGGCGGCCTGCCGAGCAGCGGCAGCAGCTTGTTATAAAGGCGGCGCTGCCAGCGCGGATAGTCCTCGCTGCGTGGATCCGGAATTTCACCTGCACCAAAGAGCATGGGAGCAGTGCTGGATTCAAGCAGCCAGTCTGTCAATGGTGAATCTTCTGCCAGCTCCAGCAGCCAGGCGTCGGCGGCAATGCCGGCCAGCTCGGCCGTATCGAGCCGCACCGGGTCGCCGGAGTAGACAACTTCATAGCCGAACTCCGTCAGCACTTCCGAGAGCAGCTTGCGCTTGGCCTGCTGGCTCGCCAGCAAGCCAATGCGCGGAACAGCTTCATTCACGAACGGTCACCAGCCGGGTGATCACCTCAAGCAGCTGGGATTCCTGATACGGCTTGCCGAGGTACTCGTTTACGCCGATGGCGCGTGCTCGCTCACGGTGCTTTTCACCGGTACGCGAGGTGATCATGATGATCGGCAAATCCATAAGCCGCTGGTCGTGACGTATCAGCATCGCCACTTCGAAACCATCCATGCGGGGCATCTCAATGTCCAGCAGCATGACATCGGGCTTGACGTCCTGGAGCTTGGCAATCGCCTCGACTCCATCCTTGGCAGTGATGACCTCCATGCCATGACGCTCGAGGAGGCGGCTGGTGACCTTGCGCACGGTGATCGAATCATCCACCACCATGACCAGGGTGGGACGCTCCACATTGGCCGAGGTGCTCTGGGCACGCTCGGCAGCCATGCGCTGCTGGGAGTGCAACGCATGCTGGGCGCGAATGACCGCCAGCAGATCAAGAATGACAACCACGCGGCCATCCCCGAGGATGGTCGCGCCGGAAATGCCGGGCACTACTGCGAACTGCTTGCCGAGGCTTTTCACCACGATTTCACGCGAGCCGGCCAGAGCATCGACCTGAACCGCCACGCTGTGCTCGCTGCCACGCACCAGGATGACCGGCAGCGGCAGGCTGTGGCCGGTCAGGCGCGGCTGCTGGCCAGTTCCCAGCAGATCGCCAAGGTAACGGAGATCGTATCGCTTGCCGGCATATTCGAATGGTGGCGCATCCGGGGCGTAATAGGCTTCCAGCTCATAACCGGAAACCCGCACGATGCCCTCGATGGTATTCAGCGGAATGGCATAGAGATCCTCCCCCGAGTAGACCATCAGTGCCCGGTTCACCGATACGGTGAAAGGTAGCCGAATGATGAAGGCTGAACCCTGGCCAGCTTCGGTGCTGAGGGTCATGCTGCCGCCAAGCTGTTTGACTTCCGAGTTCACCACGTCCATGCCTACACCGCGGCCGGAGATCTGAGTAACCCGTTCCGCTGTGGAGAAGCCTGCCTCAAGAATGAACTGCAACACTTCCTGGTCGGTCAGTTCCGCGTCAGCGTCCATCAGCCCCCGGTCAATGGCCTTGCGGCGTACCGCAGGGAGATTGATTCCCGCTCCATCGTCGGCCATCTGCAACACGATCTGCCCGCCTTCACGGCGCAGGTCGAGGGTAATCCGCCCTTCCTCCGGCTTGCCTGCTGCGGCGCGCACTGTCGGATCTTCGATACCGTGGTCCACCGCGTTGCGCAACATGTGTTCGAGCGGTCCGATCATGCGCTCGAGCACACTGCGATCCATCTCACCCTCGGCATTGCCGACGACCAGCTCGACCTGCTTACCCAGCTCGCCGGAGACCTGCCGAACTACCCGGCGCAGGCGCGGGAGGAGCCGATCGAACGGCACCATGCGCGTACGCATCAGCCCTTCCTGCAGCTCGGTGTTAACTCGCGCCTGTTGAATGAGCAGCGTCTCCGCATCACGACTCTTGGCGGCCAGCGTTTCCTTCAGGTCGAGAAGGTCGGAGGCCGACTCGAACAGGGAGCGCGACAGCTGCGCCAGCTGCGAATAGCGGTCCATTTCCAGAGGGTCGAAATCCTCGTAGCCCTGCTCCAGGTCATCCTGGTGTCTGGACAGAATCTGCGACTGCGTTTCCATATCGAGACGCCGCAACTGATCGCGGACCCGCTCGATGGTGCTTTCGACGTCGGCCAGCGTGTGGCTGACATCCAGTACCTGCTGTTCGATTCGGCCCCGGAAAATAGAGGTTTCCCCTGCCAGGTTGACCAGCTCTTCGAGCAGGGCCGCGGGAACCTTGACGGTTTCCTGCCCGGTGTTGCGCGAGCCGTTCTGACTGGCGCCTCCGGCTTCCATTGCCTGCTGAAGAATTGCCTTGACGCTGGCGAGCGTCTGGCTCGCGGCCGGCGCCACCAGCGCGTCGGCCTGGACAGGAGACGCTTTTTCCGGGCGGCCGAGCGCGGGTAGCGTCCAGTCCGCTGGCGCCAGCTGTTCACCGCCAGCGAGACTTTCCAACGCCGCACGCAGCTGATTCAGCGCATCGGCCAGTTCGGCATGCTCGACCCGAGCCTGAAGACCGGCCTCGAGACGCTTGGCCTGTTCCGCGAGGGCGTGTTGGCTGGCCAGGCGAGCACTACCTTTGAACGTCTGGATACGATGCAAAAGGTCGCGCTCGGCGGCGGGATCCTGCTCGCGACGCTCAAGCAACGCCGGGCATGGCTCAAGCAGCTCACGGGCCTCTTCGATGAACATGTTGAGCATGCCAAGCAGCGGCGGGCGGATGAGCTGCGAGAGGGAATCGCCGCCATCCTCCGGCTTGCGCGAGATTGCGGGCGTTGGCTCGGCTGTCGTCTCGCAACCGGGGTCGCCTTGCGTCTGCTCAGAAGAACCGCCTGGCAGTTGCAAGGGCTGATCCGGGTTCGCCCGATAGCCGCGGATGGCGCTGATCAGTTCCGAGCCATCGCTAATAGCGCGGCCGGCGATAACACCTTCAACCATGTCGGCCAGACTGTCATGACATGCATGGAGCAATTCGAACAGCACCGGGCTCGGTTGATAGCGATAATCGCAAATGCCCTCGTAGAGGTACTCCAGCTCGTGGGCGAGATCGCCCACCGGCCGGATTTCGGCCATTCTGGCGCCACCCTTGAGGGTATGCAGGTCCCGCTGCAAAGACTCCACTGCTATGCTGTTGCCGGTATCCGACAGCCAGAGCTGCAGGCTCTCGGTCGAGCTTTCTATGATCTCCTGCGCCTCTTCGAGGAAGATGTCGACCAGCTCCGGATCAGTCGCCCCCTCACCCGGACTCCAGGTCCCAGCAACACCTGCTGTCTGCGGAATCTCGGCATGTTCCGTACCCGGAACATCCTGCAGCGGCAACTCATCGGAGAGCTGCGATAGAGCGCCAAGATCAGCGATCATCGTACTGACATCGGAAACCTGCTGATGCGCGGCGACCTGATCCATCAGGCCGATCAGCCGCTCGTGACCTGCTGCCAGGGTGGATGCAACGTGCTTGTCGAGCTGCAACTGGCCATCCAGCAGGCGAGCATGCGCGCCCTCCAGCGCCTCGCAGAGCTGACCGATGGCAGGCAGATCCACCTCGTTGGCGACATCTGCCAGCTCACGCAGACTGCTGACAAGCTCGCGACTGTCCGGCGCTGCTCCGCCCTCCAAAGCACCGGCCAATGCCTCCCCTGCGTCGAGCAACGCCTCGATCCCCTCTGTCAGGAAGATCGACAGCAAACTCGTTTCCGCCGCCTCGCTCCCCTGGGAGCCTGTCTGTGCCGCCTTACGGGCGTCAAGCTCACGGCCAAGCGCATCCAGTCGGGCGAGAAACTCGTCAGTGCCCGGGAGTACCTGCTGAGGCGTCACCCAGAGCTGTTCGACGCCTGCTTCGATTAGTGCGACTGCGTCCTTGAGCAATTCTGCCAGCGGCTGGTCAGCAGCAATCAGATGGGTCTTGTACTCCTTCACCAGCCGCTCAAGCGGCGTGGCCAGCCGGGCAATAGGCTGAATGCCCGCCATGTGCGCGCTGCCCTTGAGGGTATGCAAGGCGCGTTGCAGCCCATCGCTGACTTGTCGGGGAAGAAATTCCTCGCATAGCTGCAGATACTCGCGAAGGTGCTGCAGATGGATCTGTGCCTCGTTTCGGAAAATATCCAACAGCACCGGATCCATACCCGCTGGCGCTGCGGGTTCTGCTTCAGCTACGGATTCCGCTTCGACGCAAGTATCGAGAAGGCTGGGCGAATCGGCTGCCGCCGCCGGCTCTTCTTCCCTCGCTTCCTCCGGTTGGGGTGGTTCCGGGAGTTCCGCAGAATCAGCCAGGTCATCGAGCATGAACTCAATAGGCTCTGCTGAATCTTCGATGACGTCCTGGGCAACAAAACCGTCGTAATCGATCTCTTCCGGCTGGTCCTCGCTCGACTCGTCCGTTGCCACCTGAAGGATCGGCGACGTCGTTGGTTCCTGCGGCTCCATATCCACTGAGACGGGGAACGTCTCCGCGTCGTTCCCGGCATCCTGCAGCACCGGGCCGAAGGCGTCGACCTCACTGCTGAGCTCATCGAAGCCAGCCATCGGCTCGCCGTCGGTGGACAGGTCGATTTCGGTTGTAGGTGCCTGAGCAGCAGGGAGGGCTTCACCCCTCGAAAGGGCATCAGCCTGGCCTGCCAGAAGCTCGACTTCTGGTCTGGCCGGGCGTTGGCGCGCGGCAAAGTCTCCAACCAGCGTCGGCATCAACGCACGCACGGCGTTGACTACCTCGAACACCTGGGGACTTGCGGCGATATTACGGTCGATCACCCGGTTGAGCATGTTCTCAACCGACCAGGCTAGCTCGGCGAGGATGCCGGCACGGACCATGCGGCCACTTCCCTTGAGCGTATGGAAGGCTCGGCGCACTTCGGTCAATGACCTGGAGTCATCCGGATTGGCCTGCCACAGCGGGGTGAATTCGCCGAGGGTGTCCAGCACCTCGCCCGCTTCCTCGATGAAAATCTCTATCAGTTCTTCGTCGAGCTCGTCTTCCTCGGCTTCATCTTCTTCGACCTCTACAGCCGGCAATTCGGTAACGCTTTCCGGCTCGGCGACAGGCTCGTCCGACGCGGCCTGTACTGCTTCGACCTGACG
Source organism: Pseudomonas sp. (assembly GCA_030603065.1). Lineage (GTDB taxonomy): Bacteria > Pseudomonadota > Gammaproteobacteria > Pseudomonadales > Pseudomonadaceae > Halopseudomonas. The sequence continues at coordinate 15,867 of JAUVYN010000009.1, forward strand.
CCGTGCAATGCTGTCCGCATCGTACTTCAGGGTGCCCAGGCGCTCGAGCGCTACCGAGAGGATTGAGTCCCCTCGATCACTATCGTCTTCGGCCAGGCGCTCAAGGTAGTAATCGATGCTGGTAATGACGTCGGCCAGGGCGTCCAGAGCTACCCAATCCGGAATCGCCGCGGGAGTGATGATCTGCTCAACCAGATACAGGCGACAAGCGGCGACGACGCTGGCGGCAGCGTCCAGTCCGAGCATGGCAAGCCCACCCCTGACGCTGGTGAGCAAATCGTCCACCGGGTGTAGTTGTGCATGATTCCACTGTTCGGCAATGAATGCATTGATCGCGTCCCGAGTCTGCTCCAGGGTGTTGCGGGCTTCCCGCACCACCTGCTGTTGGACCTGAGCCATATCCTGGGCCGCTGCCAGTCGCTGCATATCATTGTCCGGCGAAGGTGCCTTGCTCTCCTCCCGATCCTGGCCGGAAATACCCTGCATGCTGGCTTCAACGTAAAGCAGCCCGCCGGCAACATCCATCAGCGCATGATCTGTCATGGCGGATTCGCCACTCGCAAGCCGGGTGATCTGCTCGATCTGCTCCTGCAGTACGCGGCGGGGCTGACCAAGGCCCAGCATGGCCAGGGTATCGGCGATCTGTTTGAGCGTCGGCACCATTTCGGCCATTTCGGAGGCTTCGCGCTGACCGCTGCGGACGAACAGGTCGAGCCGTTCCTTGACTTGCAACAGCTCTTCTCCCAGAGCCACCACAACGGAGCTGATGGCACTACGATCGGGTCCGACAAGGCGGCTCCCACCGGTCTCCGGAACACTTTCGTCAGGTGCCCAGACCTCACTCAACTGGTAACGCTGTTTGAGTTGCGCCAGACGCGGTGACTCGGCTGGGCTTTTGGCGATGTAGAAGAGTAGATTGCGCATCAGGTCCGCTGGCGGCGCCGCTTCTCGGGCACCTACACCCTCTTCGAGCAGGTGTCGCAGCTCGCGATCCGCCTGGCGCAGCAACTGACGAACTGCCGACCCGTTGGCTATGCTGCCGCCTTCGATACCTTCGGCGAGTCCCGCAAAGACGCCCCAGAGCTCCGCCGAAGGTGTTCCCTGGAAAAGGCTTTCCAAGCGGATGAATACCCGGCCAAGCTTGTTGCTGTTACCCGGCACGTCCTGTTCGCGAATGATCGCAGCCTGAGCGATCTGCATGACCTGACGCAGCTTGCGAAGCTGCTGGACGACCTGTTCGCTGGCAAAGTCGACTGTCGCAGCAGGGACCTGCTCCGCAGAAGACCGCAGATCCGGCTGAAACAGCACGTTCTCCGAGAGCAACTTTTCGCCTCGCGCAGAGCGCATGTCGTTCAGTAGCGGCAGCAGCACCAGGGGAAGATCACGACGCCCCATTTGCACTCGGTCGAGATAGGCTGGCAGCTGCAGAATACCCTGCATGAGCACTTCCAGCGCCTCCCCCTCACGGGCCGTGGTGCCATGCATGAGCGCCTGCGCCAGCTTTTCCATCTCTTCGGCAAGCAACGCAGCGCCATAGAACTCGACCATCTGCAGGGTTCCGTGGACCTGATGGATATAGGTCAGACAGAAACGCAGCCGGGTCGAGTCCTCGGGCGTGGCGACATAGGCTTCCAGAGCCTGTCGAGCCTGTCCGAGGGTTTCGGAAATCTCGCCCTTGACCCAATCGAGCGCAACATAATCGTGGCGATAACCCATAACTTACTCCAGACTTCCGATGCTTTCCCGGCGTACGTAGGCCTGCACCCGCTCATCGGGCAGACGTTCGAGCAAGGGGTTGTTCCAGTCCACCACTTCACCCAGTCCGATTACCAGCATGCCACCGGGCGCCAATCGCCTCGCGAGGAGATTGAGCAGGTCACGGCGACGCCAGCGACGGAAATAGATCAGCAGGTTCTGGCAGAAAATGACATCAAGATCACGGATCGGCGCATGCGCCAGTTCTAGCACGTTGAGACGAGTAAAACAGACCCGGTCGCGCAGGCGCGGGGCCACCTCGAAGCGTCCGTCCGGCAATGCTGTCAGCCAACGCGAACGTTCCTGCTCGGTGAGTCCGCCCAGACGTGTTCCGGCGTAACGCCCGATTCGCGCCTGTTCCAGCGCCTGGAGACTGATATCGGTCGCCCAGACACTGTAGCCGGGAGCATTCCCTCCCGGAGCGGCGTTACAGGTCTCCCCGACCATGCACAAGGAGTATGCTTCCTCGCCACTGGCACAGCCGAGGCTCCACATGTGCAGCGGTTCCTTGCGAGGAGTGGCCAGACGGGTATGCAGGTGCGCAGCAACGCATTCGAAGGAAGGCCTGTGTCGCATGAAACTGGTTTCACGGACGGTCAGCTTGTCGATCAGTGCTGACCATTCAATGTTCCCGAGGGGCCCGTCCGTGACGTACTCGTAGTAGGCCTGGTAATCAGGTATGCACTTTTCGCGCATGCGCGAAGCCAGACTGGTCTGCAGGAACATCTTGCGCTGGTCGCTAACGCAGACACCTGTCCGGGACTCCAGCAATGCCTGCCATTGACGGAACTGTGCATCGTCCATCTCCGGCAGTTGCTGCAAAGTCCAGCTCGGCACTTTCTGCATCATCTGTCCCTTGACCATCGCGGTGCTGAGGCCCTATCCAGGGCCTCTTCCTGGACCGTTATCTGCCTTGCTCAGGCAGAGTGAAGCCCTGAACCGACTGACGCATGCTTTCGGCAAGCTTGGCCAACTCGCCGATACTGCGGGCAGTGGTGGTGGTACCGGCAGAGGTCTGCGAGGTGATCTCCTGGATCACGTTCATGGTGTTGGAGATGTGGCCTGCAGAGGACGCCTGCTGGCGGGCGGCGTTGGAGATGTTTTGAATCAGGGCCGCGAGACTGGTCGATACCTTCTCGATCTCTTCGAGCGCGACACCCGCGTCCTGTGCCAGACGTGCCCCACGCACCACCTCGGCGGTGGTTTGCTCCATCGAAATTACCGCTTCGTTGGTATCGGTCTGAATGGTCTTAACCAGCGCTTCGATCTGCTTGGTAGCGCTGGAGGAACGTTCCGCAAGACGCTGTACTTCGTCCGCAACGACCGCGAAGCCTCGGCCTGCATCACCGGCCATGGACGCCTGGATCGCCGCGTTGAGTGCGAGGATGTTGGTCTGGTCGGCAATGTCGTTGATCAGGCTCACGATGTCACCGATTTCCTGGGACGATTCACCGAGACGCTTGATCCGCTTGGAGGTGTCCTGGATCTGCTCGCGGATGGTATCCATGCCGACGATGGTGTTCTGTACCACCTCGTTGCCCTTGTTGGCGATGGCTACCGAACGCTCCGCTACCGCAGAGGATTCGGCGGCGTTGGCTGATACCTGGTCAATCGAGACAGCCATCTCGTTCACCGCCGCCGAGGCCCCGGCGATTTCCTGGGCCTGATGCTCGGAAGCTTCGGCCAGATGCATCGCGGTATTCTGGGTACCCTGGGCAGCAGCAGCTACCTGCAGAGCGGTTTCGTTGATGGTCGCTACCAGTGCACGCAATTGGTCGATCGAGAAGTTGATGGAGTCGGCGATGGCACCCGTGAAATCCTCGGTCACGGTTGCTTCGGCGGTCAGGTCACCGTCAGCGAGGTCGGCGATTTCGTCGAGCAGACGCAAAATCGCCGCCTGGTTACGTTCGTTCTTCTCTGCCGTCTCGGCCAGACGGATGCGGGTCTCACGAGTCATCTGCACGCCGATCAGCAGAATGCTACCCAGCGCCACCAGACCCAGCAGATAGCCGAACAAGGTATTCACCCAGCGCGCGTCGGCACGGGCTTCGAAGCCGCTGGACAGGGCCGACACGTTGACCAGCAGTGCCTGGGAGTCGGTGAAGATGTCGTTCGCCGCCACACGAACCTGATACAGCTCCGGCGAGGTGAGCAGAATTTCATCCACCGAGTCGGATACGAAGGTGAACAGCTCGGCCGCCTCTTCCAGACGCACCGCTACCTCCGGATCCGTCACCTGGGTCAGGCCCATGTCCGCGTTGCCCTGAAGCATCCCCTGCAGTACGCGGCCGAATAGCCCAGCGTCGCGACCGAAGCTTTCGGCCGCCATGATCGAATCAGTGTCACCGGCCAGCACCCGGTTCACGGAGCCCAGGATACGCTCGGCGAGCAGGGACTGGCGCTGGGCGACAGATACCTGATCCGCTGCGGCGCCGCTTTCGATCATGAGCTCCACGATATCCTCGAACTCGACCTGCAGCTGCGGAACGGTGTCGGCGAGCGTTGCGGCGGTCTGGTTGAGCGACAGAACGGTCTGTTCGCTTGCCAGGATGGCATCGGCGTTGGCTCGCACGCGATCCCAGTTCTGCTGAACTTCGGCCATTTCCGCACTCAGCGCGCGCGGTGCTGAAGGCAGGCCGGTTTCGCTACGTCCTTCGACAAGATAGTCCCAGCGCCGCTGGAAATCGTTGCGCTCGGTCGACAGCAACGCGAAGGCTTCTCGCGTGCCGGCCGCGGCTTCCGAGGAGGATTTGGCGATCTGCTGCGAGAGTACCCGAAGCTCACCGGAGTGCCCGATATATTCGGTGTCGTATCCGCTCTGAATGCTCAGATAGAGGAAGTTTACGAACAGCAGCAACAGCGAAATGATCAGCGCGGCGAACAGCCCGCTGAGCGTGCGATTGCTACGTACGGTGGACAGAAATTGCGGGTCGAGCTTTTTCATTTGTTTTCCCTACCTGGGCTACCACTATCGCTTGCTGCCTTGAAAATACGCTTCCGGCTGGGCCGGCCGCTCCCTGGTCAGATCGCCACATCCAGAAATTGCTGATCCCGCGCCAAGGCGCGGAAATTGAACACCAGCGAGGCCTGCTTATCGACATAAGCGCCCGCTACGTACGGCCTGAAGACTTCGGCGACAGTTGACACCTCTGTAGTGAAGGTGCTGACGGGGAAGTGTTGCATGCCTAGAACCTCATCGATCAACAAACCGACGAATAGCTCATCGCGGTCAAGCACCAGCACTCGGCGCTGCTTGCGCGGAACGCTGACGGTGCTACCGAAAAACAGGCTCAGATCGATGACTGGAAGCAGGCGGCCGCGGACATTGGCCACGCCCCGGACCCACGGCTTGACCCGAGGCAGCGCGGTGTAGCGCGGCTCATGGAGAATCTCCGCAATCTCTCCCATGGCCGCGACCATGTCCTGGCCGGCCAGCCGAAAGCCGACCCCGCTCCAGGTTTCGCTGACGACTTCCTGAGCCGGCAGACCCATGGCGTGTTGCCTGCAGTGGTCAGCCAGCTCGTGCAGAAGATCGAAGGGGTGGATGGTTTCCGTCATGCCGTCCCTGTTCTGGTTATTGTCCGCGGCATCGGGGCATTGCAGGCCGTTCAGCCGGCAAGCACCGCCTTGAGGGTCTTGATCAGGGTCGCTTCCTCGACCGGCTTGGTAAGATAGTCGCGCGCTCCCTGGCGCTTGCCCCATACCTTGTCGGTTTCCTGATCCTTGGTGGTCACTATGATGACCGGGATGTGGGCGGTTTCGGCGTCCTTGGTCAACTGACGGGTCGCCTGGAAGCCATTGAGCCCCGGCATCACGATATCCATGAGAACTGCATCGGGCTTCTCCTGCCTTGCGAGGGCCACGCCGTCCGCGCCATTCTCGGCCTTCAGCACTTCGAAACCGTGCTTTTCGAGCATCCCCGTGAGCTTGTAAAGCTCTGTGGGCGAATCATCCACAACTAGAATTCGAGCCATTTAACTTCCCCGGTCTGTCAAATGGATGCAGGAGGCTCACGCCCCAGCTGCACCCGTCATCTTGTTATCGGCGTGCGGCACATGAGCATGAATCGCTCCCAGCAACTCTTCCTTGCTGAAAGGTTTGGTCAGGTACTGATCGGAGCCGACAATGCGCCCTTTGGCCTTGTCGAAGAGGCCGTCCTTGCTGGACAACATGATTACCGGGGTCGAACGGAAAGCGCTGTTGTTCTTGATCAAAGCGCATGTCTGATAGCCGTCCAGCCGGGGCATCATGATGTCCACGAATATGATGTCGGGGTGGTTATCGGCGATTTTGGCCAGCGCATCGAAACCGTCAACGGCGGTTATGACGGTACAGCCGACCTTTCTGAGAAGCGTCTCCGCCGTACGACGGATGGTCTTGCTGTCATCAATAACCATGACCTTCAGGCTTTCGAAATTCTCTTCCATAACACAGCCCTTGTTATATGAGGTGGGTCGCGTTCAGGCGGCGCGGCAGCAACCCGACCAGCCAATCCCTGTTGCGCGTACTTTTAGCATAGTTTTTCAAGCTGATCTAGAAAGCGTCGTCAGGTTGGCGCCATTGGCCCGGCTCATACGCCCTTTCACCCAGCGAGCCCCTGGCTTACACTCTCGACTCCCTTTCCAATGTGGTTGCCCACGATGCAAATACGCCTCGGCATAGTCATGGATCCCATCAGCGCGATCCACTACAAAAAGGACAGCTCCCTGGCAATGCTGCTGGCAGCCCAGGCCCGGGGCTGGGAGCTACATTACATGGAGCCGCAGGACCTATATCTGACGGACGGTCGCGCCATGGGCAGCATGCAGCCCCTCAGGGTCCGGGCCGACCCGCAGGAGTGGTTCACGCTCGGGGAAGCACGGCATCGTTCACTGGACGAAATGCATGTGATACTGATGCGCAAGGATCCGCCGTTCGATAACGAGTTTCTCTACGCCACCCACATCCTCGAGGCTGCTGAGCGCGCCGGCGTGCTGGTGGTCAATCGGCCCGCCAGCCTGCGCGACTGCAACGAAAAGCTCTTCGCCACCCAGTTCCCTCAGTGCACGCCGCCCAACACAGTGTCTCGGCGCGCAGACATTCTGCGACATTTCGTGCAAGCGCACCGTGACGTCATTCTCAAACCTCTCGATGGCATGGGCGGATCGATGATCTTTCGCGTCCGCGAGAATGACCCCAACCTCAGCGTGATCATTGAAACGCTCACCAATCACGGTCGTCAGCAGATCATGGCGCAGCGCTACCTGCCGGAAATCGTCGATGGGGACAAGCGTATCCTGATGATTGATGGCGAGCCGGTGCCATACTGCCTGGCGCGGATACCGCAGCAGGGCGAAACCCGTGGCAACCTGGCGGCCGGAGGCCGGGGTGAAGCGCGGCCTTTGACCGAGAGAGACCGCTGGATCGCCGCCCAGGTTGGCCCCGAATTGCGCCGCCGCGGCCTGTGGTTCGTCGGCCTGGACGTGATCGGTGACTATCTGACCGAAATCAACGTGACCAGTCCAACCTGCATCCGAGAGATCGACGCGGCCTATCAGACCGACATCGGCGGCCGACTGATGGAACATCTTGACGCACTGCTCAAAGCGCGCCGCAGCACATAGACATTTGCCGGGATGCGGGGCAGACTGCCGGTTTGGACGTCAGTTGCCCCACTTCCTGCAGACAGCATGAACACAGCCGCCAAGATTCCCACGCCCGCTACCGAACAGGCCAGCGTCACCGCCCGCGACCGCCTCGGCTTCACGCTGTTTCTGGCGGCCGTACTGCATGCTCTGGTGATTCTGGGGATCACCTTCGACCTGCCCCCTCCAGGAGAGATGTCCAGGTCGCTGGAAATCACCCTGGCGACACAACCGGCCGATCGCGCGCCCCAGCAGGCCGACTATCTTGCGCAGTTCCACCAGGAGGGTAGTGGCACGCTGGATGAAAAAGCGGCACCGAGCACCACCGAGCAGGCGCCCTTCCAGGATAGCGAAATCAATCAGGTCACTCCGGCGCAAGAGACGGCCGCCCCCCCACCCGAACCGATTCAGCCGCGGCAAGTGGTGACAACCACCGCCCGGCAACCCGAACGGGTCTTGCGTACACCAGAAGTCCCTGAGCCGGTGGAAACTCCCCGCCCCGTGCAACGCTTCGACATGTCACGCCTGTCCGAGGAAATCGCCAGCCTCGAGGCGCAACTGGCCGAAGAAGCCCAGCAGTACGCCAAGCGCCCGAGAGTACATCGGCTGAACGCGGCGTCGACCATGCAGGACAAGGGTGCCTATTACAAGGATGCCTGGCGGCGGAAGGTCGAACGCATCGGCAACCAGAATTACCCGGCGGAAGCACGGGAGCAGCGCATTTACGGCAGCCTGCGAATGCTTGTAGCCATCAACCGAGACGGTACTCTGCGCGAGGTGCGCATACTCGAGAGTTCCGGCCACCGCGTACTGGACAATGCGGCCCTGCGCATCGTCCGGCTGGCCTCGCCCTACGCCCCCTTCACCGGCGACCTGATGGATGTCGATGTGCTCGAAATCATTCGCACCTGGCGCTTCGAGCCGGGCGATCGCGTTTCGAGTTTCTGAATACGGGTCCCGAAGCGTCGCCCTTGCAGGGGCCGGCGCTTGCCCCAATACTATAGGCATGACCCAGACCTCTTCGAGTTACCTTTCGCACCACTTCCTGATTGCCATGCCCCACATGGCCGATCCGCGTTTTGCGCATACCCTCATATATCTCTGTGACCACAGTCCGGACGGGGCGATGGGTCTGGTGGTGAATCAGCCGAGCGGGCTGACCATGAGCGATATCCTCGAGCAGACTTCACCGGAACTGGAAGTGCCCGCTAAGACGGGCGCCCAGCCGGTTTACAACGGGGGGCCGATTCAGACCGAGCGCGGCTTCGTGTTGCATGGCGGCCCCCATCAATGGGAAGCAAGCCTTGATCTGGGTCGCCTGCAACTGACTACCTCGCGGGACATCCTCGTGGACATGGTACGCGGCCAAGGCCCCCGGCAGGCACTGGTAGCTCTGGGCTACGCGGGCTGGGAAGCTGGCCAGCTCGACCAGGAGCTGATCGAGAACGTCTGGCTGAGCTGTCCCGCTGACCTGGATATCCTGTTTTCCCTGCCTAGCGAACAGCGTCTCGGCGCAGCGGCCCGCTCACTCGGCATCGAGCTCAGCCTGCTGACCAGCCAGGCAGGGCATGCCTGATGACGACAGCAGTACGTGTTCTGGGCTTCGATTACGGCACCCGGCAGATCGGCATCGCCTCGGGCCAGAGCCTAACCGGAAGCGCTGACCCGGTCACCGTGATTCGCGCCCGGGACGGCATCCCCGACTGGGATGAAATAGGCCGGCTCATAAGCGAGTGGCGTCCGGATGCGCTGGTAGTCGGTTTGCCCCTGAATATGGATGGCAGCCCCAGCGACATGAGCGCCCGCGCAGAAAAGTTTGCCCGGCGGCTGGAGGGCCGCTTCCACCTGCCCGTCCACCGAGTGGATGAGAGGCTCTCCACCTTCGAAGCCAAGCAGACGCTCAAGGACCAGGGCCGCACTCCCACCAGTTACCGTACCGATCCGGTAGACGGCATTGCAGCCGCATTATTGCTGCAGACCTGGCTCGGCAGCCTGCCCAAGGAGACTCAATGATCGATCTTCCCGACGTGGAAACCCTGCTTGCCAGAATGGCCGGCGAACTGGACCAGTACCTGCAGCAACACGAACGCGGTGAGCCCGCCTTTGTCGGCATACACACCGGTGGCGTCTGGCTGGCTGAACGCCTGCGCGATGCCTGTCGGCCCGATGCCCCGCTCGGAACCCTCGACATTGCCTTTTACCGTGACGATTTCGAGCAGCAGGGACTGCCGCAGCGGGTTCGCCCCTCCGAGCTCGCCTTCGGCATCGATGGTCGACATCTGGTGCTGGTCGATGATGTGCTGATGACCGGACGTACCATTCGCGCCGCCCTGAACGAGCTATTCGACTATGGCCGGCCGGCCTCGGTAACACTGGTCGCCCTGCTCGACATCGAGTCACGAGAGCTGCCGATCCGAGCCGACGTGCTGGGTGCCAGCCTCAATCTGCCGGCAGGCCACCGGGTGAAGCTTACCGGCCCCACCCCGCTTGCGCTGACCCTCAATCAAGTCGACTGAGAGCCCCATGAGCCGAACCAGCCAACTGCAACTGAACCACCTGGGCCAACTGCGGCACTTTCTGTCGATTGAAGGCCTGTCGCGGGAACTGCTGACCGAACTGCTGGACACCGCCGATTCCTTTCTCGAAGTCGGTGAGCGCGCGGTGAAGAAGGTGCCGCTGCTACGCGGCAAGACCGTGTGCAACGTCTTCTTCGAGAACTCCACTCGGACCCGTACCACCTTCGAACTGGCGGCCAAACGGCTGTCAGCCGACGTGCTGAATCTGAACATCTCGACCTCTTCGACCAGCAAGGGCGAAACGCTTTACGACACCCTGCGCAACCTCGAAGCCATGGCCGCCGATATGTTCGTGGTTCGCCACGGCGACTCGGGGGCAACCCATTTCATCGCCGAGAAGGTCTGCCCCGACGTTGCCATCATCAACGCCGGCGATGGCAATCATGCGCACCCGACCCAGGCAATGCTCGACATGCTAACCATCCGCCGCCATCGCGGGGGCTTCGAGAACCTGTCGGTGGCTATCGTAGGCGACATTCTGCATTCTCGGGTCGCCCGTTCGAACATGCAGGCGCTGCACACTCTCGGCTGTCCCGACATTCGCGTCATCGCCCCGCGTACGCTACTGCCCAATGGCATCGAACAGTATGGCGTTCGGGTCTTCAACGACCTGCGCGTCGGCCTGCGCGACGTCGACGTAGTGATCATGCTGCGCCTGCAGAAGGAACGCATGCAAAGCGGCCTGCTGCCAAGCGAGGGCGAGTTCTATCGCCTGTACGGCCTGACCCAGGAAACCCTCGCACTGGCCAAACCCGATGCGCTGGTGATGCACCCCGGCCCGATCAATCGGGGCGTCGAGATCGAATCGGCAGTGGCCGATGGCGCGCAGTCGGTGATTCTCAATCAGGTCACCTATGGCATCGCCGTACGCATGGCCGTAATGTCCATGGCAATGGCCGGTCAGAATACCCAGCGCCAGCACAACCAGGAAGCTCACTGACATGCGACTGACCATCGAAGGCGCCCGGGTCATCGACCCTGCCAGCCAACTCGACCAGCTAACCGATCTGCACATCGCCGATGGCCGCCTGGAAGCCATCGGGCCAGCTCCCGAAGGCTTCGTTGCCAGTCAGGTCATCGATGCCCGCGGCCTGATCGCCAGCCCCGGCCTGGTTGACCTGCAGGTCAGCCTGCGCGAGCCAGGCCAGTCACGCAAGGGCAGCATTGCCAGTGAGACCCGGGCGGCCGCCTCGGGTGGCGTGACCAGCCTGTGCAGCACGCCAGATACCCGACCGGTGCTGGATACCCCGGCTGTCGCCGAACTGATCCTGGACCGCTGCGAAAAAGCGGGCCAGGTAAGGGTATTTCCCATAGGCGCGCTGACGCGCGGATTGGAAGGAGAGCACCTGAGCGAACTCGTCGCCTTGCGTGACGCGGGCTGCGTCGCCTTCACCCAGGGGCTGACACCGATGCGTAGCAACCGTATCCTGCGGCGGGCGCTGGAGTATGCAGCAGGCTTCGATCTACCCATCATCTTCCGCCCGCAGGATCCTGACCTGGCCGAGGGCGGTCTGGCACATGAAGGCCCGACCGCGGCCCGTCTGGGGCTGGTCGGCATACCGGAAACCGCCGAGACCGTAGCACTGGCCAGAGATCTGCTGCTGGTCGAGCAGACCGGCGTTCGTGCCCATTTCAGCGGGCTCAGTTGCGCCCGCTCGATGGACATGCTCGCCGATGCCCAGTCCCGGGGTCTCCCGATCACCGCCGATGTCGCCATGTATCAGCTGTTGTTGAGCGACGAGGATTTGGAGGGGTTTTCCAGCCTCATGCACGTGCAGCCCCCACTGCGCAGCCGAAGTGACCGCAACGCACTGCGTCAGGCCGTTGCCAGCGGCGTGGTACAGGCGATCTCATCGCATCACCAGCCCCATGAGCCGGAGGCCAAGCGAGTACCCTTCGCGGCTTCGGCGCCCGGCATCAGCAGTGTCGAAGTGCTCCTGCCGCTGGCACTGACGCTGGTCGCCGATGGGCTGCTGGAATTGCCCGCGCTGCTGGCACGCCTGACCTGCGGCCCAGCGGATGCACTCCAGCTGCCCGCCGGACGCCTCGCCGTGGGCGAGCGGGCTGATCTGACCCTGTTCGATCCGGCGCGCTCCAGCGCGGTAGGCTCCAACTGGTTGTCGAAGGGCGCCAATTGTCCTTTCATAGGCCTAGGGGTGCCCGGGGCGATTACCCACACCCTGTGTGACGGGCGGCTGGTCTATCAGGCATAATGGCACTTTGTTTCGCCGTCACAGATTGAAAGGATGACAACTCGATGGCAGCCCTCGGTCTGCGCGGTAAATCGCTCCTGGCTCTGCTGTTCGCCTGTCTGCTTGCCCTGCTGCCTGCCGCCGCCATCGGCTGGATGGCGTTACAGGGCGCGCAACAGTACTTCGGTGAGGCCTACGCCCGCAACGCGACACTGCTGAACCGGGAGCGCATCCGTGCGCCCATTACCCGCGAACTCGCGCTTTCACTTCGGCTGGCCGATTCCGAGGTAACACGGCAGTGGCTGCTGGATGAGGACGATCCCGCCAAGCGCGACCTGTTCTTCCGGGAGGCCGAGCGCTATCGCAGGGACTTTCGTGATCATGCGTATTTTCTCGCCAGCACACAGAGCCTGGCTTACTACTTCAACAGCGACTCCGAGCCCTTCAGCAGCGAACCTCGCTACCGGCTGAACCGGGAAGCCGATGCAGACCGCTGGTTTTTCAGTACCCTGCGCGACACCGAATCCTTCAACATCAATGTCGACTACAACCCCGCTCTGAACACCACCAAGGTCTGGTTCAATATTCTGGTGCGCGATCACGCAGGCCAGACCATCGGCCTTGCCGGTTCCGGTCTCGACCTGACCTCATTCGTCGAGGAGTTTCTGGCCAGCGGTGAGCCTGGCGTAACGCCGATGATCATCGACATCAATGGGGCGATTCAGGCTCACCCTGACCCAGCGTTGATTGCCTTGAATTCCGGTGCAGATGGCAGTCAATCAGGCGAGGGGCTTTCCGCACTCCTCGGCAACGGGGATGAGGGCAGGCTACGCAGCGCCATGCTCGAAGCCCAGGCCAGCCCCGGCAGCGTTGCGGTACGTCAGGTTCAGCTGGATGGCCGGGAGCAGCTGCTGGCACTCACGTTCGTTCCGGAACTTGGCTGGTACGTCGTCCATGGCGTCGATCTGGATAGCACCCAGGTCATCGAAGGACGATGGTTCCTGCCACTGATGATCGCGCTGATCGGTCTGGTCACCGCGCTGGTGCTGCTGTTTATCTTTGCCATCGAGCGACTGCTGCTCAAGCCCCTGCGTCAGTTGCGCCAAGGCGCCCAGGCACTGGCGGCAGGTGAGTACGACGTCAAGATGCCCAGTAGTCGCGACGATGAAATCGGCGAACTGAGCACCGCCTTCGGCGTCATGGCGCAGAAAGTCCGCGATCACACTCAGCAGCTTGAACTTCGGGTTAGCGAGCGCACTCGGGAACTCGAACAGGCCAACCGCGAGATGGCGTCAGCGCACAAGAAAATCGACGATTCAATCGATTATGCGAGCCTGATTCAGCGCTCCATTCTGCCCAACAGAGAGCTGGTGAACATGCTCGGCGAGCGCCACGCCGTGCTCTGGCGGCCGAGAGATGTGGTCGGTGGGGACTTCTATATCTTCCGCAACGCAGGCGGGAAATGCCTGTTCGGGGTGGTCGATTGTGCCGGCCACGGCGTTCCCGGCGCCTTGATGACCATGCTCGCCCATGCCGCGCTGGACCAGGCGATCAGCGACTGCGGCCTGAATGATCCCGCGGCGATTCTCACTCGAACCGACGACATCGTTCGCAGCATGCTCGGAGAATCGAGGGAAAGCCAGGCATTGGCCACCAATATGGATGTCGGGCTGGCACTGGTTGACCTCGATCAACGCCGACTGGTATTCGCAGGCGCTAAAATCGCCCTGTATTTCAGCGACGGCGTCGAGGTTCGTCAGCTTCCAGGCGCCCGCCGCGCACTCGGAGACAAGCGCCGCGGCGAATACGCCAATCATGAACTGCCCCTGCAGGCCGGTCAGACCTTCTATCTATGCACCGACGGCTTTCTCGATCAGGCTGGCGGGGAGGAAGGCTTCGGCTTTGGCAACGGGCGCTTTGCCGAGATGCTGCGCGCCCATGCCAGCCTTCCGCTGGCAGAGCAGAGCAAGGCTTTCAGCAGCACCCTGGCGGCGTATCAGGGTGAATATCCGCAGCGTGACGACATCACGATGCTTTGCTTCCGGTTCGACTGACCGAAGCCCCAAGGAGGCGCAATGGAACATCTTGACCTGTTCGCGATGCGCGAACGCTTTAATGACCAACAAATCATGCTGTGCTTCAACGGGCCCATTTCACGCAGCCTGATCGAGGAAATCGGCAATGCGCTGCGCAACTACCTTTCGGCAGAACATGCTCACCCCTCTGCCGCCATGGACGTGTTTGCCGTGTACATCGAGATGACTCAGAACATCAGCCATTACGCTCGTCTCAAGGACTGGACCGAGCAGGAGGCGGGCGCCACCGTGGTGGTCTCGCGCAACGACGATGGCCGTTACGTAGTCTCCGCCGGCAATCTCGTCGACATGCCAGACGGCCAGCAATTGATGGAAGCGGTGGAGCAACTGGCGCAGATGGACAAGAGTCAGCTGAAGGCGGCTTACAAGGAGCAGCTGCGCCGTCCTCGGGAGGCGGAAAAGACCAGCGGAGCAGGCCTGGGCCTCATAGACATCGCACGCAAGGCCAGCGAGCCCCTGAAGGCATCACTGAAAAACGTTGCAGACGGGCGCGGCTTCTTCAGTCTGCGCGCCGTGATCTGATACAAGAGCTATTCACATGACCGATTTCTTTATCGCCGGCACTCAGTCCATCCCGGAAATCCGCAGCGACTGGGACGCAGGCGCACTGCACATGCGGGGCGACTCCTATCCGGAGAACTCCTTCGAGCTGTTCAATCAGGTGTTCGAATGGATCGAACAGTACCTGAACGAAACCAACCGACCACTGACGCTCCATCTGCACCTGCTGTACCTGAACACCAGCAGCATCAAGGCCATGATGGATATCTTCGATACGCTGGAGGCGGCGTTCGCCAAAGGCCGCGAGATGTCGGTCATCTGGAGCTACGACCCGCGCAACGAACGGGTGGCGGAACTGGCCGAGGAGTTCAGGGAAGACTGTACCTTTCCTTTCGATATCGTTGCCCAGAGCGGACCATGAAGGCCCCGCAGGGAGAACTGGAGGAGCGGGTCCAGAACGCGCTGGACGACCCCGAGCATGGATCGAATACATTGCGTCCGGTGCTTGAAGAGGTCTGGACCGCCCATCGCGAACTGATACGTCGCATCGACCGCATCAGCCGTATATCCGATGCCTACCAGAGCGAGACCAAGCGCAACGAGAGTACGCTGGCCCTGCGTCTGAAAAAACAGCTCCGCCAGCTGGAGAAGGTCGCGCGCATCTCCGACCATTATCAGAAAATGATGCACGATCTGAATCTCGCCCTGCGCGACGCCTCGAATCAGGACGCGCTCACCGGCCTGGCGAACCGTCGACCGGTAGTCGAACGCCTGCGCGAAGAAGCCATGCGCTTCACCCGCTATCAGCGCCCGTTCAGCGTAGCCATGCTCGACATAGACCACTTCAAGCAGATCAACGACCTGTACGGCCACGAGATCGGCGACAAGGTCCTGGTTGAGGTCGCCCGGGTACTCAGATCAGAGGTTCGCGACCAGGATCTGTGCGGCCGCTGGGGTGGGGAGGAGTTCCTGATACTGATGCCGGAAACACCTCAGGATGCCGCGCGCAGCGTAGTCGAGCGAGTTCGCGCCGCCATCGAGCGGCTGCAGGTTCGGGTCGACGAACAGGCTATCAGCGTCACAATGAGCATCGGGCTCGCCCAGCATGCTCAGGGCGACACTTACTCGGACACCATCAACCGAGCCGACTCCGCGCTGCTTTCGGCCAAGCGCGGCGGGCGCAATCGTTTCGAGCAGGCGGCCGACGCGGACCGGAACAATCCCTAGAAGCTGCCCCGCTTGGAACGCGGGCGAAATTCATCGTCGTCTGCTTCCAGCGACAGACCCGCCGCTGCAGTCCCCATCAGATGCTTGCCGTCGGTTTCCGAGCCCAGCTTGATCAGAAGGCGCAGGTCGTTCGCCGAGTCGGCGTGGGCCAGCGCATCCTCGTAGGTGATCTCGCCCTGACCGTAAAGCTTGTACAACGCCTGATCGAAGGTTTGCATCCCCAGCTCGTTGGAGCGGGCCATCAGGGGTTTGAGCTCGTGCACCTCACCCTTGCGAATCAGGTCCGCGGCGAGCGGGGTATTGAGCAGCACCTCGATAGCGGCACGGCGACCCTTGCCGTCGGGCGTCGGGATCAGCTGTTGAGCGACAATGGCCTTCAGATTCAACGAAAGGTCCATCCACACCTGCTGATGCATTTCGGTCGGGAAGAAGTGAATGATGCGATCCAGCGCCTGGTTGGCGTTGTTGGCGTGCAAAGTCGCCAGACAGAGGTGCCCCGTTTCGGCGAAGGCGACTGCGTGATCCATGGTTTCCCGAGTCCGCACCTCACCGATCAGAATTACATCGGGCGCCTGGCGCAGAGTGTTCTTCAGCGCGACCTCGAAGGAATCGGTATCGATGCCGACCTCGCGCTGGGTGACGATGCAATTCTGATGCTGATGAATGAATTCGATAGGGTCTTCGATAGTGATGATGTGCCCGCTGGAGTTGCGGTTGCGGTAGCCGATCATCGATGCGAGTGAAGTGGACTTGCCGGTACCGGTGGCACCGACGAAGATCACCAGGCCGCGCTTGGTCATCGCCAGCTTCTTGAGAATCTCGGGCAGGCGCAGGTCTTCCATGGAGGGAATGTTGACCTCGATGCGGCGCAGCACCATGCCTACCAGATTACGCTGGTAGAAAGCGCTGACCCGGAAACGCCCGATCCCGCGGGCACTGATTGCGAAGTTGCACTCACGCTTCTCGGCAAACTCGCGGCGCTGGGCCTCGGTCATCACGCCAAGCACGGTCTCACGCGTCTGCTCGGGCGATAACGGTGTCTTGGTGACCGGCAGAATCTTGCCATTGACCTTCATGCTGGGAGCTACGCCGGCGGTGATGAAGAGATCCGAAGCTCCCTTGTCCACCATCAGCCGCAACAGTTTCTCGAACTCCATATAACCCTCTTTCCTTGCGCCGGCGCCGTATGCGGCAGCTGATCAGAATCCGTCGGTGACCTTGGCCTTTTCGCGTGCCGCGTCCTTGGTCACCAGACCCTTGGCGACCAGCCCCTTGAGGCACATGTCGAGAGTCTGCATACCAAGGTTGCCACCAGTCTGGATGGCGGAATACATCTGGGCCACCTTGTCTTCGCGGATCAGGTTGCGGATGGCAGGGGTGCCGATCATGATCTCGTGGGCCGCGACCCGACCACCACCGATCTTTTTCAGCAGGGTTTGCGAAATGACCGCCTGCAGAGATTCGGAAAGCATTGACCGCACCATGGCCTTTTCTTCACCTGGGAATACATCCACCACTCGGTCGATGGTCTTGGCCGCAGAGGTAGTATGCAGGGTGCCGAACACAAGGTGCCCGGTTTCCGCGGCGGTCAGCGCCAGGCGAATGGTTTCGAGGTCACGCATCTCGCCAACCAGGATGATGTCCGGATCCTCCCGCAGGGCCGAGCGCAATGCTTCGGCGAAACCGAGCGTGTCACGATGGACTTCACGCTGGTTGACCAGGCACTTCTTGGATTCGTGAACGAATTCGATCGGGTCCTCGATGGTGAGGATGTGCTGATACTTGGTGATGTTCAAGTAATCCAGCATGGCCGCAAGCGTCGTGGATTTGCCCGAACCGGTCGGACCGGTAACCAGAACCAGTCCACGCGGAACGTCGGCAATCTTCTTGAAAACGTCGCCCATTCCCAGTTCCTCCATGGTAAGTACCTTGGATGGAATGGTCCGGAACACGGCACCGGCACCACGATTCTGGTTGAAGGCATTGACACGGAAGCGGGCCACGCCCGGAACCTCGAAGGAAAAGTCGGTCTCGAGGAATTCTTCGAAATCCTTGCGCTGCTTGTCATTCATGATGTCGTAGATCAGCGCATGAACCTGCTTGTGTTCCATTGCCGGAACGTTGATGCGGCGTACGTCCCCGTCAACACGAATCATGGGCGGCAGTCCGGCCGAAAGATGCAAGTCCGACGCGCCCTGTTTGGCGCTGAAGGCTAACAGCTCAGTAATATCCATAGGGTTCCCCATAGCGTCCTGCAAGCATGTAGAATGCCGGCAAGATGAATTCGATTGGCAAGGTATCTAACGACAGTAATGTCCACGATAGCAGAGAATATTGCAAACGTTCGTGAACGGATTCACCGCGCCGTTGTCGCGTCCGCTCGGACCCCTGACGAGGTCACACTGATCGCCGTCACCAAGACCCGTCCGGCCAGCGACGTCCGTGAAGCCTGGGCCGCCGGCATTCGCGATGTGGGCGAAAATTATCTGCAGGAAGCGCTGGAAAAGATGGACGACCTGGACGACCTGCCGCTGACCTGGCACTTCATCGGTCCGATCCAGTCAAACAAGACCCGCGCACTGGCCGAGCGCTTCGATTGGGTGCACAGCGTCGATCGCCTGAAAATCGCCCAGCGCTTGTCCGGCCAGCGCCCTGCAAACCTGCCGCCCTTGAACATCTGCCTGCAGGTAAACATCAGTGGTGAAGCCAGCAAGTCCGGCGTCGCCCCCGAGGCAGTCGCCGAGCTGGCGGTCGCAATTCAGCAGTTGCCCGGCGTTCGCCTGCGCGGGCTAATGGCTATCCCTGCTCCGGCAGAGGACAGCGAGGGCCGACGCGCCCCCTTGCGCGCGCTCGCCGAATTGATGGCAGGACTGCCCGGGCAGCTCGACACCCTGTCGATGGGCATGAGCGACGACCTGACCGAAGCCGTGCAGGAGGGCGCGACCATGCTGCGCATCGGCACCGCACTGTTCGGCCCTCGTAATTACTCCAACTCCCCCACCCCGGAACACTCATGACAGCATTCACCATAGGCTTCATTGGCGCCGGCAACATGGCGACCAGCCTGATCGGCGGTCTTCTGCAGCAGGGCGTCAAGCCCTCTCGCCTGCTAGCCAGCGATCACTCCCCGGAACAATGCGAGAAGCTCAAGCGCCAGTTCGGCGTGCGTACTACCCAGGACAACGCGGTGCTGGCCGCGGAGAGTGACGTGCTGGTACTAGCGGTTAAACCGCAGGTAATGCAGGAGGTCTGCCGAGCCTTGCCGACGCAGCGCCGCCCGGGCCAGCTGATCATTTCGATCGCAGCAGGAATCAGCTGTGACAGCCTTGAAGCATGGCTGGGCGTTGGCGACGCCATTGTCCGCTGCATGCCCAATACGCCTTCATTGCGCCGCCAGGGGGTCAGCGGGCTGTTCGCCAACGCCGCGGTTACCACTGAGCAGCGCAGCCGCGCCGAAGACATACTCAATGCGGTCGGTATCAGCCTATGGCTGGAAGAAGAGCATCTCATCGACGCAGTTACCGCTGTATCCGGAAGCGGCCCGGCCTACTTCTTTTATTTGATGGAAGCCATGACCACGGCAGGGGAACGGCTTGGACTTCCGCGGGAGACAGCTGAGCGGCTGACCCTGTTCACCGCGCTCGGGGCAGCCGACATGGCCGTGCACAGTGATGTCGATGTCGCCGAACTGCGCCGCCGCGTCTGTTCGCCCGGCGGCACAACCGAGCGTGCAATCAACAGCTTTGCCAGTGACGACCTGCCTGGCATGGTCGCTCGCGCCATGCAGGCAGCAGCCGACCGCGCAGCGGAAATGACCCGAGAACTTGCCTGAGGAGAAGCAGCAACATGAACGGACTGAACATGGCCGCCGTCTACGTGATCCAGACCCTGGGCAGCCTTTACTTGCTGGTCGTGCTGCTGCGCTTCATTCTGCAGCTGGTCAAGGCTGACTTCTATAATCCGCTGTCCCAGTTCATCGTCAGGGCCACCCAGCCGCTCCTCGCGCCCCTGCGGCGCGTCATCCCCAGCGCGGCCGGTCTCGATCTGGCCTCGCTGGTGCTGGCGGTGCTCATCCAGATGCTGCTGATGGCCATCATCGTCATGCTCATGGGTTATGCGCTGCCCAACGTTCTGCAGCTGCTGGTCTGGTCTCTGGTCGCGGTGACAGCGCTGTTCCTGCGGGTGTTCTTCTTTGCCCTGATAATCAGCATCATCCTGTCCTGGGTAGCCCCGCGCAGCAGCAACCCGGCCGCGATGCTGGTGCAGCAAATATGCGAACCGGTCATGGCGCCGATTCGCCGCTTCATTCCGCCGCTGGGGGGACTGGATCTGTCGCCAATATTTGCCTTCATCGCATTGCGCCTGCTCGACATGCTGCTGATCGCCAACCTGGCCGCCGCCACCGGCATGCCGACCGGTTTGACCCTGGCCCTATAGCCGGACAGGGTGTCCGTTCGACGCGGCTTTTGCTCGTATTGCTAAGGCCGCGGCGCCTCTTTAGACTGGCGCCTCACGGTTGGTCGTACGCCGCTCTGCGGCGTATGGCGCACAAGGAAACAGAACTCCGATGTCCAGATTCCCCGCTGATTCCGTAGGCCTGGTCACGCCCCAGTATCAGGCTTTCAACGAACCGTTGCGCCTGGCCTGCGGCAAGACGCTGCCGCGCTATGATCTGGTCTATGAAACCTACGGCGAACTCAACGCTGGCCGCAGTAATGCGGTTCTCATATGTCACGCGCTGTCCGGCCACCATCATGCCGCCGGATTCCATGCTGAAGACGATCGCAAGCCGGGCTGGTGGGATGCATGCATCGGTCCGGGCAAGGCCATCGATACCAACCGCTTTTTCGTCGTCAGCCTCAATAACCTCGGAGGCTGTCATGGCTCGACAGGGCCCTGCAGCATCAATCCCGAGACTGGCAAGAGCTACGGCGCCAGCTTCCCGGTGTTGTCGGTGGAGGATTGGGTCCACAGCCAGGCACGCCTGGCAGACGTACTGGGTATCGAGTGCTGGGCAGCGGTTGTCGGCGGCAGCCTCGGCGGCATGCAGGCGATCCAGTGGACGATCAGCTACCCCGACCGCGTACGCCACTGCGTAGCGATTGCTACCGCGCCCAAACTGTCAGCACAGAACATCGCCTTCAACGAAGTGGCGCGCCAGGCGATCATCACCGATCCGGACTTTCACAACGGCGATTACGCGGCCTTCGGCGTGATTCCCAAACGAGGCCTGATGCTGGCACGCATGGTCGGGCATATCACCTACCTGTCGGATGACGCCATGGGCGAGAAATTCGGCCGCGAGCTGCGCACCGATCGTCTCAACTACGATTTCACCAGCGTGGAGTTTCAGGTCGAGAGTTATCTGCGCTATCAGGGCCAGGAGTTCTCCGGGCGCTTCGATGCCAACACCTATTTGCTGATGACCAAGGCGCTGGATTACTTCGACCCAGCCGAGGCTCACGGCGGCGATCTGGCAAAAACGCTAGCCCAGGTCAAGGCAAGCTTCCTGGTAATGTCCTTCACCACCGACTGGCGTTTCTCGCCGGCCCGATCGCGGGAAATCGTCAATGCGCTCATGGCCGCGCGCAAGCCGGTCTCCTATCTGGACATCGAAGCAGCGCAGGGCCATGACGCCTTCCTGATGCCCATTCCCCGCTACGTCCAGGCGCTGGGCGGTTACATGAATCGCATCGAGGTGGTCTGACAATGCTGCGCGCCGATCTGGAAATCATTCAGGAATGGATCAAGCCGGCCAGCCGGGTGCTCGACCTTGGCTGCGGGGACGGCGAACTGCTGCGCTACCTGCGAGATCACAAGCAGGTTCAGGGCTACGGGCTGGAAATCGATCCGGACAAGATCAACCACTGTATAGCCAAGGGCATCAACGTCATCGAGCAGGATCTGGACAAGGAGCTCGACAACTTCGAGGCCAAGAGCTTCGATACCGTGGTGATGACCCAGTCACTGCAGGCGTTGCACTATCCCGACCGGGTGCTGGAGGATATGCTGCGGATCGGCCAGGAAGGCATTCTGACCTTCCCCAACTTCGCGCACTGGCGCTGCCGCCTGTACCTGACCACCAAGGGTCGCATGCCGGTCTCTGATTTCATGCCCTATACTTGGTACAACACGCCCAATATCCACTTTTGCACCTTTCAGGATTTCGAGGATCTCTGTCGCCAGCGCAACATCCGCATTCTCGATCGCCTGGTGGTCGACCAGACCCACAGAACCAGCCGTCTGAGTGCATTGTGGCCGAACCTTCTGGGTGAAATTGCCATCTACCGGATTACACGCTGATCCAGGAGAATGACCATGCTACGCAATCTGCTTCTTGCCCTTACCCTTATCGTCAGCCCGCTGGCCATGGCCCAGGCCACCTCCGAACCTCAGCGCTTCGGTGATCTGCTGGTATACCGCACTCTGTTCAACAGCAGCTTCCTGCAGCCCGACGTCGCCGCCAACACCGGTCTCGAGCGTGGCCCGAATGTCGGCGTGATCAACCTGCTGGTTCAGCGCCAGACTCCGCAAGGCCCTGTACATGTGGACGCCAACGTGCGCGGTACCGTGCGAAACATGCTTGGCCAGAGTCAGGATCTGGACTTCATCCGTATCCAGGAAGACGAAGCCATCTATTTCGTCGCCAACTACCGCTCCAATCAGCGCGGCGTGTTGCGCTTCACCGTAACCGTGCAGGGCGAAGAAGGTGGCCCCGAGCACGAGATGCAGTTCCATCAGGAATTCCACCCGGATGACTGAGCGCGACCTTCCCTTCAACCAGCTGGTACTGGCGAGCGGCAACGCCAAGAAGATCACCGAGCTGCAAAGCATGCTCGGCGATCGGGTAGAAGTCGTGCCACAGGGCCGTTTCGTCGCTGAGGAAGCCGAGGAAACCGGACTTACCTTCGTCGAAAATGCTCTGATCAAGGCCCGCCACGCTGCTCGAGCTTCCGGCCTGCCGGCACTTGCCGATGATTCCGGTCTGGCAGTCGACGCACTGGGCGGTGCCCCAGGCATCTACTCGGCGCGCTACGCCGGCGGCGCGGGCGACCAGGCCAACAATGCCAAGTTGCTCGAAGCCCTGAGTGGCGTGCCGGAGGCACAACGTACCGCCAGGTTCATCTCGGTACTGGTATTGTTGCGCCATGCCGAAGACCCGACGCCGATCATCTGTGAAGGCGTCTGGGAAGGACGGATACTCGAGGCGCCACGGGGAGAGAATGGCTTTGGCTACGACCCGCTGTTCTGGGTGCCTGAGTGCGAGTGCTCCAGTGCCGAGCTGGATGCAGCGACCAAGAACCGCCTGAGCCACCGCGGTCGCGCCATGGCCCTGCTGCACCAGCGGCTGGGCCTGGCTTGAACCTTATTCTGGGGCAGGGCCAGGGCCACGCGCCCGGCCCGACCACCCCGCCGCCCCTTTCGGCCTATGTGCACATCCCCTGGTGCGTACGCAAGTGCCCCTACTGCGACTTCAACTCCCATACCAGCGATTCACCCCTGCCAGAGGCGGAATACGTCGAGGCGCTGATCGCCGACCTTGAGCAGGAGTTGCCTGCAGTGCAAGGGCGCCCCCTGCAGAGCATCTTCTTCGGTGGCGGTACACCGAGTCTCTTCTCAGCCCGGAGTATCGGTCGTATTCTCGAGGCCATTACCTCTCGCCTGCCCATGGCCGACGACCTGGAAATTACGCTGGAAGCGAACCCTGGCACCTTCGAACAGGCCCGCTTTGCCGAGTATCGCCAGGCCGGCGTGTCGCGTCTGTCGATCGGTGTTCAGAGTTTCAATAGCGCCCACCTGCAGCGACTCGGGCGAATCCACGACGGCGGCGAAGCACTCCGCGCGGTGGAGATGGCGCGCAGGGCCGGCTTCGACAACCTCAATCTCGACCTGATGCACGGGCTGCCGGGGCAGACTGTCGAGGAAGCTCTGGCGGACCTGCAGCAGGCCCTGACACTGGGACCCGAGCATCTGTCGTGGTACCAGCTGACCCTGGAACCCAACACGGTGTTCTATTCCAGGCCACCGCAATTACCCGAAGACGACATCCTCTGGGATATTCAGGAGGCCGGGCAAGCATCGCTGCGCAGTGGAGGCTTCGTGCAATACGAGGTGTCTGCCTATGCCAGCGAGGGCCGTTATTCCCGGCACAATCTCAACTACTGGCAGTACGGTGATTTCATCGGCCTGGGCGCTGGCGCGCACGGCAAACAGAGTAGCGAAGGCGGCGGCATCCAGCGCTACTGGAAAACCCGCCTGCCACGCGATTACCTAACCGCGAGCAATGGTTTCCGGGCCGGGGAACGGCGTCTGTCGGCCGGTGAGATCGCCTTTGACTTCATGATGAATGCCCTGCGGCTGACCGGGGGTGTGCCGAGCGAAGTCTATGCGCTACGCACCGGCCAGCCACTGCAGCTCATCGAGCCAGTCCTCGAACAGGCCCGCTCACGCGGACTGCTCGAGGACTGGGGCCAGCGGCTGCAGGCTACCGAGCGGGGCCAGCTGTTCCTCAACGACCTGCTTGAGCTGTTTCTCGAGGACTGACTACTTCCCCGCCCGGGCAGCCGCGAGGAAGGCTGCCATTTCGGCTTTCTTGTCCGCCTCGATCTGCTGGACGTGGGGGTTCTGACCAAGCAGCTCGAGCAGTTCGGTAGCCTTGGGAAAGTCTTCGAGGAGGTCGATATCGAACAACTTGCGAGCCACTACCGCAGCCAGATCGATGCTATACAGGAACATCAGGTCGGCGATGGTCATTTCGCTGCCCGCGACGTAGGGAGCGAAGCTTCCGTGCCGCTTGAGAGCCGCCACGCCGGCCAGCAGATCGGCCCGCGCCTTGTCGAGAATCGCCTGATCGACCTTGCCGCCAAAGAACACCTGCGGATAGCAGGCGCGCGCGGGCAGCTCGATGTACAGCTCGATTTCCTTGGTCAGAGCACGGACCCGCGCCCGCTCAAAGGGTTCTTTAGGCAACAGTGCCTTGCCGCCCTGGGTCTCTTCCAGGTATTCCAGGATCACACTCGTCTCGGCAAAACAGCCGTGCTCGGTTTCCAGGCAGGGGACCTTGCCGCGCGGACTTATGGCCAGAAAGGCCTCATCCTGACTCGGGTGAACGATATTCACCTTGAAATCGAGCCCCTTTTCCAGCATGGCCAGTTTGACCATGTTGAAGTAATTGCTGACGTTGAAGCCATGTAAGGTGAGCATGCGGCATCTCCATTGTTATTGGTTCGAAGGTCTCTCGGGTCTTGTATCCTGCTCGAGACAAAAGGTCTATCGCAATAAGACCAGTGAATGTTCAACCCCGCGGCTGCTGGTTGATGCATCCCGGACCTGTTTAAAGCTAGACTCAAGCTGACGCCGCTCACAACACAGAAGAAGGCAACTCCAATGCTGACACCCGACGAAATCGCAGAAATCAACCTGCTTTCCCAGTTCAATCTGGCCAACAGCCTGGAGGGACTCAAGGTGCATTCCCATGACGCATCCGAGCAGACCGTGACCGCTGCAGCGCGCCTTCATGACAAGGGGCTGATTACCCAGCGAGACGGCGGGTTTCTGACCAGTCTCGGCCTGGATGCTGCAGAGCACAGCCAATCGCTGCTTACCATCCTGCGCTCGCGCTAAGGACCGCGATGGACCGTGCCGGGGAGATTCGCCCCCAACTGAGCGAAGGCATCGACCGCAAATCGCTCAGTGTGTTGCAGCAGCGCTTCATGGGTATCAACCAGCGTCGTCTGCAGCGGGTGATGCAGGCCCTGCCCCCCCGGCAATATCGCGTTCTGCAGCTGATCCCGTTGCTGCTGGACGTCAACCATCCGCTGCTTCCCGGCTACGTATCGCGGCAGACTCCCCACGGGGTCAGCTATTACGAACCGGACGCCGAGACACTTCTCGCGGCGCAGGCACTGACCCGCAGTTTCACTTACCGCCGGGCGCCGGCCGGAGCCCGGCAAGACGTGCATGGGCTGTATCTGATGGGCAGCGGGGGGACCATAGCCCAGTCCGATCAGAGCGATCTGGACATCTGGGTCTGCCATGCACCGGATCTGCCTACACCCGCTATCGTCGAATTGACCAGCAAATGTCAGCTGATCACCGACTGGGCGACTACCCAGGGATGCGAAGCTCACTTCCATCTGATCAACCCCGCAACCTTCAGCCAGGGCGACCGAGACAACGACCTGAGCATCGAAGACTGCGGCAGCACACAGCACTACCTGCTGCTCGACGAATTCTATCGCACTGCGATACTGCTTGGGGGACGCTTTCCGCTGTGGTGGCTGGTACCCGATTACGAGGAAGCCAGCTACCCCGACTATATCCGCCAGTTGGTCGACAAGCGGTTCATCCGCCCACAGCAGAGCATCGATCTTGGCCATCTGGCACGAATCCCGGCCGGCGAGTACGTCGGCGCAGGGCTCTGGCAACTATTCAAGGGCATTGACTCCCCGTACAAGTCCGTACTCAAGCTACTGCTGACTGAGGTCTATGCCAGTGAACACCCCGCCGTGCGCTGCCTCAGTCTGGAGTTCAAGCGTGCCGTGTACAGCGGCCGCCTCGACGTGGACGAGCTGGACCCTTACGTTATGCTCTATCGCCGCTTGGAAAACTATCTGCAGCAGCGCGGCGAGCCGGAGCGGCTGGAGCTGGTGCGCCGTTGTCTGTACATCAAGGCAGACGTTCAGCTCAGCCGTCGGTCCGGCAGTTACGGCTGGAAGCGGAGTCTGATGGAAAAGCTGGTGCGCGAGTGGCAGTGGGGCACGCGACAACTGCAACAGATGGATGAGCGGCACCAGTGGCGGGTGCGGGAAGTCAGTCTGGAACGCCGTCAACTGGTGAACGAACTGACCCATAGCTACAGGTTGCTATCTCGCTTCGGACGCAACCAGGGAGTGATCAACCAGGTCAACAGCCGGGACCTGTCTCTGCTCGGGCGTCGCCTTTACGCTGCCTTCGAACGCAAGGCCGGCAAGGTCGAGGTAATCAATCCTGGGATCGCCCCGGACTTGAGTGAAGATCTACTTACGCTAGCCCAGCGCCCCACGGGGGAAACTGGACAGGCGGGATGGATGCTCTACCGCGGCACCCTCAATCAGGCCGAGCTAAGCGACCACTCTCCGCTCAAACGTACCCCCGAACTCATCGAGCTGCTCACCTGGGCCTACCGCAACGGTGTGGTGGACAGCGCCACACGATTCGCCCTGCATCCCGGCGACAGCGCGCTGAGTGAATACGAGCTGCACAATCTGCTTTCCGCGATCCAGCAGCAATTCCCGCTACCGCTGCCCGCGCTGACCGAGGCGGCCCTTTCCCGCGCCAGCGAGCCCTGCCAGGTTCTGCTGCTGATCAACGTGGGGCTGGATCCGCTGCCCGCCGCCTCGCTACGCAATATGCACCTGATCAGCAGCCACACCGATGCGCTGGGCTATTCGGGATTGCGCGACAATCTGGTGCTGAGCATTGATCAGATCATTCTCAACAGCTGGAACGAGATTCTGGTCAACCGCTTCGAGGGGGAGGAATCCTGCATACAGGCACTGTGTGACTTTCTTTCGAAGGGCCAGGAACACCGTAGGCTACCGGAGCTGCAGGTGCGTTGTTATTGCCCGAACCGCTCGAATCCGATAGCCGAGCGAGTCGCTCAGTTGTTTCAGTTTGCGGCCGCCAACCTTCTGACCGAGCCGGCGCCACGGCTGCTGCTGCAATTGCAGAACAGTTTTCGCATCCTCGAACGCGGCGAGCGGGGCATCGAGGTGGTTGAGCTGGCCGACACGGACCGGCTGATCCACCATCTGGGCACCGGCAGTGCCCACTATCGCCCCCTGGTGCTGGACACTTTCGCACTGCAGGGTCATGACCTGGCACTGATACTGAGTCACTGCGAACCGGATTGCATCCAGATTTTTTACCGCCTGCTGCCTGGCCAGCAGGCAGAGGTCAGCCTGCTCGACGAACGTGGCGCACTCTGGCGACGCCGCCAGGGATACCGGGATGAACGCGCCCTGCTCGCCCCGCTGCTACGCTTCCTGCAAAGCATCAATTTGCGCAAGCATGTCGGAATGAGTCTGGAAAACAGCCTAGGACAAAGCCGCGTATTGTTGTACCAGATACTTCCTGCCAGCGACGGACAACCGCAGCGGCTGCAGCCTCAGCCCTTGCCGCAGGAGGATACCCAGGCGGATTACTTCCCGGTACAGGCCATCGCCGAACCTGCTCCAGCCCAGAAGCTTCGCGTGACCATCTATTGTGCCGATCGGGAATTCTCCCAGCTGGATCATGGCGGCGACCTCTTCCGGGAGGTCGCCAGGCATATTCTTGAGCGCAGGCAGAGCCAGGAGGTGTACCCCTGTTACATCACTGACCTGGACCTCTCGGCAATCGACCCTGCCGGCACCATGCAGACCGTCCAGTATCTGCGCTACCGGCAGCGACTCGAGGATGCACTGAACTCCGCACTCGCGGTCGTCAGCGCCTGACAGAGCCCGCTCTGGCAGCGCGACGCCGGGCAGCCGCATCGAGTATCTGGCGCTGGCGGCTATCGCTGGCCTGCGGCCAGTCGAGTATTTCCTGCATTAACCGGCCACAACCCAGGCACTCGTCGCCGTCAAGACAGCAGCGGCGCACACAGGGCGAAGCCTGACTGCCGGGCACCGCCATCAGGCCTCCTCGAGATCCAACTCAACCTCGTCACCAAGCAGGTCGCCAAGCACCCGGTCGAGCACTTCCCCAAGGGTCTCTTCATCGCCATCGTGGACCCAGCCCTGGCCTGGGCGGTAGCCGAAATGCAGCGTAGCGGTGGGTGCCGCCAGCCAAAGCTCGCGGGAGGCCGGCTGACGTCCGATGACCAGGCGCGGGCCGTCTTCGCGACGCAGGATAAGCGAACCCTCGACATGGTCCATCTCAAGCTCAAGCCCCTGGGCGTCAACGGCGTGTTCGATCAGATCCTGAATGCGGTCCACCTGGCGGTGGAAGTCCTGCTCGGTCAGTTCATGCATGCGGGTGTCTCGCTGTCGTCGGTTGCCGGCGTCCCGCGGGTGCGCCCGGCCGGGTGGCTGGGTATACTGCCGGATATTCTTCGATTATCAACAGGGAATTTTCCATGAAAGCTCTCATCGCAGTCTTCCTCGGCGTACTGGTGCTGGTCGGCTGTGGCCAGCGGGGTCCGCTGTTCCTGCCCCAGGACACCCCGGCAGAAACCGTGCCACCGGCACGGGACGAATTGAACCAGCAGCCAACGGAACAGTGATTGCCTCCATGACAGCCTTCGAGTACAAGAACGGCGAACTACACGCCGAGCAAGTCGCTGTGGCAGCCATCGCCAGTGCGCATGGCACGCCCTGTTTCGTCTATTCACGCACGGCCATCGAGCAGGCCTACCGGGCCTGGGACGACGCTCTGCAGGGTGTTCCGCATCTGGTCTGCTTTGCCGTGAAGGCCAACTCCAATCTCGCCGTACTCAACGTGCTGGCCCGGCTTGGTGCCGGCTTCGACATTGTTTCCGGCGGCGAGCTCGAGCGCGTTCTGGCAGCTGGCGGCCAGCCATCGCGCATCGTTTTTTCGGGCCTCGGCAAGACCGAAGCGGAAATGCGCCGAGCGCTCGAACTCGGCATTCACTGCTTCAACATCGAATCGGCCGCCGAACTCGAACGGCTGCAGCGCGTCGCCGCGGAACTGGATGTGCAGGCCCCGATCTCACTGCGCGTGAATCCCGACGTGGATGCCAAGACTCACCCCTATATTTCGACCGGACTGAAAGAAAACAAGTTCGGCATCGACATAGCCAGTGCACTGGCAGTGTATCGCCGCGCAGCGGAGCTGCCCAATATCAGTGTGCAGGGTGTCGATTGCCATATCGGCTCGCAGCTGACCGACGACACGCCCTTCCTCGACGCCCTGCAACGCCTGCTGGCACTGGTCGATGAACTGGCGGCGGCGGGCATTAGCATTCGCCACCTGGATCTGGGCGGCGGGCTTGGCGTGACCTACCGTGACGAGACGCCACCGGCACCCGGCGTGTATCTGGCCAAGGTACGTGAGCAACTGGCTGGACGCGACCTCACTGTTCTGTTCGAGCCAGGCCGTTCAATCGTCGCCAATGCCGGCATACTGCTCACCGAGGTCAACCTGCTAAAGCCCACCGAGCACAAGAACTTCGCGATCATCGACGCCGCCATGAACGACCTGATCCGCCCGGCGCTCTATGGCGCCTGGATGGCCATTGACGCGGTACGCCCGCGGGATGACCGTCCGACGCTGGAATGGGATATCGTCGGTCCGGTGTGTGAAACAGGCGATTTTCTCGGCAAGGACCGCAGCCTGGCACTCGCCGAAGGCGACCTCTTGGCGGTGCGCTCGGCCGGAGCTTACGGGTTCGTGATGAGCTCGAACTACAACACGCGGCCACGCGCCGCAGAAGTCATGGTCGACGGTGATCAGTTTCACCTGATCCGCCGCCGCGAGGAGCTCAGCGAGCTGTTTGCCGGCGAGTTCCTGCTACCCGGGGTCTGAGATGCTACTGCGATTCACCAAGATGCACGGGCTGGGTAATGACTTCATGGTCATCGACATGGTCACCCAGCACGCGCAGCTCTCGCCCCGCCTGATTCGCCAGTGGAGTGACCGTCATCTGGGCATCGGCTTCGACCAGTTGCTGGTGGTCGAACCGCCTTCACGGCCGGACGTCGACTTCCGCTACCGGATCTTCAATGCCGATGGGAGCGAGGTCGAGCAGTGTGGCAACGGCGCGCGCTGCTTTGCCCGCTTCGTGCTGGACAAGCGGCTGACCAGCAAGACCGAGATTCATGTGGAAACCGCAGGTGGGCCGATCGTTCTCAGCGTCCGCGATGATGGCCAGGTGACCGTCAACATGGGCGAACCCCGCTTCGTGCCGGAGCAGATTCCCTTCCAGGCGGCCGGCGAAGCGGTGACTTACGAGCTTCAGGTAGACGACCGGATCCTGCAGGTGGCGGCGGTCTCCATGGGCAACCCGCACTGCGTCACCCTGGTCGATGACGTACAGCGCTTCCCGGTCGAGCGGCTGGGGCCATTGGTCGAACAGCACCCGCGCTTTCCGCGCAAGGTCAACGCCGGCTTCATGCAGGTAGTCGACCCCCACCGCGCCAGGCTGCGTGTCTACGAGCGTGGCGCGGGCGAAACCCAGGCCTGCGGGACCGGTGCCTGCGCCGCAGCGGTAGCCGGTATTCGCATGGGCGTGCTCCGCTCACCAGTTGCGATCGAGCTTCCCGGTGGGACGCTCCAGATAAGCTGGGACGGCAGCGGTAAGCCGGTAATGATGACCGGCCCGGCAACACGGGTTTACGAAGGGCAGATCAGAGTATGACCGAACGACAGCAGGAACCGAGATCGGAACTGGACCCGGCGGACGTAGCGGCCTATCTGCGCCAACACCCGGCGTTCTTCGTCGAGCACGACGAGCTGCTGGCCGATCTGATCATCCCGCACCAGCGGGGTCAGTCGGTCTCGCTGGTCGAACGACAGGTGAAGCTGTTGCGCGAGCGCAACATCGAGGTTCGTCATCGCCTTAACGAGCTGATGGATGTCGCCCGCGAGAATGATCGCCTGTTCGAAAAGAGCCGACGGCTGGTGCTCGGGCTGCTGGAGTCGCAAAGTCCGGAGCAGGTAGTCGCTACCGTCGAGGATAGCCTGCGCAACGACTTCCAGGTCCCCCATGTGAGCCTGATCCTGTTCAGCGAGGCCCGGCGCTACAGCAACGCGCGCTGCGTCAGCCACGCCGAGGCGCGGGATGCCATTGGCCACCTGCTGGACAGCGGCCGCACCCTGAGCGGCGTCCTGCGCCCGGACGAGCTACGCTTTCTATTCGGCGAGGCGGGGCCACAGATTGCCTCCACCGCCCTCTCGCCCATTCAGCACCAGGGCCTGCACGGCGTGCTGGCACTGGGCAGCGCAGACGCCCATCACTATCGCAGCGCTACCGGCACGCTGTTCCTCGGCTTCGTCGCCGAAGTGCTGGGGCGTGTGCTGCTGCGCCAGCGTCCTCTGGCAGATGAGCCACGGGGCGAATGAACGCTTCGGCGGAGCTGCAGCCAGCACTGGAGCAGTTCTTTCGGCACGTCGGTAGCGAGCGTCAGCTGTCGCCGCGCACGCTGCAAGCTTACCGCCAGGATCTGCAATTACTCGCCGAGCACCTGGGGGAACAGGGCGTAGCAGAGTGGTCAGCCGTGGTTGATGCCGATCTGCGCCGCTTCATCGCCCTGCGCCACCGGCAGGGGCTTTCCGGACGGAGCCTGCAACGGATGCTGAGTGCGGTGCGCAGCCTCTATCGCTTCCTGATTCGTGAACGACTTTGTCGCAACAACCCGGCCCTGGATCTGCGCGCACCGAAAACTGCGCGCGAGTTGCCGCGAACATTGGACGCCGACCTGACGGCGCGCCTGCTCGATTCCGACGATGACGACGACTGGCTGCGCCTGCGCGACCACGCCATGCTCGAGCTGTTCTACTCCTCCGGCCTGCGCCTCTCGGAGCTTGCCGGGCTCGACGTAGCCCATCTGGATCTGAAACAGGGCGAAGTGCGGGTGCTGGGCAAGGGCAACAAGGCGCGCATTCTGCCCGTAGGGAAGCTTGCACGGGACGCGCTGAGCGGCTGGCTGGCTGTTCGCCCGCTGCTATCAGGTTCGGAGCAACCCTTGTTCGTGAGTATGCAGGGGCGCCGGCTGAGCCCCCGCGCCATCCAGCTGCGGGTGCGCCGCTGGGGTGTCGAGCGCATCGGCCAGCACCTGCATCCGCATATGCTGCGGCACTCCTTCGCCAGCCACCTGCTGGAATCCTCGGGCGACCTGCGCGCCGTGCAGGAACTGTTGGGGCATGCCGACATCAGCACCACGCAGATCTACACCCATCTGGATTTCCAGCACCTTGCGCAGGTCTACGACCAGGCGCACCCCCGCGCGAAGCGCAAGGATTGACCGTGATACGTCTCTTGACCTTTGATCTCGACAACACCCTGTGGGAGACCGAACCGGTCGTCGCCGCCGCGGAACGGCGGCTGCTCGAGTGGTTCGCCGAGCATGCACCGCTGTTCCTCCAGCGTCTCGACGCCGATGCCCGCCGTGCCCTGCGCCATGAGGTGCTCACTGCCAACCCGGCTCTGCGGCACAGCGTGACCGCTTTGCGCCTGGCGATCATGGAGCTGGGGCTGCGTCGAGCCGGTTACTCTGAAGACCACGCTCAGGCGCTCGCCCGGCAGGGTTTTGAAGTGTTTCTCGAAGCACGTCACGCGCTGACCTTCTTTCCCCATGCCGAAGCCCTGCTCCAGCAGCTGTCCAGCCAGTACATTCTGGCCACCATCTCCAACGGCAACGCAGACGTGCGCAGACTGGGGCTCGATCGTTATTTCAAGGTGCTGGTATCAGCCGATGAGATCGGCCTGAGCAAGCCCGATCCGGCACCCTTTCTGGCCGCCCTCGAGCGTGCCGGTGCTGAGCCGAACGAGACACTGCATATCGGGGATCACCCGGTCGATGACATACAGGGAGCACAGGCAGTAGGAATGCATACGCTATGGTTCAATCGGCTTGGCCTGGAATGGCCCGACCTGGCGCGGCCGCACGGGGAGGTACGCTGTCTGAGTGAAATACCGGGTTTTCTGCAGAAATACCCGCCACGCCCCTGAGCGAGGCGGGCGGACACGGGTTTGGCTCAGATGGGACGGCTGCCGTATTTACCGTCGGGCTTCTTTGGCGGATCGCCGATGACGTTGTCGTCAATCTGCTGAATCTTTCCACCACGGGCCATGAACTCTTCCATCTGCCGCGCGAGCATCTCGCGTTCACGGGCCTTGGCTTCCAGCGACAGGCCTTCCAGCGGGTCTTCCTCGACTGCTTTCTTGCGTGGCTTTACCGCAGGCTCGGCATCTTCGTCCGAGTCGGGCAAATCATCCACATCACTGTCGTCGCTCGCTTCAACCTCGTCCAGCTCTTCGTCTTCGATATCGTCGTCACTCATCGCCATAACCCATGCCAAAAAAACAGGCTATTTATAGCGCAACAGCAGGATTTGGCTAGAGGGGGCGGACAACTTTTTTCAACGCCCGCCGAACGGCAGCGGCGCAAGTAACCCGCGCCGCCACCCTGAGATGTCTACATATCCCGCGAGCTGGTGATCTGATCCGCCAGACGCAGGGTTTCGTGTTTTTCAAGATCGTAGATTTTCTGAGCCAGCTCCTTCGCCTCGGGGATGGCACCCTTGCTTGTCATTCCCTTCCATATTTCCATGACCTGGTTGTGCACATCGAAGATCTCTTCGCAGATCTGATCAAAGGTCATTTTTCCGTAGTCGATCTCGCGGGTGCGCTGATCGGGTGGCAGGGTTTCACTGATCTGGTCGTACAGCCAGGTATTCAGTGCCTTGGGATCGGCCTGCTGCTTGAAGCCTTCCACCTCCTTGGCCAACTTTCGTTCGTGATCGATCACGTACTCCAGTAACCATTTCGCGCGCTCGTTATCCTGCCGGGCCAAGCCTTGCTCCATGAGCTCCGCCATATTGTTGTGAAACAGAGTGGTCCACTCGGTCAGGTACTGGAAGGTCTGCGCTTTCATGGCGTCTCCTTGCGGTTTGAGTCTATGCAAAGTGAGACCCCCACCGGGGTGGCAAGGTTCGCCGGCTGTTGGATGTCGTTACCATTGAGCTGGTTGAGCCTGTCAGGCGGAGCCCTGGAGCGTCGCCAGGATCCGTCGGCTGCCCCCATGCTCACGGTGCTCGCCGAGGTAGATCCCCTGCCATGTCCCCATGGCGAGGCGCCCGGACGCCACCGGCAAGCTCAGCTGAACGCCCAGCAGGCTGGATTTGACGTGGGCCGTCATATCGTCAGGTCCCTCATCGGTATGCCGAAAGAACGGCGTTCCGTCAGGTACCAGATGACGCAGCATCGCCTCCAGGTCGCCGCGGACCAGTGGGTCAGCGTTTTCATTGACCGTCAGCGAGGCCGAGGTGTGCTGTAGCCACAGATGCAGCAGGCCGACTCTGCAGTCGCGCAGTTCCGGAAGTGCCTGACGGATCTCGTCATCGACCAGATGCATGCCGCGGGGCCGTGCACGCAGGTGAATAGTGCGTTGCAACCACATGGACGATCTCCTCCAATCGTTTTTGCGCAAAAAGACAGGGCGCCCGAAGGCGCCCTGTCTTATCCGCATGTACCGCAGCGAGTTACTTCTTGCTGCTGGTGAACTCCGGATAGGCTTCCATACCGCACTCGGAGATGTCTACCCCTTCGTACTCTTCCTCTTCGCTGACGCGGATTCCCATGACCGCCTTGAGGATGAGCCACACCACCAGGCTGACCAGGAATACCCAGAGGAAGATGCTGACGATGCCGATCAGCTGGCCACCGATGGTTGCATCGCCATTGGTCAGCAGGACCGCCAGCAGACCCCAGATACCCACT
Organism: Pseudomonas sp.; assembly: GCA_030603065.1. Lineage (GTDB taxonomy): Bacteria > Pseudomonadota > Gammaproteobacteria > Pseudomonadales > Pseudomonadaceae > Halopseudomonas. The sequence goes on from JAUVYN010000009.1 coordinate 51,261, forward strand.
ACGCCGTGAACGGAGATGGCGCCAACCGGGTCGTCGATCTTGAGCTTGTCCAGTGCCAGGATCGAGAACACCACGATCACGCCGCCGACCGCACCGATCAGGGTAGCCTGGAATCCGCCGGGGGTAGAAGGCTCGGCCGTGATCGCCACCAGACCGGCCAGGGCACCGTTCAGAGCCATGGTCAGGTCAGCCTTGCCGAACAGGATGCGAGCGACGATCAGCGCAGCGATCAGGCCACCGGCCGCCGAAGCATTGGTGTTGACGAACACCTGGGCGACAGCGTTGGCGTCTTCGATATTGGAAACGATCAGCTGCGAACCGCCGTTGAAGCCGAACCAGCCCATCCACAGGATGAAGGTACCCAGCGTAGCCAGCGGCAGGTTGGCACCGGGGATCGCATTGATCTGCCCGTTGGCACCGTACTTGCCCTTGCGCGGACCGAGCACCAGCACACCGGCCAGAGCAGCGGAAGCACCTGCCATGTGCACGATACCGGAACCTGCATAGTCGCTGAAGCCTGCGGCGTCGAGGAAGCCACCACCCCAGCTCCAGTAGCCCTGGATCGGGTAGATGAAGCCAGTCATGATGACCGCGAAGGCCAGGAAGGCGAACAGCTTCATGCGCTCGGCAACCGCACCGGAGACGATCGACATGGCAGTCGCAACGAATACCACCTGGAAGAAGAAGTCCGCACGATTGGAATAGTAGGGAGCATCCTCGTCACCGGCAGCCGCCGCAGCCAGAACATCTGCCGCATCGTTTTCAGCGCCGATCAGCAGACCGAGGCTGGGCAGAATGCCGCCTTCGCTGCCGGAATACATGATGTGATAGCCGACGACCAGGTACATCACGCTGGCGATGGCGTAGAGCGCCACGTTCTTGGTCAGAATCTCGGTCGTGTTCTTGGCACGAACGAGGCCGGACTCGAGCATGGCGAAGCCCGCCGCCATCCACATGACCAGCGCGCCGCATAGCAGAAAGTAAAAGGTATCAAGCGCATACTTGATTTGTACGATATCTTCCATAATAAGCCCCCCAAATAGGCTTAGTTACCGCTTGTCAGTGAGAAGAACGGCTCAGATCGCGTCAGTATCGGTTTCACCGGTACGGATGCGAATGGCCTGTTCAAGATTCACGACGAAGATCTTGCCGTCGCCGATCTTGCCCGTGTTGGCAGCCTTGGTGATGGCCTCGATCACGCGATCGAGCATGTCGTCACCGATGGCCACGTCGATCTTCACCTTCGGCAGAAAGTCGACCACGTATTCCGCACCACGATACAGCTCGGTGTGACCCTTCTGACGGCCAAAACCCTTGACCTCAGTTACGGTGATGCCCTGCACGCCGATCTCCGACAGCGCTTCGCGCACGTCGTCGAGTTTGAAAGGCTTGATTACCGCCGTTACTAGTTTCATTTGGATACTCCCGTGTGAATGGTCTGCCCTGGGGGACAGGCCAAGTCTAAGCCGACTCAGAGGCTTTTAGAAACGGACATTGCACAGAGGCTGTTGCAGAGCCCGCCACTGGAGCGACCCGGCAACCGCGGTCAGGGGTCTGGCGAGGTTCAACTGCTTCATTTTCTTATGCTCCCTACGATGAATCGTTGCAAAGCCAGTGCTGGCACCCGGCCAGGCGACCATTTTGGTTCACCCGATCCTGGGCAGCTGCGGTTCACATAGCAGAAAGCCTGCCAGTTTTATTAATTCCTTATATATCAGTCCGTTAAACAAATAGTTAGGCGGATTCACGGAGTCGAACAGAAGGCCTCGCACCGCAATGGTGCACGCAGAGCCAGCCAAGCGCCCCAGTTTCGAGCACCCAGGGTGCCAACCACCTCGCGTTACCTGCAAAACCCCTGTGTTAGACTTTGCAGACCTCAGCGCCTCGGTAACCTCTGGAGTCAGTCATGTTGCACAAAGTCCTGTTCGATGCCGTCAGTGGCCAGGCCGCGCGCCTGCTCATGAGTGAAAAAGGATTGCCCGCCGCGGAGCTGGAAAAGCGTCTCAAGGCCTTGCTGCAGAGCGCACTGTCCAAACTCGATGTGGTCAGTCGAGAGGAATTCGACTCCCAGCAGGCTGTGCTCATGCGTACACGCGAGCGGCTCGAGGCACTCGAAAAGCGCGTCACCGATCTGGAGACGCGCGGCAACCCACCCACCTGAACCTCAGGGCGGGTCCGATCAAGGAGCGATCATGTCACTGGCACTGGTGCACAGCCGCGCCAAATTGGGCGTCCAGGCGCCTTCCGTTACGGTTGAAGTCCACCTCGCCAGCGGCATGCCGAGCCTGACGCTGGTCGGCCTGCCGGAGACGGCCGTTCGCGAAAGCAAAGACCGGGTACGCAGCGCGCTGCAGAATGCCCGACTGGATTTTCCCAGCCTCAAGCGAATAACCATCAATCTGGCTCCCGCCGATCTACCCAAGGAAGGCGGGCGCTTCGACCTGGCCATCGCGCTGGGTATGCTGACCGCCAGCGGACAGATACCGACCGACTGCCTGACAGATTGCGAGTGCCTGGGTGAACTGGCGTTGTCTGGCGAATTGCGTCCGGTGCAGGGCGTTCTACCCGCGGCGCTGGCCTGCCGAGATCAAGGACGCAAACTGATCCTGCCTCGGGCCAACGCCGCCGAGGCCGCCCTGGTAAGAGGGCTGCACATCATAGCTGCCGAGCATCTTCTGGAGCTTTGCGAGCATCTGCGCGGCGAGCGTGAACTTGCCGCCGTTGACAGCTCCGCCGGCCCAGCGACCGCTCCGATCACGGCGGATCTGGCCGATGTTCAGGGCCAGGCACAGGCCAAGCGGGCGCTGATAGTCGCGGCCAGTGGCGGCCACAACCTGCTGCTGTTCGGCCCGCCTGGCACTGGCAAGACATTGCTGGCCAGCCGTTTGCCGGGAATACTGCCACCACTGAGCGAGCGCGAGGCTCTGGAAGTAGCTGCGGTGCAGTCCGTCTGTGCCAGTACGCCCCTTACGAGCTGGCCGATTCGCCCCTTCCGCTCGCCTCACCATGGTGCATCCGCTGCTGCACTGGTTGGCGGAGGCAGCCAGCCGCGACCAGGGGAAATCAGCCAGGCGCATCAGGGCGTGCTTTTTCTCGACGAATTGCCCGAATTCGATCGCAGGGTGCTGGAAATGCTCCGGGAGCCGCTGGAATCAGGGGAGATTCATATCGCGCGGGCAAGGGAGCAACTGACCTTCCCTGCCCGTTTTCAACTGATTGCGGCGATGAACCCCTGCCCATGCGGATATCAGGGCGACCCCTCGGGGCGTTGCCGCTGCACACCGGAACAGATAGAAAGGTATCGCGGCAAGCTCTCCGGACCGCTACTCGACCGAATCGACCTGCATCTGGCAATGCACAATGAGAGCTTCAGCCTGGCTGCGCCACAACCGGGACGCCCCACTTCCGAAGAAGCGGCAGGCTGGATAGCCGCGGCGCGTGATCGTCAGATGACACGGCAGGGACGGCTGAACGCACACCTGGATCTGACAGGGTTAAGGGAGCACTGCGCGCTGGAGGCAGCTGACGCGAGCTGGATGGAGCAGGCGATAGAGCGGCTTGGGCTGTCGCACCGAGCCAGCCATCGCGCACTCAAGGTCGCGCGCAGTATTGCCGACCTGGCCGGCGAGAAGCGCCTTGCCCGAACCCATCTGGCCGAAGCGCTGCAGTATCGGCAGCTCGACCGTCGCTCAGGATGAGCGGTGACCATCAGCCGTCCTGAACGGCGGAGCTCTCGCGCCCCATGCTGTAGGCTTCCATGAAATAACAGAGCTCTTCGAAAGGCAGCGCCGGACTGATGAAATATCCCTGCACCTGATCGCAGCCCATCCGTCGCAACAGCTCCAGCTGATCCCGATATTCGACGCCTTCGGCTACCACCTGAAGGTCGAGACTATGGCCCATTTCCACCATAGCTGTGACCAGCTGACGATCACTGTCCCGCTGGGCGATGCCCTTGACGAAGCTTCGATCCAGCTTGAGCAGGTTGATAGGCAGGCTGTGCAGGTGCACGAAGGACGAGAATCCGGTGCCGAAATCATCGAGAGAGAAGCGCACCCCCAGGCCGGTCATGCCCTGCATGGTCTGCAGCACCTGAGCGGGGTGCTGCATCACCGCGGTTTCGGTCAGCTCGAACTCGAGCATGCGCGGATCGATTCGGGTCTTTTCCAGTAAACGGGCCACGGTCGCCAGGAGTTGACTGTCCTGAAACTGGCGGAAAGACATATTGACCGCAACGTGGACCCTGCCCAGATTTCGGCGTTGCAACTGTGCCAGATCATGACAGGCTCGGGCGATGACCCAGTAGCCCATCGGCACGATCAGCCCAGTTTCTTCCGCCAGCGGAATGAACTCGTTGGGGCCCAGCAATCCGCGTTCCGGATGGCGCCAACGAATCAGCCCTTCGAGCCCCACTATATTTCCGCTACGTAGATCCACCCTGGGCTGGTAATGCAGCTCGAACTGGCTGCGCCTCAAGGCCTGACGCAACGCACCTTCGAACTCGATCAGGCTGTTCGCGTGCAAATTGATACGGTCGTCGTAGAAGTGAAAGTTGCAGCCGCGCTGCCCCTTGGCCTGCTGCATTGCCATCGTAGCGTGCAACAGCAGGCTGTCGACCGTCTGCCCAGCCTCGGGGTAGGTGGCAATACCCACACTGCAACCGAGCAGCAGACTCTCGTTGACCACGAAGAAGGGCTCGGCCAGTTCGTGCGTGATCTTCTGGGCGATCTGCAGCAGATTGCTCGGACTGGCATAGTCCTCGACAATCACGCCAAACTCGTCGCTACCCATCCGTCCGATGGTATCGGTGTTGCGCACAACTCGTCGCAGCCGGTTGACCACCTCGCAGATTATCGAATCGCCAGCCCTGTGCCCCAGGGTATCGTTGACATGCCGAAAGTTGTCCAGGTCGATCAGCAGTACGGCAAGCGGCTTGTTGTTTCGCAGTGCGCGCCGCATACCGACCTTGAGGCGATCCTGAAGCATTTGCCGGTTGCAGATCCCCGTCAGCAAGTCATAACTTGCGGCATGATTCAGCGCTGTTTGCAGGCCGTGGCGTTCCAAAGCGTAATTGAGACAGCGCACCAGTTCGCTGGCGCTGGCCTGATTCCAGATGCTGTCCTGAATGAAAGATGGTAGAGGAGCCTGTTCGGGGCTCACCGAGAGATGGATGAGCGGGACTTCGCATTCCCGCGCGCTGTCAAAGAAATCCGTCCCCAGGAGCACCGCACGCACGCCCCCCGCTGCCAGATCGGATTGCAGCTCCTCCCAACTGCCACGGCGCACCAGCTCGTAGCCATGACCTCTGACCGCTGAAAGCCGGCGACAAAGCTGAACGTACGCACCCTGGTCGTGGTCCAGCAACACAACACGTCGCGCTGGCGAGTCAGAAGACACAGATCCTCCATGGATCCATAGGAATTAAGTAGATAGGGCAACTTTATAAGGTAGCTTGTACAGAAAAGAAAGCCTCCGCTAGCCTATCCGCCCCCGGCTTTGCTGTCGACCCCCCCAAATGTGCTGTTAAACTGTTTCGCCAAGCAGGAGAACCCCATTCGTGTCCACCCTCAACCCGCGCCAACAGGAAGCCGTGCAGTACATCAGCGGGCCGATGCTGGTGCTGGCTGGCGCCGGCAGCGGCAAAACCAGCGTGATCACCCGCAAGATCGCCTACCTGGTCAAGGAATGCGGGTACAAGGCGCAGAACATCGTCGCGGTGACCTTCACCAACAAGGCCGCACGGGAGATGAAAGAGCGTGTCGGCCACCTGCTGCGGGGCGGTGATGCCCGCGGCCTGACTGTCTCGACTTTCCACAACCTGGGTCTGAACATCATCCGCAAGGAGCACAAGCGACTCGGCTACAAGCCGGGATTCTCGATCTTCGATCAGCAGGACGCCCAGGCACTGATCACCGATCTGATGCACCGCGACTACGGTGCCGACGACGGGATCGAAGGCATCCAGGCGCAGATTTCCAACTGGAAAAACGACCTTGTTACCCCCGAAGAAGCCCTGGCCCGGGCCAAGAGCCCGCAGGAGCAAACCGCAGCGAGTGTGTACGCACACTACAACCGCACGCTCAAGGCCTACAATGCGGTCGACTTCGATGACCTGATCCTGATTCCGGTGATGTTGTTTCGTGACCACCCGGACGTACTGGAGAAATGGCAGTTCCGGATTCGCTACATGCTGGTGGATGAATACCAGGACACCAATGCAACCCAGTACCTGCTGGTGAAGATGCTGGTAGGCAACGCCGCACGCTTTACCGTAGTAGGCGACGATGACCAGTCTATCTACGCCTGGCGCGGCGCGCGCCCTGAAAACCTGGCGCAGTTGAAGGAGGATTTCCCGGCGCTGAAGGTGGTCATGCTCGAACAGAATTATCGCTCCACCAGCCGCATCCTGCGTGCCGCCAACACACTTATCGCGAATAATCCCCACGTCTTCGAGAAACAACTCTGGAGCGAGCTGGGCTATGGCGATCCGATCCGTGCTATCCGCTGCCGCAACGAGGAAGCAGAGGCCGAGCGGGTCGCCACTGATATCCAGCTGCGCCATATGCGCGACAAGCACGCATGGCGCGACTTCGCCATCCTTTACCGTGGCAACCATCAGGCGCGGCTGATCGAACTCAAACTACAGCACCACCAGATTCCCTATCACCTGTCAGGCGGCACCAGCTTTTTCGCCCGCCAGGAAGTAAAGGACCTTATGGCCTACTTCCGGTTGCTGGTGAATCCGGATGACGACAACGCACTGCTGCGCGTGATCAACGTCCCGCGCCGCGAGATCGGCCCTGCGACGCTAGAAAAGCTCGGCAACTATGCGAACGAGCGAGACGTCAGTCTGTTCACCGCCTGCGCCGAACTGGGACTTTCCGAGCACCTGGAGCCGCGCTATCTGGAACGACTTCAGCGCTTCCAGCGCTGGCTTGAAGGAATCCGCCAACGCTGCAGCCGGGAAGAGCCCATCGGCGTACTGCGCGACATGGTGCTGGATCTGGATTATGAAAACTGGATTCGTCAGAACTGCTCCAGCGACGATATTGCCGCCAAACGCATGGGCAACGTCTGGTTCCTGCTCGATGCTCTGAAAACCACCATCGAGCGGGACGAATCTGGTGAAACTGACATCGAGGACGCCATCGCCAAGCTGGTGTTGCGCGACATGCTCGAACGTCACGAGGAAGAAGAAGACAACGATCGGGTGCAGCTGATGACGCTGCATGCCTCGAAGGGGCTCGAATACCCGCACGTGTACATCATGGGTATGGAGGAAGAGATTCTGCCTCACCGCTCAAGCATCGAAGCCGACAGCGTCGAAGAAGAGCGCCGCCTGGCTTATGTGGGCATCACTCGCGCCAAGCGTACCCTGGCATTCACCTTCGCCGCCAAGCGCCGCCAGTTCGGTGAGGTAATCGACTGTCTGCCGAGTCGCTTTCTGGACGAACTACCCACCGAAGACCTGGAATGGGAAGGTACCGAAGACGTACCGGCAGAGAAAAAACAGGCTCGAGGGCGGAGCGCCCTGGCGGATATCCGCAACATGCTCACGCGCTAGCTGCGTCAACCGATGGCATCTGCCTCCGCGAGCTCGACCCGATTGCGACCCTGATGCTTGGCTCGAAACAGCGCATGGTCTGCTGCCGCAAGTAGCTGGTCCAGACTGCTTCGCCCCTTGCGGCACATGGCGATCCCGAAACTCGCGGTACAGCTTATCAGTTGACCATTCTGCTTCACCGAGGCTGTCCCGATCTCGCTGCGCAAGCGCTCCGCGGTCGCCAGCGCCTGAGCCAGTCGCGTGTCGGGCAGCAACAGGCCAAACTCCTCGCCGCCCAGGCGGGCGAACACGTCGCAGTCTCGCACCCTGCGCCCCACCACCCGGGCCACCTTGCGCAACACCCGATCGCCGGTCGCGTGACCGTAGGTGTCATTAATGCTCTTGAAGTAATCGATGTCGAACATGATCACGCTCACCTCGCTGCCGCCCCGTCGTGCCTGGCGCAGAATCTGTTCGCCCAGTTCGAAAAACGCACGACGATTGGACAGCCCGGTCAGATCATCGGTCCGGGCGAGCGCCTCAGCCTGACGCCGGGCCTCCAGCAAAGCCTGCTCCACCGTCTTGCGGTCGGTGATGTCGGTGGCTATTTCCAGCCTGACTATTCTCCCGTCCACCCAACGAATGGCTTGGTCCCGACACTGATACCAGTGCCCGTCCACGGTGTTCTGGAATTCCCACACATGTATGCCGGCGGGCTGACCCGCCGCATCCAGCAGCAGAGGATTGGTGCAGAAAGCGCAGCGAGCGGTCTGGCCTGACTGCAGATATTCCCAGCATTTCAGCTGACGCGGCTCACCCCAGCGTTTGCGCCCGTATTCGTTAACGAAGAGCAACTCTCCCGTCTGAATATCCGCGACATATATGAGCGCATCCAAGCTGTCCAGAATAGTGAGCAATGCAACACTCTCTCCGGAGCTGGCTAGCGGGTCGAGCTCACTGGTGCGAATGAGATTCACGGGGTCGTTCCAGGCATGTGCCAATTACGGGGGAATCGCTTCAGCATGCTAGCAATTCGCTATGCGCGCAAGCTATAGGCCAGCATATCCCATAGGGTACCAGTGCGAAAACTGAGTCCTTCTATCAGATGCATAGCAAAGAGCTATGACGCTGGCAGAAAAAGGAGGTGCAAACGAAAACGCCAGCCGAAGCGGCTGGCGTTCAGACCACCACCGGCACGCGGTGGTAGCAAGGCTGAGTTACAGACCCGACATGAACTCGACGGCAGCGTGAATTTCTTCATCCGAGCAGTTACCGCAGGTACCGCGGGGCGGCATGGCACCGATACCGGTGATCGCCGACTGGGTCAGCGCATCCAGACTGCCGCGGGCTGCAACGCGTTCGGCCCACACGGCATCATCGCCGGTGCGCGGGGCATTGAGGATTCCCGTACCGTGGCAGGCAGTACAGAACTGCTGGTACACCGCTTCGCCAGAGCGCGCTGCTGCAGCACCACCAGCCGCAGCGGGAGCAGCCGCGACTTCGTTGGCACACTCGTCACCGGCAAGGCATACGGATCCGTAGGGCTTGATACGGTCAGCGATGGCGGCATTATCCGCCGCAGCAAAGGCACCGCCAGCCAGCACGGCAAGCGCAGCGGCGGAGGCAGTCAGGAAATTTCTCAGAATGGTCACCTTCAACATCCTCATCATGGCTATAGGTATCAGCCCGCGTAAAGCCCGGACAATGAGCGCGAGTATACCGGGAAACCCCCGGGCGGCAAAATAGGCAGGAAGTCGCACCCGCCACTCTTCCTGGCAGGCTTTTCCGCCCGGCAGGCATGGACGAAGCCGCTGCCGTTGCGTATTATTGCGCCCCTGCAACGCACCCGTAGCTCAGCTGGATAGAGTACTGCCCTCCGAAGGCAGAACTCATTGAATTGAGCCAAGGTGCAAAAAGATGTCAAAATACGAACGTTTTACCGCCACGCACCCGTAGCTCAGCTGGATAGAGTACCGCCCTCCGAAGGCGGGGGTCACAGGTTCGAATCCTGTCGGGTGCGCCATTTCCTCTGTAAATTCAGCACCTTACCTAAGCCAACCGACCTATCCCAGACTTGCTGCATCGTCTTACTGCACCTTCGTTTACTGCTGCCCCTGATTCTCGTCGCTTGCTGGGATGACATCTGCCCTCAGCCGCTGAAAACAGGCCAATTTGGCCGTGTGCCCACTCTGTGCCCAGATTGTGCCCATGGTTTTTTTGGGACCCAGGCCAGGAGGCGAAGTTTTGAGTACTGCCTGCTGCGCCCGTTTGCAGCATAAAGGAAGTATCCAAGTAAAACTCAGCATTGTTGATGGCCATTGACAGCTGCATTGCTTGAGGCCCTGCAGATGCTCACGCTGGGTAGCCGGGCTTGAAGCAAGACGACCGTCATGCGTGGATTCGACGGCTTAGTCATTGTCACGGCTCTCTAACTAGGTCGAACCCCATCCAATCCCTCCCAGACCAAAGAAACCCGTCCTCTTCTGGTATGGCAGATGCGCCCTTCAGCCGCATAGAAAAGTGTTGCCTTTTCCCTGTTGTCTTCAGCGACCAGGTTGCCTGGCAAGTTCCGCATTGACAGTAGAAGTCTTGCTGCTGCGCGCGCTCGAATCGCGCCGGATGTCCACAAAGTTGAGCAAGCGCTGCGATCTGTTCGATTGCTTCCTCGAAGGCCGCCACAACTTGCGTATTAGCTGAACCTTGAAGAGTAGCCATCAGTTCGGCTGCTTTCTGAGCGTCGACTGGCGTGAGAAGCCTGACATGGGTAGACGAAATAGATTCAAACTGTTCTGGCCAAGCCTCGGTTAGCTTTTTGGCCGGTGTGGGCAACGGCCCCAGTTTTCGGCCATGACCTTGGAGCAACTGCTGCAACATCCACACATCGATCAACCTCCCCACCTTCTCCACGACATAAAGGTCCAGCGGAGAGACAGGAATACTCTGCGGCGACGCGACGCTACTAGGTACGCCTGGCCAACAAACAATGCGACTAGGCTCCAGACTCTCACTGATATTTACTGACGCGCCGAACCAGGCAATCGGCACGATCCTCAGGATAGATCGCTCAGCCTGGGTTATGACCCAATCATGTACATCATGCCGGAGTACGAAACTCCGTCCTGCCCAACTGAAAACGTAATTTCCATCAACCCGGCGCAGGCCATACCGTTCAAGCGCCCGCCTGATCACAAGACCAACGTAACTGACGTAAGCCAATTGCAATTGCATTTGCCGCGCCAAGCGCTCTTCCGGGGGTAAGAGCCGGTCTTCTCGATCATCTTTCAACTTCTCCCAAAGCGGGGGCAGATGGCGATAGTGCGGGTCGTGGTTGAGAATGTTTGTCCGGTGAACTTGGGCGGGAACCACAGATGCAGGAGGCACGAGCGAATAAAGCCCCCTTTGCTTCAAACCTCTGATCGCGCGCAAATGCGACTCCAAATCGCTGAGGGCGCGCTTTCCTGCCTCCAACTGAATCCCTGTCTTGTCATCAAGATATGACTCCCCCCAAAGGCGACAAATATCCTGGCGAAGTCGAAAATGCGTCTGCTCAGAGTCTTGGAACTCCAAAGCTCGCTCCAGTCGTGAGTTCACTCCGCGGATGCGAGCCCATCTCCTGGCCAGGTGTCGATCTAGGCGATCCAGTAACCGCTTGTAGAGCCTATTCTCATAGATGGCATAGTCGTCCTCGCTGAAACGTGCAAGAACCTTGCGCGGTTGCACACCGCTGAGCGTTCGCTGCTGCCAGCAATCAGAGTGTGATGCGAGGTGACTTAATGCTGAAGTCGCGAGGCGTCGAGCTCGCGCTACTGGCGCAACCAAGTCGTCATATCGAAGGTCTCTGCGGGGGCGGTCAGATATTGAATGCAGATGACCATTTTTGAGTACCACCGCCAAGTCGCGCTCGAGTTCTTCGAGCGCGCATTGGGCGGCCATTTCAGCGGGCAGCATGGGTGAGATATTTGCATCATGTGCGTGAGCGATTTTCCCGGCGATGGAAATAATCGCTTCTGCCGACAGATCGCAGTCCGCCTGATCGTCGTCAGACTGATCGATGGCGAGCACTTGCGATTCTGTGTCTTGAGTCCGGATTACGCCCGAGCCATCATCCGAGAGCAGATCACCGGGCTGCAAGCGGCTGTGTCCATTGACCAGGAGTGGCTCAAGCAAGCAGTACTGCCCCGGCAGAAGCGCTTCGGGTAGGCGGCTGAGTTTGTTACCCGTAAGGCGATCCAGAAATATCATGCCACACGTTCCTTACGGCGACGGTCTTGAGCCAGCAGGTCCATAGAACGGCGAGGCTCAGATTGCCATCCTTTCCAAACAGTCGTAAGCGCGTGTTCGACGGCGGTCAAATCATCGATGGTCTTATCGAATCTTTCCGTGACCTTACCGCGCCTGAGTATTCTGCTGGCAAGCAAATGGTCCAGAGCATCTTCTTTGCGACCGCCGGCAGCCATGTAAACAGGGACAAATCGCATGGCCTGACGTTCGAGTCGATTGCCCCAACTCTGGTCAAAGCGATCCTGCAAGATGCTCGTGAGTGGCCCCGTGGTCAACTCCTCCAACAACTCTGAAACCTCATCAGCGTTTTGTTCCACAGCAGCACCGAAACGCTCCATCAATGATTCATAGCTAAAGCTGGCCTTCGGCTTTGTCTCCGGCTTGAATTTCGCTTCGTGGCGGGGAAGCGTCATGACATGAGCACGGTCGTAGGTTTTGTCAGCGAACTCGTTCGTTGTTTCATCGTGGTTCGCAGTGCCTACAAACCAGACATTGTGGGGAATCCGAATCTTTCGCCCCTCGACCAACATCGCTGGCGCGTTCGGCAACTGGCTCTCCGACAAACTGATCAATCGATCATTTGGGTCATTCTTTTCGAGCGCTGAGAGGAATTCAGCAAAATACTGCTCCGGGCGCGACAGGTTCATCTCGTCCAGCAAGATGATGTTGCACCGGTCCTTGTAAGCGGCAGTTTGCGCACGGTAGAGGCCTTGAAGGCAGTCGCGCTCATAGAAGCGCTTTTCGAAAGCGTTGTAGTGTCCCAGTAGATCATCACGATCTCGCCAGCCGGCCTGGACGGCAATGTCAGTGCAATGCCCTCCCACGGCCTTGGCGAACGCCTTTGCCAGGCTCGTTTTGCCCGTGCCGCTAATTCCCTGAAAGATGTGAAGCGGGCTCATGGCCAATCCGGCAATCAGCAACTGAATAACTTCGAGGTCAAAATGCAGTTCTGTACCTTCCTCCGCTTGAGCGATCCGGTGCCGCAATTCAACCGAGAATTTCTTCAGATCAGGAACATCTTGCTCTGGCAGGCTCAACTCCTTGGCCTTGCGATCCTTGATCCAATCGGCAGTGGACGCAGAATCCATCCATGCCATTTGGGGGAACGGTTTCTCAGATTGCTGTGACTGGGTTAGGTCATCTACCGTTTTGCCCAAGTCGTTGAGTCTTGCACTCAATATTTGATTGTTCTTTTCCAGAGCGCGCTTTTCTCTTTCCAGGTTCTCTTTGTCACTCACGCCGAGGCGGAGGCGATGAAGCTGAGCTTTTGCATCAGCCAAATCCAAATGAACCTCGTCGAGTTGAGCCTTTTG
>JAUVYN010000103.1 GCA_030603065.1 Pseudomonas sp.
ATCACCATGTGTACGACCCTGGCGAGTTGTCCCAAGGTCATGTTGCGCGCCCGCCGCGGGCGGGCGCGCTGGACCAGTCCCGATAGGGGAATCAGCAGGAGGCTGACATGATCATACGTACGAAGCAGCATTGGTTGGGCCGCGTGTCGGATATCGTGCTGACCTTGGTCGCATGGGCGTGTTTCGTCGGATTGGTCGCGAGTTCGATTGCGGAGATTCAACGCGCGGATCGATTGGAATCAGTCTACGTCGGTGACCATTTCCTGGGTACGATCAGCAGCTTGGCTCTTTACATTACCCTGGGGGGGCTGATGGCTGTTACGTTGTTCGGATGGGCCAGATACAACCAGTTGAGGGCGGCTCGCTACGAAAGACGTCAACGAATGGCCGATATTGGTAATGAGGTGTTATCCCGGAGTTTCTACGTAGACAGCTCTGTACTGAATGCGTTGCAACAGCAACAACGTATGATCATGCATCTGGATCAGTCTGGCCATCTGGAGTCGGTGGAGCTGCCGGGGCTAGGGCTGCATCTGGATGCAGCCCTTCCTTACGTGCCGGGGACAGCGATCGACTACCGTGAGCACATCCCTGCCACTCCCGGCTGATTTCGGCTGCAGTGGAGCTCTTAGGTAGTCTTTTGCCAGTTAGCGCGGCTGGCGCGGCACGTCGCCGCAATCGGCTGAAATCCAGCGCGATACCTCGGTGTGCTGGATGTCGACCGGACCGCCCTCGCTGTCGGGCGTGCCGACCATGCCCGGCTCGGTCAGCGCCTGATAGTTGCCCTTGCCGCTGAACTTCGAACGCATCTCTCGGCTGCTGACCATCACCAGCTCGCCCTGCATGTCGCCGGAAAAACCTTCGTTGTTGTGACAGGTTCCGCTGAAGGTCAGGCGTGAGTCGCCGGCTTGCTTGACGTCGATATCGCAACCCTCCATGTCCTGTTTGGCCTCTGCAAGCAGCTTCTGCGGGTTGGTCATGGCGGCGGCGTCTTCTGCGCTGATGCACTCCATGTCAACCGAAAGGTCATTCACGCCCAAGGCCTCGGCCATTTGCGCGCGTTGCTCTTCGGGGAACTGTGCCATCATCTGCTCGTAGGCTTCGCGCATGGCGGCCTGGGCGTCCTGACCGTTGATTAGGGTGGTCGCTTCGCTGCGCCAGAGGCCGGGCTGCGGAGCGGGCGAGATGCTTTGGGCAAGTGTGTTACCTGTCAGCAGCAGGGCAGGTATGGCCAGGGCAAATAGAGCGCGTTTCATGTCGGGGATCCTGTCGAGGAGGCGGGAGATCTGATGAAGTGGAGCTCAACCGCCGATTGGCTCAGAACGACTATAGCCGCGGTTTGCGGCTTAGACCAAACTCCAAGCGCCATTTCGTGACACGAGTATGGTTGCGCCAGACTGCGGATACAGAAAGGCCCGGCGCAAGCCGGGCCCGGGTGTTGCGCCAGAGGGTGCTCAGCGGCCAAACAAGGCCGGCTTTTCGCGCTGCGGACGGCCGCCACGCGGCGGGTTGCCGCGATTGGCCAAAGGGGCGGGCGGCGGTGGCACTACTGCGCGGTTACCGTGGGACTGAATCCGCCGCTCCTCGGCTACGGCGTCCAGCGGTTCATGTAGGCCACGAGCGGCGCGTGGTTGCTCGTGGCGCGGCCGGTCATTCCGTGGCTTGTCATTGCGCGGCCGATCGCTGCGGGCCTGATTCTGGCCACGGCCACCAGCCTTGCCAACCGCTCCGCCGTTGTTGCGGCCGCGTGAGTTGTTCGCACCGGCGGAACCACGGGGGCGCTCGGGGCGATCGCTGTTAAGCTCGGCTACCGCCGGCGGCACGAAGCCCTCCAACGAGCCTTCCTCGATCTTCTGACGGGTCATGCGCTCGATCGCCTTCAGCAGTTTTTCCTCATCCGGACTGACCAGCGAGACAGCGCCGCCGGAACGACCGGCGCGGCCGGTACGGCCGATACGATGAACGTAGTCTTCCGAGACGTTCGGCAGCTCGAAGTTGATCACGTGGGGCAACTGGTCGATATCCAGACCGCGAGCGGCGATGTCGGTCGCCACGAGGATACGCAGCTTGTTGGCCTTGAAGTCGGCCAGCGCCTTGGTGCGAGCGCCTTGGCTCTTGTTGCCGTGAATCGCGGCAGCCGGCAGGCCATTCTTGTCGAGGTATTCGGCCAGGCGGTTGGCGCCATGCTTGGTGCGAGTGAATACCAGAACCTGTTCCCAGGCGCCCTGAGTGATCAGGTGTGCGACCAGCGCGCGCTTGTGCCCGGCGGCAACGCGGTACACGGTCTGCTCGATACGCTCGACGGTGGTGTTGGGCGGAGTCACTTCGATGCGCGCCGGGTTGTCCAGCAGCTTGTTGGCCAGCTCGATGATGTCCCGCGAGAAGGTCGCGGAGAACAGCAGGCTCTGACGCTTGGTAGGCAGCTTGGCGATGACCTTTTTGACGTCATGCACGAAGCCCATGTCGAGCATGCGGTCGGCTTCGTCGAGCACCAGCACTTCGACCTTGGACAAATCGACGGCGCGCTGGCCGACCAGATCGAGCAGGCGACCGGGGCAGGCGACCAGCACATCGAGGCCGGGCGCGATGGCTTTCATCTGCGGGTTGGCGCCGACGCCGCCGAAGACGCAGGCGGATTTCATCGGCAGTTCCTTGGCATAGGTGACGAAGCTTTCGTGAACCTGTGCAGCCAGCTCGCGCGTGGGTGTCAGTACCAGTACGCGAACCTGCTTGCCGGTACGCTTGAAGCTGGCGTCGGGCTTACCGGCCGGGAACAGGTGTTCGAGGATCGGCAGTGCGAAACCGGCGGTCTTGCCGGTGCCGGTTTGGGCGGCAACCATGAGATCGCGCTTTTCCAGAACGGCGGGGATAGCCTGGGTCTGGACGGGGGTAGGATTGGTGTAACCAGTGGCCGCAACCGCACGTACGAGTACGTCGGACAGGCCGAGAGAAGCAAAGGACATTCAGATAACCCTGATGATGGCCGTTGCGAACGGGGTGTCCGTGCGGCCTGTGATGAAGGATATGGAGTATAACAGAAACGCGTTAGCCGCGCGGTTCGGTCGGAAAAACTCACGACAGGCCGGGCGGCAGCTGTCAGACAGCGCCCGGCCCCGGTGGTTCAACGCAGCTGACGCCAGACGGCAAGGCTGGGTTCGGCTTGGTTGAGTGTATAAAAGTGCAGGCCCGGTGCTCCGCCTTCGATCAGGCGTTCGCAGAGTCGGGTGATCACCTCAGTGCCGAAGGCAGCGATGCTGCCGCTGTCATCGCCGTAGGCTTCGAGCTGCTTGCGGATCCAGCGCGGGATTTCGGCACCGCAGGCATCGGAAAAGCGCGCCAGTTTGCTGTAATTGGTGATCGGCATGATGCCCGGAATGATCGGGATGTCCACGCCAGCCTTCTTCACCCGCTCGACAAAATAGAAATAGCAGTCGGCGCTGAAGAAATACTGGGTTATGGCGCTGTCCGCGCCAGCCCGGGCCTTGCGCAGGAAGTTTTCCAGGTCGGCCTCGAAGTGGCGTGCCTGGGGGTGGGCTTCGGGGTAGGCGGCCACTTCGATGTGAAAGTGATCACCGGTCTCATTGCGAATGAACTCGACCAGTTCGTTGGCGTAACGCAGCTCGCCGGATGCCTGTCCCATGCCTGAGGGCAGGTCGCCACGCAGGGCGACGATGCGTTTGATGCCGGCGTCGCGGTACTGGTTGAGCAGGTCGCGCAGATCGGTCTTCGAGTCGCCGACGCAGGAAAGGTGTGGGGCGGTGGGCACCTTCACTTCACTGTCGAGCTGCAGCACGGTATTGAGCGTGCGGTCGCGGGTCGAACCACCCGCGCCGTAGGTGACGGAGAAGAACTCCGGCGCCTCGGCGGCCAGTACATGGGCGGCGGCGATGAGTTTTTCGTGGCCGGCGTCGGTCTTGGTCGGGAAGAACTCGAAGCTGACGGCGGTTGTATTCGTGTTGGTCATGATCTTTCCAGCCTCCTTGGAGGCGCAATCCTTTAACGGCCGGCGGGGCTGCGGGAGGGCAGCCCCGATTGGCGCTTAGTAGCGGTAGCTGTCGGGCTTGAAGGGGCCTTCCTGCGGGACGCCGATGTAGTCGGCCTGCTTGGGCGTGAGCTGGGTCACCACGCCGCCGAAGCCCTTGACCATTTCCAGTGCGACTTCCTCGTCGAGCTTCTTCGGCAGGACCATTACGGTGACGTTCTTGCTCTTCTCGGCCACCGGCAGGTCGGCGAACTTCTCGTTGTACAGGTGAATCTGGGCGAGTACCTGGTTGGCGAAGGAGCCGTCCATGATCCGGCTGGGGTGGCCGGTGGCGTTGCCCAGGTTCACCAGGCGGCCTTCGGCGAGCAGAATCAGGTAGTCGTCGTTGGCGACGTCCACGTCCTTGCCGGTGCGGTGAATCTTGTGCACCTGCGGCTTGACCTCTTCCCAGCCCCAGTTCTTGCGCATGAAGGCGGTGTCGATCTCGTTGTCGAAGTGGCCGATGTTGCACACCACGGCGCGCTTCTTGAGGGCCTTGAGCATGCCGGCGTCGCAGACGTTGACGTTGCCGGTGGTGGTGACGAGCAGGTCGATCTTGCCGAGCAGGGCGGCATCGACGCTGGCTTCGGTGCCGTCGTTGATGCCGTTCTTGTAGGGCGATACGACTTCATAGCCGTCCATGCAGGCCTGCATGGCACAGATCGGGTCGACCTCGGTGACCTTGACGATCATGCCTTCCTGACGCAACGAGGCGGCAGAGCCCTTGCCCACGTCGCCGTAACCGATCACCAGCGCCTGCTTGCCGGAGAGCAGGTGGTCGGTAGCGCGCTTGATGGCGTCGTTCAGGCTGTGACGACAACCGTACTTGTTGTCGTTCTTGCTCTTGGTGACCGAGTCGTTGACGTTGATCGCGGGGATCTTCAACGTGCCCTTCTTGAGCATTTCCTGCAGGCGATGGACACCGGTGGTGGTTTCTTCGGTGACGCCGTGCACCCGTTCGAGTACCTGCGGGTACTTGTCGTGCAGCATCTGGGTGAGGTCGCCGCCGTCATCCAGGATCATGTTGGCGTCCCAGGGCTTGCCGTCCTTGAGGATGGTCTGCTCGAGGCACCATTCGTACTCTTCTTCAGTTTCACCTTTCCAGGCGAAGACGGGGATGCCGGCGGCGGCGACGGCGGCGGCGGCCTGATCCTGGGTGGAGAAGATGTTGCAGGATGACCAGCGCACTTCGGCGCCCAGCGCGGTGAGTGTCTCGATCAGCACGGCGGTCTGGATGGTCATGTGTATGCAGCCGAGGATCTTTGCGCCCTTGAGGGGCTGCTCGGCAGCATACTTGCGGCGCAGGCCCATCAGGGCGGGCATTTCCGACTCGGCGATGATGATTTCACGGCGGCCCCAGTCGGCCAGCTTGATGTCGGCGACCTTGTAGTCGTTGAAGTCTTTTGCGTTCATAACAGCACTCATTGTGTGTCTCCATTCGTGTCAGCGAATGGGCGCGGTTGGTTCTCTGTTCGTCCGGCCGAGCCTGACGGGTGTTGGTCATTGGTCCGGTGCCAGCGGAGTACTGCATTGGTGGACACGCCGTGAATACGTCCCTGTAGGCTCATCGGTGGCATCCGCCCTCCATGGACGGAGGAAGTGCAGAAAATGCAGGAGCAATTTTCTGCCATGCCACCGACGGTCCACCAATGCAGCACTCCGCTCGCTCGTTGTGCCAGCCATTCCCGCTGCAGCGCCCCTCGGTCGGGGTCGTTTGTCAAACGGCGTAACGCGCCGTTTCTGTGTTCATCAGGACCGGCGCGTTATCATGGCGCCCGTCCCGTCATCTGGAATGAAACCATGCCTGCCGTTTCACCCCGCAAATCGCTTGTCCTGCTTCTGGCCGCTGCGCTGCTCGGTGGCTGCGCCGACCAGGTCGATCCGAACTCCCCCGAAGGCCAGCGCCAGGCCATCTTCACCAAGATGCTCAACCAGACCGAGCCCATGGCGGGGATGCTGGGCGAGCGCCTCGAATTCGATGGAGAGGCTTTCGCTGCGCACGCCGCACGCCTGCAGGAACTGGCCAGTCAGCCCTGGGAACACTTCCCGGAGCCGGGCGACTCACCGCAGCGCAATGCGGCGCGCCCTGAAGTCTGGTCCGACCCACTGGGCTTTTCCTTGCGCATCAGTGACTTCGAAACCTCGGCCGCGCTGCTGGCGCGGGCGGTGGGTGAAACCGTCGCGGGCCGGGAGCTGGTCCGTGAACCCTTTCGCGCGGTGCAGCAGGCCTGCAAGGCCTGCCACGACGACTTCCGCCGTTAGGCAGTCGATTATTACAGGCCCGCTTCGGCCTTGAGTGCGTCAGCGCGGTCGGTCTTTTCCCAGGGGAAGGCGGTGAAGGTGTCGCCCTTGACCGTCATCTCGAAGGGGTTGCGGCCGAAGTGACCGTAGGCCGCGGTGGCGCGGTACATCGGGTGCAGCAGGTCGAGCATGCGCGTTATCGCGTAGGGGCGCAGGTCGAAGTGCTCGCGCACCAGCTTGATGATCTGGTCGTCGCCGATCCTGCCGGTACCGAAGGTGTTGATCGACACCGAAGTTGGTTGCGCCACGCCGATGGCATAGGAAACCTGGATTTCGCACTTGTCGGCCAGGCCGGCGGCGACGATGTTCTTGGCGACATAGCGGCCGGCGTAGGCGGCGCTGCGGTCGACCTTGGACGGATCCTTGCCGGAGAAGGCGCCGCCGCCGTGGCGGGCCATACCGCCGTAGGTGTCGACGATGATTTTGCGCCCGGTCAGGCCGCAGTCGCCCACTGGACCGCCGATGACGAACTTGCCGGTCGGGTTGATATGGTACTGAGTGTCGCGAGTCAGCAGGTCTGCGGGGATCACATGCTTGACGATCAGCTCCATCACCGCTTCCTGCAGATCCTTTTGGGAGATTTCCGGGTTGTGCTGGGTCGAGAGCACTACCGCGTCGATCCCCACGACTTTGCCGTTTTCATAGCGGCAGGTGACCTGGGATTTGGCATCGGGACGCAGCCAGGGCAGCAGGCCGCCCTTGCGCGCTTCGGCCTGGCGCTCGACCAACCGGTGGGCGAAGGTGATGGGAGCGGGCATGAGTACGTCGGTTTCGTTACTCGCGTAACCGAACATCAGGCCCTGGTCACCGGCCCCCTGGTCTTCCGGCTTCTGTCGGTCGACGCCCTGGGCGATGTCGGGGGACTGTTTACCAATGATGTTGATGACGCCGCAGGTGTCGGCGTCGTAGCCGACTTCCGAGGAGGTGTAGCCGATATCGCGGATCACGCCGCGAACCAGATCCTCGAGATCGACCCAGGCGCTGGTGGTGATTTCACCGCCGACGATGGCAACCCCGGTCTTCACCATGGTCTC
Source organism: Pseudomonas sp. (assembly GCA_030603065.1). GTDB lineage: Bacteria > Pseudomonadota > Gammaproteobacteria > Pseudomonadales > Pseudomonadaceae > Halopseudomonas. The sequence continues at coordinate 7,357 of JAUVYN010000103.1, forward strand.
GCAGGCGACGCGGGCAAACTTGTCTTCGGTGATGATCGCATCGAGTACGGCATCGGAGATCTGGTCGGCAAGCTTGTCCGGATGACCTTCGGAGACGGATTCGGAGGTGAAGATGGAGTAATCGCTCATGGCGCTGTCCTTTGTGCAAAGTCTTGACGTGAGAGGGCGAACTGCTGGATCTGCAGCTGAAAGCCGTTGCGCAGACCAATGAACAGGCTGGCTCCAGGCGCCAGGCCGGCATCGATGGCCCAGTTGTGAAGGTCGTCCTGGTCGAAACCGAGCCACAGGTCGCCGCAGGTTTCCCTGACCCAGACCTGGTCATGGCGGCAGAGTTCGGTCAGCACCAGGCTGCCGCCGGGCTTGAGCAGTCGGGCGAAGCGTTGCAATGCTTCAGCTGGTGCGGGCATATGGTGCAGCACCATATTGCTGGCCAGGCAATCGGCCAATGGCAGACTCTGCGGTGCCAGGGCGTCGGCGAGCAGGCATTCGATATTGGCCAGGCCGGCAGCTTCGCAACGCGCCCGGGCTCGTTCGAGCATGGCCGGGGAGTTATCCAGGGCAAGAACCCTTTTAAAACGCCGGGCCAGGTCGGGTAGAAAGGCGCCCTCGCCGGGGCCCACTTCTATCACCGTGGCATGTGCCGGCAACTCCAGGCTATCGATCAGTCCCAGCAGCGGCTCGCGATACAGGTCGAACTGGGCCAGCAGATCCTGTTGAGCAGGCGTGCCTTCGGCGAAGCGGGCGAAGAACTGTCTGGACACTTCGGCGCGCTGGCTGTGAATTCGAAGCAGGGCATCCTGCAGGCGCACTGGTAGTGGTGTCTGGTCGATCCCGCTCAGCAGTTGCTCATGCAGCGGTGCCCAGCGATCACCGCTGACGGGCAGGCTGCGACGATAGAAGATCGAGTTTCCTTCCCGGCGTGTGCAGACAAGGCCTGCGTTGGCCAGAACCTTGAGGTGATGGCTCATGCCGGATTGGCGCATGTCGAAGATCTGGGCGAGCTCGAGCACGCCAAAGGAGTCATTGCGCAGTACCCGCAGGATCTCCAGGCGCAGCACGTCACTGGTCGCCTTGTTCAGGGCGGCCAGATCTTCGAGCGGGGCAGGATCGGTTGCGTGCAACTGAGCTATTGGAGTCATGGATGGCAGTGTAGTGGCGAGGTTCGGGTGTTGCAATGTCTATATCAAAAAACTTTGATATAGACTGCGGGGCCGGTTGTATCCTCCCGAAAGTCGGTATGCCCGCCGCCCGGTTTTCGTTGCCGGCAAGGCCGTATTGCGCGAAAATGCCCGGCCTAATTTCCGGTCGGCGGTATTCCGCTGACCGCTTCGCCTCGTCAGTATTCAGGAGTAGTTCATGCCCAGCCGTCGTGACCGAGCCAATGCCATCCGTGCCCTCAGCATGGATGCAGTGCAGAAAGCCAATAGCGGCCACCCCGGCGCGCCCATGGGTATGGCGGACATCGCCGAAGTGCTCTGGCGTGACTATCTGAAGCACAACCCGAGCAACCCGAACTGGGCTGACAGGGACCGCTTCGTGCTGTCCAACGGACACGGGTCGATGCTGATCTATTCGCTGTTGCATCTGACCGGTTACGATCTGTCCATCGATGACCTGAAGAGCTTCCGTCAGCTGCACAGCAAGACCCCAGGACACCCGGAATTCGGTTATACCCCTGGCGTTGAGACCACCACCGGCCCGCTCGGGCAGGGCCTGGCCAATGCAGTGGGATTTGCGCTGGCGGAAAAGGTCATGGCGGCGCAGTTCAACCGCCCCGGTCACAAGGTCGTCGATCACCACACCTACGTTTTCATGGGGGACGGCTGCCTGATGGAAGGCATCTCCCATGAGGTCTGCTCGCTGGCCGGTACCCTGGGCCTGGGCAAGCTGATCGGTTTCTATGATGACAACGGCATCTCCATCGATGGCGAGGTCCACGGCTGGTTTACCGACGATACCCCCAAGCGCTTCGAGTCCTACGGCTGGCAGGTGATCCGCAACGTCAACGGCCATGATGCCGACGAAATCCGCACTGCGCTGGAGACGGCGCGCAAGAGCGAGCAGCCGACGCTGATCTGCTGCAAGACCATCATCGGCTTCGGCTCGCCCAACAAGCAGGGTAAGGAAGAATCCCACGGCGCTGCGCTGGGCGATGCCGAGGTGGCGCTGACCCGCGAAGCGCTGGGCTGGAAGCACGGTCCCTTCGAAATTCCTGCCGACATCTACGCGGAATGGGACGCGCGCGAGGCTGGCGGCCGCGCCGAAGCCGAGTGGAATCAGCGTTTCGAAGCCTACAAGGCCGAGTTCCCTGAGCTGGCGACCGAGTTTCTGCGCCGTATGGCTGGCGAACTGCCGCTTGATTTTGCCGAGAAGTCTTCTGCTTTCATTCGTGAAGTGGCTACCAAGGGTGAGACCATCGCCAGCCGCAAGGCCAGTCAGAACTGTCTGAATGCCTTCGGTCCGCTGCTGCCCGAACTGCTGGGCGGCTCGGCTGACCTGGCCGGTTCCAACCTGACGCTGTGGAAGGGCTGCAAGCCGGTGACGCAGGAAGATGCCTCCGGCAACTACATCTATTACGGTGTACGCGAGTTCGGCATGAGCGCAATCATGAACGGCGTGGCGCTGCATGGGGGGCTGGTGCCCTACGGCGCAACTTTCCTGATGTTCATGGAGTACGCCCGCAACGCGGTGCGCATGTCCGCGCTGATGAAGCAGCGGGTTATCTACGTGTTCACCCACGACTCCATCGGGCTGGGCGAAGACGGCCCGACCCATCAGCCGATCGAGCAGTTGACCGCGCTGCGCAGCACGCCGAACCTGGATACCTGGCGTCCGGCCGAT
>JAUVYN010000074.1 GCA_030603065.1 Pseudomonas sp.
CGAGTAGGGCGCCAAGCAGCACCGGCCAGGCCGGCAGCAGGTAGGTCAGCGGTCGGGGCAGTGGTGTCATGACCGCGCCGCGTTCGATCAGCCAGAGTGTGGTGAGTGTCGCGGTAACGGCAATCATCAGACCCTGGAGCAGGCTCAGGGGAGACAGTGAGGTGGGTATCAGCGAGGCGCTGGCGACCAGGACGCTGGCTGGTAGCAGGTACAGCAGCCAGCCGACACGCCGCCAGAACCCCTGTTCGCGGTTGCTCAGGATGGTTATGGCCAGCAGCAGGGTCAGTCCGGCGACCAGGTTGGTGAGCGGCTCCACCGGCCCGGCCAGACGCGCGATACCGGAGGCGATCAGCAGGGCCATCGCCAGGAAACACAGCTGGCGCCATTGGTGCATCAGGGTCAGGGCCGCAAGCGGCAGGGCGGTGGCCAGCAAGAGAAAGGGCCAATCATTCAGCGGCCCGGTCAGGCTCAGCAGGTTCAGGTCTGCAGCAGCGGCGTTCAGCCAGACGCGCACGCTCGACTCGAAAACGCCCAGCCAGGGGCGGGCGAGCAGCAGTATCGGCAGCGCCAGTGCACTCAGTCCAGCCACCGCCAGCGGCGCCCAGCGAGTCTGGGTGCGGAGTATCAGCAATGCCACTACGGCCATGCCGGCAAGTGCGCCGGCCAGGCTCAGCGCCTGCGGCCAGAAAAATTCCGGCACTTCCCAACGTACTGCCTGTCCCGCGAGATAACCGGGGAGAACGTATGCCGGAGCCCAGGCCAGCGCCGATAGCACATTGACCAGCATGAAGCGCCAGGCCGGCATGTCGAACATGCCTGCCACCAGGGGAATCACCGGACGAATCGGTCCGACGAAGCGGCCGATAAGCACGCTGAGCATCCCGTAACGGCGGAAGAAGCTTTCCCCTCGATCGATCCACTGGGGATGGCGCTGAAACAGCCGCATCCGTTTGATGTCCTGATGAAATACTCGCCCAAGCACGAAGCTGGCCAGATCTCCGCAGACCGCGCCGGCGAAGGCCAGTCCGAGCACTTCGAGCACACCGATGCCGCTGCTGCCTGCCATGGCCGTGGCTGCGACCAGCAGAACCACCCCGGGCACCAGCAGGCCGGCCAGAGCGAGGGATTCGACCAGGGCGATCAGGAATATCGCCAGGCCCAGCCACTGGCGATGATCGCCAAGCCAGCCCAGCAGCGCCTCGGTTAGACCGTCCATCTGTCAGTTTCCGACAAGGAAGTGGTAATGCTCGCCCTCCACGCGCGTGCGGCCGAGAGGGTTGCGTGTGCAGAAGCGGGCGTAGGCGGCGTCGACGTAGCGGTAGGGGAGGTGCTCGTCGCGCCCGGGCGGTATACCGAGCCGGGTAGTGCGCAGGATTCGTTCCGGACGGTAGCCGTCATCGTCGACGAACAGCCGGCCCGGATCGAGCTGACGGCAGTTCCACTCCGGCACCCTGAGTCCAAGGGCACGGCAAAGCAGGGTCTGGCCCGAGCAGAGTTTCTCCAGCGGGCGTGGGCCGCCGCCAGCAGCCGGATTCAGTTCCAGCATGCGCGCAAGGCTTTGCGGCCCGCTCATCTGGTCGGTGACCGGAAACCCGGACTTGATCAGCACGGCGTTTCCCGGCCCCGCTGCCCCCAGATTCAACGAGTCGCCGCCACGAGCGTAATACATGTAGATGGTGCCACCTTCCATGAAGAGCGCGCGGCGGCTGGGGGTTTCGCCGAGGGAGGCGTGGCTGCCGCGGTCTTCGAGCTTGTAGGCTTCGGTCTCGATGATGCGTGCCGACAGCCAGAGGTCGCCGACGCGGTGGCGAATGACCTTGCCGAGCAGATCCAGCGCGACCTGCTCGGCATCGCGATCGAAGAAGGGGCGAGCAAGCGGGCGGTTGACCTGCCCTGTCATGGAGGAGTCAAACATATCGAGATCATAGCAGCTTCGCCCTGTCCAGTGCCCAGAGGGACCGCTATAATGCGCTCTTTGTTCCGGTAGGTGGTTGCAGAGATGGTCGTCGATACACAGCAGGTCAGTCAGTACATGGTCAGCCTCGGCCAGCGTGCCCGTACGGCTTCACGGGTGATCGCCAAGGCGTCCACCTGGACCAAGAACGCCGCGCTGCTGGCGATAGCCGACGCACTCGAGGGCGCTGCGGCAGAGCTTGTCGCGGCCAATGAGCTGGATCTCGCGGCCGGCCGTGACAACGGGCTCGATGCCGCCATGCTCGATCGCCTGGCCGTGACACCCAAGGGCATCGCGGGCATGATCGAAGGCCTGCGTCAGGTGGCCAGGCTGCCGGATCCGATCGGCGCCATTCGTGACATGAGGTTTCTGCCTTCGGGTATTCAGGTCGGGCGCATGCGCGTGCCACTTGGCGTGATCGGTATTATCTACGAATCGCGGCCGAACGTAACCGTGGAGGCGGCCAGCCTGTGCCTCAAGTCCGGCAACGCCTGTATTCTGCGTGGTGGGTCGGAATCGATTCACTCCAACCGGGCCATTGCCGCCTGCGTGCGCCGCGGCCTCGAGGCCGCCGGCCTGCCCGCCGAAGTAGTGCAGGTGGTCGAAACGACTGACCGCGCTGCGGTCGGAGCGCTCATTACCATGCCGGAATATGTCGATGTGATCATTCCGCGTGGCGGTAAGGGTCTCATCGAGCGAATCAGTCGCGATGCACGGGTGCCGGTCATCAAGCATCTCGACGGTATCTGTCACGTCTATGTCGACGATCGGGCCGACCTTGCTAAGGCCGAGGCGATCTGTTTCAACGCCAAGACCCACCGGTATGGCGTTTGCAACGCGATGGAAACGCTGCTGGTGCATCGCGACATCGCCGAGCGCTTTCTACCGCGCATGGCCGAGCGATACGCCGAGAAGCAGGTCGAGCTGCGTGGCTGTATCGAGACCTGCCGAATCCTGCCGGGCGCGATTGCCGCAGGTGAAGAGGACTGGAGTACCGAGTACCTGGCTGCGATTCTTGCAATTCGGGTGGTCGATGATATGGATGCGGCGATCGAGCACATCAATCGCTACAGTTCGCAACACACCGACGCCATGGTTTCCGAGGATTACACCCGGGCCCGTCGTTTCATCGCAGAGGTGGACTCCAGCTCGGTGATGATCAACGCCTCGACTCGTTTCGCCGACGGCTTCGAGTATGGTCTTGGCGCGGAAATTGGCATCTCTACGGACAAGATCCATGCTCGCGGCCCGGTCGGTCTCGAAGGGTTGACCAGCGAGAAATACATCGTCTTCGGCGACGGGCATGTGCGCCAGTGATGCTGGCATGATCCGCCGTATCGGCTTGCTTGGCGGAACCTTCGATCCTGTTCACTTCGGTCATCTGCGCAGCGCGCTGGAGGTTCGCGACTGGCTTGGGCTGGATGAACTCCGGCTGATCCCCAGCGCGCGTCCACCACACCGTGATCGCCCCGGTGCCTCCGCCGAGCAGCGGCTGGAGATGGTGCGGCTGGCAGTCGCCGGTGCGCAGGGACTTACCGTCGATGACCGGGAGCTGCTCCGGGCTCGGCCTTCCTATACCGTCGATACGCTCGAGTCGCTGCGCCAGGAGATGGGCCCGGCGGTGGGCCTGTACCTGATTCTTGGCTGGGACGCCTTCTGCGGGTTACCCAGCTGGTATCGCTGGGAAACACTTCTGGAGCTCGCCAGTCTGGTGGTGCTGCAGCGTCCGGACTATGATCTCGAGGCTCCGGAAGTGCTCAAGGACCTGATGGCCGCACGCAGCGTCGCCGGCCCCGCCGGCAGCCAGGCGCCAGCAGGTGAAATACTGCTACTGACCCAGACGCCCCTGGCGATCTCGGCCAGCCTGATAAGGTCCCTGCTCGCCCAGGGACGTTCTCCGCGTTATCTGTTGCCTGATGCGGTGCTTGACTATATTGAAATCAACGGGCTCTACCGGCCCGGACACAACGAGGATTCGAATCCGCATGCAGAATGATGACCTGGCCAAGCTCGTGGAAAACGCGCTGGAAGAACTGAAGGCGAAGGACGTGGTACGCATCGACGTCAAGGAGCTGACGAGCGTGACCGACTACATGATCATTGCCAGCGGTACTTCCGGGCGGCACGTGAAGTCGCTCAGCGATAATCTGGTAGAAAAGGCCAAGGCTGCCGGTCGTCGGCCGCTGGGTGTCGAAGGGCAGGATTCGGGGGAGTGGGTACTGGTTGACCTGGGTGATGTCGTGGTACATATCATGCAGCCGGCCACCCGCCAGTTCTATGACCTGGAACGCCTCTGGCAAAGCGCCGAGTCGCGCCGCGCCCAGCAGCAGCCCACACCCGAAGCAGAGTAGTCCGTTGCGCATTCGACTGGTCAGTGTGGCGTCGAGGATGCCGCGCTGGGTGGAAGAGGGCTATCAGGAGTACGCCAAGCGTCTACCGCCCGATCTGCCGCTGGATCTCGTCGAGATACCGCTGGCGACCCGTGGCAAGAATGCCGACGTGACGCGCCTGATGCGCCGTGAAGGCGAGCAGATGTTAGCCGTGGTGCAGCCTGGTGAGCGTATCGTAACGCTCGAGGTTCATGGCCGCCCATGGTCCACCGAGACTCTGGCCGAACAACTGGAAAGCTGGCGGCTGGATGCCCGCAATGTCAATCTGATGGTGGGCGGCCCGGAAGGGCTTGCAGCCGAGGTGGCAGCCCGAAGTGACCAGCGCTGGTCACTTTCTGCTCTGACGCTGCCGCACCCGCTGGTGCGCATACTGCTGGCCGAACAGATCTATCGGGCCTGGACAATTCTGAACCGCCACCCATACCACAAGTGATACATGGCCAAGCCGATTCATCTGAAAGACCATAGCAGTGACGCGCAGATCGTGCACCGTCGGCTGGTGCTGGCCGCCGTCTTCATGGCGCTCATGCTCGCTGCGCTGGTGGCGCGCATGTATCACCTGCAGGTCAACCAGTATGAGTACCACTCCACCCTTTCCGAGAACAATCGGGTTCATGTCCAGCCGATTCCGCCGGGCCGTGGGCGCATCTATGATCGCAACGGTATCGTGCTGGCGGACAACCGGGCCAGTTTCAGTTTGAATATCACGCGCGAGCGCATTCCGGATCTGGACGGCACCTTCGAGCTGCTCAAGTCGCTCATGGATCTGACGGACGAGGACATCGAACGCTCCCGCCGCCGCCTGATGCAGTCCCGACGTCCATTCGAATCGGTGCCAGTGATGTTCGAACTGACCGATGAGCAGATTGCCCGAATTGCGGTGAATCAGTTCCGCCTGCCCGGCGTCGAAGTACAGGCCAGCTTCGTTCGCCATTATCCCTTCGCCGAGCACTTCGCCCATGCAGTGGGTTACGTAGGCCGAATCAACGAGCAGGAAATGCGGCGCATCGACCCGGTGGCCTATGCCGGGACTCACTACATCGGCAAGACCGGTGTAGAACGCTTCTATGAAGACACTCTGCACGGCAAGGTCGGCTACGAAGAGGTCGAGACCAATGCCCGCGGGCGCGTCCTGCGCGTGCTCAAGCGCACCGATCCGGTATCGGGCAAGGACATCACCCTGCATCTGGACAGCCGCCTGCAGGCCGTTGCCGAGTACGCCCTCGGTAACAGGCGCGGGGCAATCATCGCGATCGAGCCGGAGACCGGTGGCGTGCTTGCCTTCGTCAGTCAGCCGGGCTTCGACCCCAATTTGTTTGTCACCGGAATCAGCTTCCGGGCGTATGGCGAGCTGCGCGATTCACTAGACCAGCCGCTGTTCAACAGGGTGCTCCGCGGACTCTACCCACCGGGTTCAACGATCAAGCAGATGGTTGCCCTTGCCGGGCTCGACACCGGTACCGTGACCCGCACCAGCCGGGTATTCGATCCGGGGTTCTATCAGCTGCCCAACCATAGCCACAAGTATCGCAACTGGAACCGCAGCGGCGACGGCTGGGTGGACATGCGCCACGCGATAGTGCGTTCCAATGACACCTACTTCTATGATCTGGCGCACAAGCTCGGCATCGACCGCATGCACGATTACATGACGCGCTTCGGACTGGGAACTCGGGTTTCGATCGACATGTTCGAGGAAGCCGCTGGACTGATGCCGTCCAGGGAATGGAAGCGCAATGCGCGCCGGCAGCCGTGGTACCCGGGTGAAACCCTGATCACCGGCATTGGCCAGGGCTATATGCTCGCGACCCCTTTGCAGCTGGCGCAGTCCGTGTCGTTGGTGGCCAATCGGGGTGTCTGGAAGCGACCCCGCATGCTGATGCACGCCGAGGGCGAGCCGCCGACCGAGGAAGATACTCCACCGAACATCGAACTGCGCAACCCGGCTGACTGGGACTTCATCATCAGTACCATGGAAGACGTCATGCATGCGCCCAACGGCACTGCCCGAAATGCCGCGCTCAACGCACCCTATCGTATGGCCGGCAAGACCGGCACCGCGCAGGTGGTGGCCATTGCCCAGGGCGAAAAGTACGACTCGAAGGCGCTGCAGGAGCGGCATCGCGATCATGCCCTGTTCGTCGGGTTCGCCCCGGTGGAAAATCCGCGGATCGCCGTGGCGGTGATGGTCGAGAATGGTGAGTCGGGTGGTCGTGTCGCCGCGCCGGTTGCGCGCAAGGTGTTCGACGCCTGGCTGCTGCCCAGTGACGAGCCGCTCGAGTTCACCGCAGAGGTGCAGCCATGAAGGCCTGGGCTGCCACCCGAGCCGCCACGGGCGGGCGCGCCGGTCTGCAGCGCCGCGAGCCGTTCTGGCAGCGAATTCACGTGGATCCGTGGTTGCTGCTGCTTATCTTCACCATCGGCGCGGTGGCGGGTTTCGTGCTCTATTCTGCCAGCAGCATGAATCTTGCGATGCTCTACCGTCAGGGCGCTGCCTATGTCGTCGGTCTGGCGGCAATGCTGGTCATCGCGCAGTTCGAGCCACGCTTCATGCAGCGCTGGGTGCCGGTGTTCTATGTCGGTGGCACGCTTTTGCTGGTAGCGGTACTGATAGTGGGGACAGAGGCGAAGGGCGCGCAGCGCTGGCTGAGCATACCGGGTCTGATGCGCTTTCAGCCCTCGGAAGTGATGAAGCTGGTCATGCCCATGAGCGTAGCCTGGTATCTCGGACGCAGAAACCTGCCGCCGACCTTCCGGCACGTATGCGTTAGCCTGATGATCATCGCACTGCCGGTACTGCTGATACTCAAGCAGCCGGATCTTGGTACCTCGCTGCTGATTGGCGCGTCCGGCATCTTCGTACTGCTGCTTGCGGGATTACGCTGGCGCTACATAATCGGAGCGGGGGTGATGCTTGTTCCAGCCGCGGTAGCGATGTGGTTCTTCGTGCTGCACGGTTACCAGAAGCAACGAATTCTTACGTTTTTGAACCCCGAGAGCGACCCCTTGGGCGCTGGCTGGAATATCATCCAGTCGAAGGCGGCAATCGGCTCGGGCGGGGTCTTCGGCAAGGGCTGGCTGCACGGGACCCAGTCGCACCTGGACTTCCTGCCGGAAGGGCACACCGACTTCATTATTGCCGTACTGGCTGAAGAGTTCGGCCTGGTGGGCGTCTGCCTGCTGCTCTCCGTTTATCTGCTGGTGATTGCCCGCGGCCTGTTCATTACCCTTCAGGCCCAGGACAGTTTCTGCAAGCTCCTCGCGGGAAGCGTAACGCTGACGTTCTTCGTATATGTATTCGTGAATATCGGGATGGTTAGCGGTCTGCTGCCAGTGGTCGGCGTACCCTTGCCCCTGATAAGTTATGGCGGCACCTCGCTGGTGACGCTACTGTCGGGCTTCGGCATCCTGATGTCCGTCCATACGCATCGCAAGTGGATGACACAGGGATGATAAAAATGAAAATCAGAGAATCAGGATTCTTGATGGTTAAACGACTTTTCGGCTGGCTGCGTGGCCACACCGCAGCTCTGGCCCTGGCAGGGTTCAGTCCGCTGGCTCTGGCCACCTCCCCCTACACCCTGGAGCATCCGGCAGTGGCGCCCTTCATTGCTGAAATGAAGGCCGAGCACGGGTTCACCGCCGAGCATATCGAAGCCCTGCTGGCACAGGCAGAGCGTCGACAGTCGATACTCGATGCAATCTCACGCCCGGCCGAACGGGTGCGGCCGTGGCACGAATATCGCAAGATCTTCATGACCGACCAGCGCCTGCAGAAGGGTCTGGCCTTTTGGGAGGAGCATGCCGAAGCGCTGGCTCGAGCCGAGCGTGAATACGGCGTGGAACCCGAAATCATCGTCTCGATCATCGGGGTGGAAACCTTCTATGGTGGCAACAAGGGCAGTCATCGGGTAATCGATGCACTCACCACGCTGGGTTTCGATTATCCACCCCGTGCCGACTTTTTCCGTCGCCAGCTCAAGGCCTATCTGGTACTTACCCGTGAGCAGCAGATGGATCCGCTCACGCTCACCGGCTCCTACGCTGGCGCCATGGGGTATCCGCAGTTCATCCCCAGCAGTTATCAGGCCTTCGCGGTCGACTTCGATGGCGACGGCAAGGTGGATATCTGGAACAATCCGGTCGATGCCATCGGCAGCGTGGCCAACTACTTCGCTGAACACAAGTGGCGCCATGGCGCAGACGTGGCGATTCCGGCTGAGGTTTCCGGCAACCGATTCCGGGAGGGCCTGACCATCGAGCAGGGGCTCGAGGCGCGGCGTACCGTCGGCGAACTGCAGACGCTTGGCTGGAAGCCGGCCAGCCGTCTTGATAAGGATCTCGAAGTGATGACCTACGAGTTCGATTCGGACGGCCGAATGGACTACTGGATCGGGCTGCATAATCTTTATGTGATCACGCGCTACAATCGAAGCGTCATGTATGCGATGGTGGTGCATCAGCTTGCGGATCAGCTGCGAGAAGCCAGAGGGAATCGATGAACTATCACCTGCTCGCCCTGCGTCTGGGAGCGGCCTGCCTGGTGCTGGGGCTGCTCAGTGCGTGCTCCTCATCCCCGCGCGCGCCTACCGCCGAGCCGTCGACGGCGGGCTCGCCAGGCCCACGGCCACTGCGCGACGGCCCGCCGGACCACTACATGGACGTCTCGCAGATCCCTGACGCCGTTCCCACGCCGCACATGGGGCCTTACAAGGCGACGCCTTACACCGTTTTCGGTCAGCACTACACGCCGATGCAGGATGGGCGCAACTACCGCGAAACCGGGCTGGCCTCCTGGTATGGCACCAAGTTTCACGGTCAGCTCACTGCCAACGGTGAGGACTACGACCTGTACGGCATGACCGCAGCGCACAAGACGCTGCCCCTGCCGACCTACGTGCGGGTAACCAATCTCGAGAACAATCGCTCGATCATCGTGCGGGTCAACGACCGCGGGCCGTTCTATTCGGACCGGATCATCGATCTGTCTTACGCTGGCGCGAAGAAGCTCGGCTTCGCCGAGCGTGGAACCGCCATGGTTCGTGTCGAAGGAATCGATCCCGTGGTCTGGCAACAGCAGAACAATCCCGGTTATCTGGTGCGCAACAACCCACCGCAGGAAGTGGTCCAGCCGCGCCCCGCGGGGCAGGGGCTGTATCTGCAGGTGGGCGCCTTTTCGTCTGATGTGGCTGCAGAGCAACTGCGCCTGCGTCTGCAGAACGTAGTCAATACCTCGGTTTTCGTGAGTCCCGTCCAGCAGAATGCACAGACCCTGCACCGCGTCCGGCTCGGCCCACTGGCCAGCCATGACGAAGCCCAGCGGGTGATCGAGTCGCTGCGTTCCGCCAATCTGGGTAACGCCACGCTGGTCACATCCAACTGAATCTTTATGCCTCTTATCGATAGTGAGCGACATGCTTAAGAAACTCTTGCACACCCTGGTGATTGCCAGCACCCTGTTCAGCGTCAGCGTTTCCCAGGCCCAGACGCCTGGTCCGGTGCCTGGCCCGGCGGCGGGCTCGGTGCCCATAGTGCCGACCGCCCCGCAACTGGCGGCTACCAGTTATCTGCTGATCGATGCGAACAGCGGAGCGGTTCTGGTCGAGCACAACCCCGACGTTCGGCTGCCGCCAGCCAGTCTGACCAAAATGATGACCAGCTACATCGCCAGGCTCGAGATTCAGCGTGGTCAGCTGAAGGAAGACGACCTGGTGCTGGTCAGCGAGAAAGCCTGGCGCAAGGGTGGCTCCAAGATGTTCATCGAAGTCGGCAATCAGGTCAGGGTCATCGACCTGCTGCGCGGCATCATCATTCAGTCGGGCAACGATGCCAGCATCGCGATTGCCGAGCACATCGCCGGTAGCGAGGAGGCGTTTGCCGATCTGATGAACAGCCACGCCAAACGGCTGGGCATGACCAATACCCACTTTCTCAACTCTACTGGCTGGCCGGCAGAGGGGCATCTGACCAGCTCGCGTGACATGGCCACCCTGGCCCGGGCGACCATTCGCGACGATCCCGAGTACTACAAGATCTACAAGGAGAAGGAGTTCGTCTGGAACGGCATCCGTCAGCCCAATCGCAACCTGATGCTGTGGCGTGATCCCAGCGTGGATGGCCTCAAGACGGGCCATACCGAAGAAGCCGGTTATTGCCTGGTGGCTTCCGCCGAGCGGGACGGAATGCGGCTTATCTCCGTAGTCATGGGTACCACCAGCGAAGCAGCTCGTGCTGCCGAAACCCAGAAGCTGCTGACCTGGGGCTTCCGGTTCTTCGAAACGCGGACGTTCTATCAGCCCGGCCAGGTACTCAGCAACGCGCGGGTATGGGCCGGGGCAGATAACACCGTGGAAGTCGGTTTGACCGATGGGCTGATCATGACCTTGCCCAAGGGCACTCTGGACAAGCTCGAGGCCAGTATCACCATGAACCCGGCCATCAAGGCGCCGATCGCTGCTGGCGATGTACTCGGTCAGGTCGAAGTCCGTGACGGCGACAAGGTAGTCCACAGCGCGCCGGTCGTCGCCCTGGCCGATGTCGAGGAAGCCGGGATCTTCGGTCGTCTGTGGGACAGCATCCGGCTGTTCTTCTACGGTCTGTTCAATTGAAGCGGAGGAACCCATGAGCGGCAATGTACCTGATGCACCGCGCATCGAGTTTCCCTGCCAGTACCCGATCAAGGTGATCGGCACGGCAGGGGACGACTTCGCCGACCTGGTCATTTCGATCGTCGAGCAGCATGCACCGGGCGTGGACCGCACCACCGTGGATGTGCGCGACAGCAGGAATGGCCGCTTCCTCTCGGTGCGTCTGGTGATGACTGCCACTGGTCATGATCAGCTTCAGGCGCTGCACGCGGACCTGAAGGCGAGTGGTCGCGTGCAGATGGTGCTATGACCGCTCCGCAACTGGTGGTGCGTAATCTCGGGCTGGTGGAATATCAGCCCACTCTGGAAGCCATGCGTAGCTTCACCGCGGAACGAACAGCTTCGACCGCGGATGAGATCTGGCTGCTGCAGCATCCCCGGGTTTTTACGCAGGGGCAGGCCGGGAGGGCCGAACATCTGCTCGCGCCGGGAAACATTCCGGTGATCAAGGTGGAGCGGGGCGGTCAGGTCACCTATCACGGCCCTGGACAACTGGTGGCCTATGTATTGCTGGATCTGCGCCGTCTGGGTATAGGCGTACGCGATCTGGTTACTGCTCTGGAGCAGGCGCTGGTCACTACCCTGGCTACCTATGACATCCAAGCCGCGCCGCGCGCCGATGCCCCCGGCGTGTATGTCGGGGATGCCAAGATCGCTTCGCTGGGGTTACGCATTCGTGGCGGCTGCTCCTTTCATGGCCTGGCATTGAACGTGGACATGGATATGGAGCCGTTCCGACGCATCAACCCCTGCGGCTATGCCGGGCTGGCCATGACTCAGCTTCGCGAACACACTGCCCAGGTGCCTGTGCTGGAAGAGGTTGGAGAGCGGCTGCTACAGGCGTTGCGTGTTCAACTCGGGTATACTTCAGCGCACTGATGGCCTACCAGGCCGCTCATTCGTAACCCCTCACAAGGCGGGTCATATTGATGGAACAGCAATCCGATCCAGTCGCTCCGGTCGCTCCCAAGAAAGTCGAGGCCGGCGTCAAGTTGCGTGGTGCCGAAAAGGTCGCTCGCATTCCGGTCAAGATCATCCCCACCGACGAGCTGCCGCGCAAGCCGGACTGGATCCGGGTGCGCATGCCCATCTCGCCGGAAATCGACCGTATCAAGCAGTTGCTGCGCAAGCACAAGCTGCACAGTGTCTGTGAGGAGGCGTCCTGCCCCAATCTGGGCGAATGCTTCTCGGGTGGCACTGCCACCTTCATGATCATGGGCGATATCTGTACTCGCCGTTGCCCCTTCTGCGATGTGGGACATGGTCGGCCCAAGCCGCTGGATGCGGATGAGCCCAGGAACCTCGCGATCGCCATCGCCGACCTGAAATTGAAGTATGTCGTCATTACCTCGGTTGACCGCGATGACCTGCGGGACGGCGGCGCCCAGCATTTTGTCGACTGCCTGCGGGAAATCCGCAAGCTGTCGCCGGACGTACAGCTGGAAACTCTGGTTCCCGACTATCGCGGACGCATGGACGTTGCGCTGGCCATCACCGAGCAGGAGCCGCCGGATGTGTTCAATCACAATCTGGAGACCGTACCGCGCCTGTACAAGGCCGCTCGCCCGGGTTCGGATTTCGAGTGGTCACTCGATCTGCTGGAAAACTTCAAGAAGCGCGTACCGCACGTGCCGACCAAATCCGGACTGATGCTCGGCCTTGGCGAGACGGACGAAGAGGTCATCGAGGTCATGCACCGGCTCCGCGAACATAACGTCGATATGCTCACCCTGGGGCAGTATCTGCAGCCGTCGCGCAACCACCTCCCGGTACAGCGCTTCGTTCACCCGGACACCTTCGCCTGGTTCGCTGAAGAGGGCGAGAAGATGGGCTTCAGCAACGTGGCCTCGGGCCCGCTGGTGCGCTCTTCCTACCACGCCGACCAGCAGGCCCACGGACACAAGATCCGCTGAGGCTTTGCCCTACCCGCCGCGCAGGCTCTCCAGCAGCGAGTGGGTAGGGTAGCCGTCCGCCGGCCAGCCCAAACTGATCTGGAACCGGCGGATCGCCTCACGGGTGTTTGCGCCGATGATGCCGTCCACGCCACCGGGCTGAAAGCCTCTGGCTTCCAGCAGCTCCTGAAGCTCGAACCGTTCGCTGCGTGACAGGGGCTTGTCGGCGGTGGGCCAGGCTGCAAGAATCTGTCCGCCCCCCTGCAGTCGTTCGGCCAGAAGGCCGATTGCCAGGGCATAGCTGGTGGAATTGTTGTAGCGCAGGATGCTGCGGAAATTGTTCAGTACCAGAAATGCCGGTCCACGATGCCCGGCCGGCAGCAGCAGGGTGGCCGATTGACCGTCAAGGCCGGAGTCGAGCGGATTGCCCCGGGCATCTCGAACGCCGAGCTCGCGCCACTGGGCGACGCTCTTGCGTACGGTCATGTCCGCCAGCGCATAGTCGAAACCGTCCCCCAGGCGAACCTCCATTCCCCAGCCCTGGCCGCTTTGCCAGTTCGAGGCGCTAAGGTAGTTGGCCGCAGAGGCTAGCGCGTCTGCACTCGACGCCCAGATGTCGCGCTTGCCGTTTCCGTCGAAATCCACCGCGTAGCTGTTATAGGTACTGGGGATGAACTGTGTCTGCCCCATGGCACCCGCCCAGGAGCCGACCATGGCCTCGGGGGTCACGTCACCGCGCTGCAGTATGGTCAGTGCTTCTATCAGCTGGGTGTGGGCAAAGGCCGGTCTGCGGCCCTCGTAGGCCAGCGTAGCGAGCGAACGAATCACCGAGCGGTCGCCCATATTGCTGCCGAAGTTGCTTTCCAGGCCCCAGATGGCGACCAGTACGTGGCGATCGACACCATAGCGTCGCTCGATGGCCGCGAGCATGTCCGCGTGCTGCGCGAGCAGCCGTCGGCCGTTGCTGACCCGCTGCGGCGATAGCGCTCCGTCAAGGTACTCCCAGACTGGGCGGGTAAATTCCGGCTGGCTGCGATCAGCACGGATGACTGCTGCATCCGGTTCCAACACCGCGGCGAAGGCACGGTCGAAAATGTCTGCGGCGATGCCCGCTGCAATGGCGGTCTGGCGGAATTCATCGCGCCAGCTGCGAAAGTCCATCGGTGCGCTGGTTGCTTCCACAGAGGCTTGTGCTGGCTCGGCCTGTGCGCCGGGTTGCGCACTGGCTTCCGGTGTGGAGTTGGCACAGGCTGCTAGCAGCATCAGACTGGCCCCGGCAACGCTGAGGCCGCGTCCCCGATAAGGCAAACGAAAAAAGGATCTCAACATTCACTCGTCCGGCAAGGTGTATTCGCGCAACTGTAGCATGGCATCTGCCGTGGTAGCCAAGCTAGCGCGGCGGTAACCATCGCTACGAAAGTCGACAGCCGGTTGGCCGGAACGTTGCCGCAGCCTTGGCATATGGGTTCGGATCGATCATGGTGAGGCCGGCAATAGTCAGAAACTATCCAACATGGTAGGATCGCCGGCTTTCGCCAACGTCTCCATGGTCCCGACATGATCTGCTCCTCCGGCGTCACGCCACCATAGCATCCTCAAGGGGCGAACTTTCCGTCCCATGCTCCAGCCCGTCCCGATCCGGGTCTTCTGCCTGCCCCGTGGCTGCGTCACTTGCTGCCTGTCATCGCGTATGCCGGATCGACTACCTGTCATCCCCTTTGTGTTATCCAGGACGCCTATGACGTTCATTCAAGCCGTACGACAGCAATGGTTTTCCAATATTCGCGGTGATCTGCTTGCCGGGCTGGTGGTTGCGCTTGCGCTCATTCCCGAGGCCATCGCCTTTTCCATCATCGCCGGGGTCGATCCGCGGGTGGGGCTGTACGCCTCGTTCGCCATCGCGGTGATCATCGCCTTCACCGGCGGCCGCCCGGGCATGATTTCGGCGGCAACCGGGGCCATGGCGCTGCTCATGATCACCCTGGTGCGCGAGCATGGGCTCGAGTACCTACTGGCCGCGACCCTGCTCTGTGGCGTGCTGCAGATCGGTGCGGGATATCTGAAGCTCGGCCATCTGATGCGCTTCGTTTCACGCTCGGTGGTCACCGGTTTTGTCAACGCCCTGGCGATTCTCATCTTCATGGCGCAACTGCCGGAACTGACCAATGTCACCTGGCATGTCTATGCGATGACGGCCGGTGGTCTTGGGATCATTTACCTGTTTCCCTATCTGCCCAAGGTTGGCAGGGTGGTTCCCTCTCCACTGGTCTGCATTCTGGTGCTGACGGCGCTTGCGGTTGGCCTGGGGCTGGACATCCGCACGGTCGGCGACATGGGCGATTTGCCCGACACCCTGCCGATCTTCCTGTGGCCGCAGGTTCCGCTGAACCTGGAAACCCTGCTGATCATTCTGCCGTACTCCGCTGCGCTGGCGGTGGTCGGTCTCCTCGAGTCCATGATGACCGCCACCATCGTAGATGACCTGACCGATACCCCCAGCGACAAGAACCGTGAGTGCAAGGGACAGGGCATCGCCAACATCGGTTCGGGTCTGCTCGGCGGCATGGCTGGCTGCGCGATGATCGGCCAGTCCATCATCAATGTGAAGTCGGGTGGGCGTGGGCGCCTTTCGACGTTTTCAGCAGGCGTATTCCTGTTGCTGCTGATGGTGTTCGTTGGCGATTACCTGGCGCTCATACCTATGGCCGCGCTGGTCGCGGTGATGATCATGGTCTCGATCGGCACCTTCAGCTGGGATTCGCTGCGCAACCTGCGCAAGTATCCGCTGTCGACCAATGTGGTGATGGTCGCGACCGTCGGAGTGGTTGTAGCGACCCATAACCTGGCCTATGGTGTTTTCGTCGGGGTATTGCTGGCAGCGATGTTCTTCGCCAACAAGATCAGCCACTTCCTGCACATTGCCAGTGAGATCGATTCTCAAGGCCGACTGCGAACCTATCGGGTGACCGGGCAGGTCTTCTTCAGTTCGGCGGACAAGTTCGTCGCGGCCTTCGATTTCCGTGAGGCGGTGGACAGAGTGGTGATCGATCTGGGCAAGGCGCACTTCTGGGACATCACCGCGGTGGCCGCTCTGGACAAGGTCGTCATCAAGTTTCGTCGAGAGGGCACAGAGGTAGAGGTTCGCGGACTTAACGAGGCCAGCGCTACCATCGTCGACCGATTCGGCGTGCACGACAAGCCTGATGCGGTCGAAAGACTGATGGGCCACTAACCAGCCAGGAGGCCAGTATGACCAATCAAAACGTTGTAGCCTGCATCGATGGTTCACGTTCCACCGCGGCGGTCTGCGATTATGCCGCCTGGGCCAGTACCACGCTGGCTGCACCCCTTGTGCTGTTACATGTTCTCGAGGAGTCGCGCTATGCGATCCACTCCGATCTATCCGGCAATATCGGCCTGGGCAGTCGCGAGTACCTGCTAAGGGAGCTCGCGGAACTGGACGAAAAGCGTGCCAGGCTGCTTCGCGAGCAGGGCCGTCTGATGCTTGATGCGGCCCTGGAGCGCGCTCGCGCCGCCGGCGTGGTGGAGCCGGTCAGCCGGCAACGTCATGGCGAGCTGGTCGCCACCCTCAACGAGCTCGAAGAAGAGATACGTCTGCTGGTGATCGGACGTCAGGGCGCGGACGGTGATTCGCTCGGACAGCATGTCGGTAGCCATGTGGAAAGCGTCGCGCGCACCATGCATCGCCCGGTTCTGGTGATTGCCGGAGAATATCGTCCGCCCCGCAGCGTCATGCTGGCCTTCGACAATGGCCCAAGCACCCGCAAGGGCATCGAAATGATCGCAGACAGTCCGCTGTTTCGCGGATTGCCGATACACCTGGTGACGGTGGGTGCCGACACCGGCGATACCCGCGAGTCGCTGGAGCAGGCCCAGGCGCGGCTCGAGCGTGCAGGCTTCGAGGTGCATACCAGCATCAGGGCTGGTGAGGT
>JAUVYN010000046.1 GCA_030603065.1 Pseudomonas sp.
AGGTTGAGGGTGCAACCACGCGATGCCTATATGGCAGCCTTTGCTGACGTCGATGCGCCAGATCTGGACGTTGCTCCTCTGGGCAGCGATCTGCAGGAGGAGTACGCCGACTTCGTTCCGCTGCCGATCGACCTGTCGGCTCTCAGCCTGGCCCCGGTGGGGGCGGACCTCGAGCAGCTCCGGCAGGAACGCCCAGTCCGGGTTCCATCGACCGACCATCTGCGCCTCCAGGACTGACCTAGTCGCTGCAGCAGTGCTTGAATTTGCGCCCTGACCCACAGGGACAGGGCTGGTTGCGGCCAGCCTTTACCGGGTGATTGGGATCGACGAAGTACCAGCGCTTGGCGACTCTGCGAAAGCTCGAGCATTCGCTATGGGCATGCTGGCTACCGTCCGGGTCCGCCCAGCTGGCGCGGAAGGTGACCTCGCCTCGATCATCCGACGCCCCGCCGGCAGTGGTCGACTCGACCTCCAGGCCCAGCCAGCGACTGTTGCGACTCCAGCTGTCCATCGCGCCCCGGTCCAGGTCGGGCTGTTGTGCAGGCAGCGTGGTGCTGACCAGGTAGTCGATCAGATTCAGCACGTAGGCGCTGTAGCGTGAGCGCATCAATGCTTCGGCGGTGGGTGCCGGGTTTCCCTGATGCAGCGCTCCGCAGCAGGCTGGATAGGCAGCGCTGCTGCCGCAGGGACAGTGCTGCGCTGACGTTACCACCAGTATTTACCGAACAGTTCAGGATTGGCCCAGTATTTCGAATTGAGCCAGTCCGGCACGCTCTTGTACTGGCTCAGGTCATAGGTGAACAGGCTGAGGTGGCGCTCGTCGCGGTCGAAGCGACCCTGACGCTGCATTGCCAGGCCGAAGAAATCGATGTCCTGCCAGCCCGGCGCATGCTGCAGTTCGACCAGTACCGCCATACGGCTGACCGAAAGATTACGGAGTCCGGCCAGCAGTTCGATACCGGTGCGCTTGTCCAGCCGCTCCAGTTGATCGGCAATGATCGCCAGGTCATAACGCTGGTTGGAAAGCTCCGCCGGCAGCGGTACCTGATGGGTCTCGATCCGCTCCGACTCAGGGTTTTCGGCGCCCCAGGCAAGCACGGCGGGAATCGGTTCGGGGCTGACGCAGAGCACCCGTCGCGGGCTGTACTGCTCGAGGATGCCGAGCAGCGCCTGATGCGGAGTGGTGGGAAGAGTCATGGGCGAGCTCCTGATTTTGCTGCCGGGAGCTTAGCCTAATGCCACCACGTCTGTCTGACAAATGTGCGCCTGGCACGGGCGGGTGTGCCGCCCTTGCGGTATCATGGCCACCTTCCCCGGAGCCTGCATGCTGAACGACGAACTTAAAAGCCAGATCCAGACGGCTTACCGTACCTTCCTCGAAAACAAATCGCTGAAGCCGCGTTACGGCCAGCGGGTGATGATCGCCGAAGTGGCAAAAGTGTTCGGCGGGGTGAAACTCGACGAGGAAGGGCGTCGGGATGGCGATCCGGCGGTAGCTGTGGTCGAGGCAGGCACCGGTACCGGCAAGACTGTCGCCTATTGCCTGGCTGGTATTCCAATTGCCAAGTCCCTCGGCAAGCCCCTGGTCATCTCCACTGCCACGGTCGCTCTGCAGGAGCAGATTGTTCTCAAGGACCTTCCGGACATTCAGCGCAACGCCGGACTCGAGTTTCAATTTTCCCTGGCCAAGGGGCGGGGGCGCTACGTCTGCCTCTCCAAGCTCGACCAGTTGCTCAACGACAACCAGGCCGCGGCCAGCCGCCAGCAGGGCTTCGCCGATGAGGGCTTTCGTATCGACATCGACGAGGCCGGTCTGAAGCTCTATACCAGCATGGTCGAGTCGCTGGCCAGCAAGAAATGGGATGGCGAACGCGATTCCTGGCCCGCCGCCCTTGACGATCAGGACTGGTCGCGGCTGACCACCGATCACATTCAATGCAGTAATCGGCGCTGCGCCCATTTCAATCAGTGCGTCTTCTACAAGGCCCGCGAAGGCGTGCAGAAGGTCGACGTGATCGTCACCAACCATGATCTGGTGCTGGCAGATCTGGCCCTGGGTGGTGGTGCGATCCTGCCCGACCCGCGCGACTGTCTGTACATATTCGATGAGGGGCACCATCTGCCGGACAAGGCGATTGGTCATTTCGCCCATCACACGCGCATGGCCGCCACTGCCGAGTGGCTCGACCAGCTTGACAAGAATCTCACCAAGCTGTTGGCACAGCACCCCCTTCCGGGTGACTTCGGTCGGCTGCTCGAGCAGGTGCCCAGTCACGCGCGAGACCTGCGTCCCCACCAGCAATTCATGTCTCAGGCGCTGATGGAAGTCGCGGATTTCGCCAGTGCCGAGGATCTTTCCGGCCACGTCCGGCCGCAGTATCGTTTCGAGCACGGTGTGGTTCCCGAGCATCTGCGCGAGATGGGTGGTGAACTCAAGGCGGGCTTCGGTCGCATAACCGATCTGCTGCAACGACTGGTCGACATTCTCAAGGATGCAATGGATGGTGAGGCCGTGGGGGTGCACTCGGCCCAGGCTGAGGAGTGGTATCCCCTGTTCGGGGCGCTTCTGGCCAGATCGGAGGGCAACTGGACGTTATGGACGCAGTTCTGCCTGGAGGATCCCGAAGGTCGTCCACCGACCGCGCGCTGGTTGACGTTGACCGAGAATAGCGACATAGAGGTGCACGTCAGCCCCATCCTGGCAGCCGATACGTTGCGTCAGTTTCTCTGGTACAGCGCCTTCGCCTGCCTGGTGACCTCGGCTACGCTGACCGCGCTGGGACGTTTCGACCGTTTCGCCCAGCGGGCCGGTTTGCCGCGCAGTGCGGTATGCACGCTGGCGCCAAGCCCGTTCCGCCATGCCGAGTGCGGCATCCTGAGGATTCCCCGTCTGGATGCCGATCCACGTGATGCAGCCGGACACGGTGCTGCCATCATCGAGCACCTGCCGGGTATCCTCGAGGACGCCCTCGGCAGTCTGGTGCTGTTTTCCTCTCGTCGGCAGATGCTGGAGGTATATGCCGGTCTTGCGGCGACGTTTCGGCAACGGGTACTGGTGCAGGGCGATCTGTCCAAGCAGGAACTGATTCGCCAGCATCGTCAGCGTGTCGATGATGACGAGCCAAGCGTGATCTTCGGTCTCGCCAGTTTCGCCGAGGGCGTGGATCTGCCGGGGCGCTATTGCGAGCACGTGGTCATCGCCAAGATTCCATTCGCGGTGCCGGATGACCCGGTGGAAGCGGCGCTGGCGGAGTGGATCGAGCGTAACGGTGGGAACCCGTTCATGGAGATCGCCGTACCGGATGCCTGTTTACGTCTGGTGCAGGCCTGTGGGCGCCTGTTGCGCAGCGAGCAGGACACTGGCGTGATCACGCTGCTGGATCGCCGGCTGATCACCCAGCGCTATGGGCGCGCCATCCTCGAGGCATTGCCGCCCTTTCGTCGCGAAATTGATTTGTGATATCAATCTGACGCCAAAGTTATGGCTATTTATTGCATATTGTTATGCAGCCTGAAAAACTGCTCCGTCTGAGCTTAAATGACCGGCTGGAATAAAAAATGACGGAGTGCGACTTGCGATGACTGCCACACAGGGCTATTTCGACCCTCGCTTCGAAACCGTACGTGAACTCTTCAATGAGCAGCTGCAGGACCCTCAGGCAAGGGGCGCTGCCTTATGCGTGACCGTGGGTGGCGAGACCGTCCTGGATCTGTGGCAAGGGGTAATGGACAAGGACAACCAGCGTGTTTGGGAGCAGGACACCCTGGTCAATGTCTTTTCATGCACCAAGCCGCTGGGCGCTGTCGCACTGTTGCAACAGGTCGAAAAGGGGCGTATCGAGCTGGACAGCCCGCTGGTCGAGATATGGCCGGAGTTCGCTCACGCCTGCAAGGATCAGGTCACCCTGCGTCACGTCCTAAGTCATCGCTCTGGCCTATCAGCCATCACAGAGACCCTGCCGCCGGAAGCATTGTTCGACTGGAGCGCCATGGTCGCTGCGCTCGAGGCGCAAGAGCCCTGGTGGGCGCCAGGTCAGGCCCATGGCTATGCTCCGGTGACTTACGCCTGGTTGTTGGGCGAGCCGCTGATTCGTCTCGCCGGGGAGCGTCCTGGCGCCTATATCAACCAGCATATCTGCCAGGTCCTGGATATGGACTTTTACGTCGGGGTACCGGATTCCGACCTCCCGCGGATTGCCCATGTGTCGCGACTGCGCAACCAGTACGGCGATCAGTACGCCCGGGAACTCTTTGCTTCCATGGCCAGGCCGGACAGCCTCAACTTCAAGGCCTTCGGCAACCCCAGCAGCATGATGACCAGCACCAATACCCGGGAATGGCAGCAGGCGGAAATCTTCTCGGCCAACGGTACCGGTACGGCCAGGGCACTGGCGCGCTTTTGGCAGGTCATGGCCCACGGCGGTAGTTTCGACGGAGTGCACCTGCTGGATTCCTCTCTGGTGACAAAAATGCAAGAGGAGCACAGCAGCGGTGTCGATCGTACACTGCTGGCACCTACTCGCTTCGGTTTGGGTGTCATGCTCGAACAGGACTACGAGGGAGGCGGTTTCGGCATGGGACCGACGGCTTATGGCCATCCGGGGGCAGGCGGGTCGCTTGGCTTCTGTGATCCCGAAGCCAAGGTCGGTTTCGGCTATGTGACCAATACCATGGGCCCTTTTGTGCTCATGGACCCACGCGCCCTGGCACTTAGCCGCGCGGTGTACGCCTGCCTGAAGCAGAGCGACTGATCGAGCCTTGCCGTCGGTCAATGCACCGATGGCATGATCTGGTAGCCTGTGAATACCCTTTTCCGGAGCACCTGCCATGAATACATCAATTGCCGATTTGCGTCGCGACTACACCCGGGACGGATTGCTTGAAGCCAGTGCCCCTGCCGATCCTTTCAGCCTGTTCGCTACCTGGTTCCAGCAGGCGGTTGAGGTCGAGCGTACCGAAGCCAATGCAATGATGCTCGCCACGGTCGGCGAGAGCGGCCAGCCGCATCTGCGCACCCTGTTGCTCAAGGGGGCGGATGATCGGGGCTTCGTATTCTTCACCAACTACGACAGCGCAAAGGGACGTCAGCTGGCCTCGCGGCCTCTGGCTGCAATGACCTTCTGGTGGCATGACCTGGAGCGGCAGGTGCGTATCGAAGGGCAGGTTGAGCGGATCAGCGAAGCCGAGTCCGATGCTTACTACGAAAGTCGTCCGGCGGGCAGTCGCCTGGGCGCCTGGGCGTCGCCGCAAAGCCAGGTGATCGATGGTCGAGAGGTACTGGAGGCGAACCTCGCAAGCCTTCAGCGACGCCATGCCGATGCGCCGCCGCCGCGGCCGCCGCACTGGGGCGGATACCGATTGCTGCCCGAGATGATGGAGTTCTGGCAGGGTCGGCCGAGCCGGTTGCATGATCGACTTTGTTATCAGCGTCAGGGTAATGCCTGGACGCGGGTTCGTCTGGCGCCCTGAGTTCGACTTGCATACCTTTGCCTAATCCACCACTCTGGAGCAAAACAATGAGTGGGAGGCGTTATGGCCAGGGGCGCTTTTCAACAGAAAGTCGTGGTTATCACCGGCGGCTGTGCCGGGATCGGTCGGGCGCTTGCCCTGCGCTTTGCCCAGTGTGGTGCGCGTCTGGCGATTCTGGATATTCAGGACGACGCGCTGGTCGCCTTTCGCCAGCAGCTGGAGGACAAGCTCCATGCCGAAGTGCTGGCACTGCATTGCGATGTGACCAGCGAGGCAGACTGCCAGCGGGCGGTCTGTCAGGTGCTCGAGCGTTTCGGCGGCATCGATCTGCTTATCAACAACGCCGGCATCACCCATCGTAGTGCAGTGGCCGAGACCGAACTGGGCGTATTCCAGCGGGTGATGGCTGTCAATTACTTCGGTGCCCTTCACTGTACGCTCCCGGCGCTGCCCAGCCTGATTCAGCGGCAGGGCCAGATCATCGTTCTCAGCTCGCTGTCCGGCTTCGCCCCGTTGCCCTATCGCAGTGCCTACACCGCCAGCAAGCACGCCCTGCACGGCCTGTTCGAGACGCTGCGCCTGGAGGTGCGCGAGCAGGGGGTCAACGTCATGCTGGTGGCGCCAGGCTTCACCGCAACCGATATCCGCAAGAACGCGCTGGTCGGCGACGGCTCGATCCGTTCTCAGAGCCTGAGCGCCCAGTTCAAGGTGGCCTCGCCGACGGATGTGGCGGACGAGATCTATCGGGCGGCGTTGCGTCGCAAGCGTTTGCTGGTGATGTCGAACGTCAACTGGCGGGCGCGCTTGCTCGCCAGGTTGTTCCCGCGATTGTTCGAGCGCTGGATGGTGCCACGTCTGGCCGGGGTCAGGCCCGGCGACTGAGCCAGTCGAGTGCGCCCTTGGCGGCGACCCGGCCGCTGGCGAAGCATGCCGTCAACAGGTAGCCCCCGGTGGGTGCTTCCCAGTCGAGCATTTCACCGGCACAGAAGACCCCGGGCAGTGCGCGCAGCATCAGGCGGTCGTCCAGTGCGCTGCGACAGACCCCTCCGGCGCTGCTGATCGCTTCGTCAAGCGGTCGGGTAGCGGTCAGTCTGATCTCCAGCTGCTTGAGTGCCCGAGCCAGGCCGGTCGCGCTGGCCAGCGATTCACGTGCACTGCATTCATGTAGCAGGGCGATCTTCAGCGGATCCAGCCCGGCGCGTTTGCGCAGTAGCGTTGCCAGGGACATGCCCTTGCGCGGGGCTGCCAGTGCTTCGGCGAGCTGGTCGACGTTCCGGTCAGGCGCCAGGTCCAGCGTCACAACGGCCTGACCACGAGTTTCCAGCTGGTCACGCAGTTCTGCCGAAAGTGCGTAGATCAGGCTCCCCTCCAGGCCATCCCGGGTGACCACGCATTCGCCGCGCCGACGGATCGGTTCGCCGGACGACGTGGCTACACAGGCAATTATCTGCTTCAGCGGCTGGCCGGCGAATCGTTCCTTGAGAAGGTTGCTCCAGGGCGCGTCGAACCCGCAATTTGCCGGGCGCAGCGTGCGAATGGCAACCCGCTGCCCAAGGAGCTCCGTCCAGCGCCCGTCCGAGCCCAATCTTGCCCAGCTGCCGCCGCCAAGGGCGAGTACAGTGACTGCCGGGCGCAGCTGCAATTGGCCGTTCGGCGTATCCAGCAGCAGTTCGCCCAGATTGTTCCAGCCAGTCCAGCGACTGCGAGTGTGAATGCTCACTCCCTGGGCACGCAGTCGTCTGAGCCAGGCGCGAAGCAGGGGAGCGGCTTTCATGTCGGTTGGAAAGACCCGGCCGGAGCTCCCGACGAAGGTGTCTATTCCAAGTTCTTGTATCCACTGACGCAGGCTGTCGGAGTCGAGGCTGTCCAGCCAGGCGGAGACCCAGGGCTCGGCCTCGCGATAGCGGCTGTCGAAAGTCGGCCGCGGCTCGGAATGGGTGATGTTCATGCCGCCTACGCCGGCCAGCAGAAACTTGCGACCCACAGACGGCATCGCATCGAAGAGGCTGACCGG
The DNA here is from genome assembly GCA_030603065.1 of Pseudomonas sp. GTDB lineage: Bacteria > Pseudomonadota > Gammaproteobacteria > Pseudomonadales > Pseudomonadaceae > Halopseudomonas. Next base: position 7,484 of record JAUVYN010000046.1, read on the forward strand.
CAAGCCTGCCGCAGACAGCGTTTCCGCTGCCATCAGGCCTGCGGGACCGCCACCTATAACGACGATGTTGTGCTCGCGAAATGGACTGCTCATGGACTGGGGCCTCGAGAAGGGGGCGGCAGTTTAGCGCAAACCACGTTCGCACCACACCGCCCGGGCGGTGTGGTGGAGGATGCCATGCCGGCGTGCCAACGCCTCGCGGTCTGGCGAGTAGCCTCCGCCGATGACCGCACAGACCGGAATGTCGCGGCCCAGGCAGTGATCCAGGACCATCCGGTCACGCTGCGCGAGCCCCTGGTCGCTCAATTGCAGATGGCCCAGCGCATCGTCCCGGTGTACATCGACCCCGGCGTCATACAGCACAAGATCGGGTTGGTACAGCGGCAGCAGGTAACTCAGCGCCTCATCTACCGTTCGCAGGTAATCCCTGTCGCCCATGCCGCGCGGCAGGGCGATGTCCCAGTCGCTGTGGGCCTTGCGGGCTGGAAAGTTGCTGTCGCAGTGCAGCGACACGGTGATCGCGTCCGGGTCGTTCTGGAGGATGGTGGCGGTACCATCGCCCTGATGGACGTCGCAATCGAAGATCAGGATCCGCCGGACGCGCCCGGCGGCGAGTAGCGCGCGGCTGATGATCGCCAGATCATTGAAGATGCAGTAGCCGGAGGCGAAGTCGAAGTGGGCGTGATGTGTTCCACCCGCGAGGTGACAGGCCAGCCCATGGCGCAGGGCCAGATCCGCGGTAAGCAGTGAGCCGCCGACGGCACGGGTAGTGCGCTGCCACAGAGCTTCGCTCCACGGCAACCCCATTCGTCGTTGCTCTTCGCGGGTCAGTTCGGCGTTGGCGAAGCGGCTGACGTAGCCGGGGTCATGCGCCAAAGCCAGAGTCTGCCCGTCGCATCGCTCTGGTGTATGGAGGTTGGCCTGATGGAGTACGCCAGTGGCCTGCAGGTGATCCCGCAACCGAACGAACTTGTCCATTGGAAAACGGTGTGCTGCGGGGAAGCTGAAGCTGTATTCCTCGTGATACACCAGCGGCAGGTCCATGCGGAGCCTCGGACAAAAACGTCAGTATGTGGTCCGATGTGGTAACGGACAACCCGCAACGGAAGGCAGGTGCTGCCAGAATGTGTCGGCCGGGTTAAACTTTGTCTCATTCTGGTTCGTTTGTGCGAGCCCCGTATTCATCTCCCGGCGGCGCCGGGTGTTCTGAGGAGTTGTCATGACCCAAATGCTGGATGATCTGGTTCGCCTGCTGGCGCTGGAGAAGATTGAGGAGAACATCTTCCGCGGGCTGAGCCAGGATCTGGGGTTCCGGCAGCTGTTCGGTGGACAGGTGCTCGGCCAGGCTCTGTCTGCGGCCAGCCAGACGGTGGAACCCTCCCGCCACGTACACTCGGTGCACGGCTATTTCCTGCGGCCAGGCGATGCGACCATGCCGATCATCTATCAGGTGGATCCGCTGCGCGACGGTGCCAGTTTCACTACCCGGCGGGTTCAGGCGATTCAGAAGGGCAAGCCGATCTTTACCATGATCTCGTCTTTCCAGGGTGACGAGGACGGGTTCAGTCATCAGGCGGTCATGCCCGACGTTCCGGGCCCGGAAGGGTTGCTCAACGAAACCGAGCTGACGCGCAAGTACGAGCATCTCTTCAGCGAGAACATTCGCGAAAAGGTGCTGGTCGACAAGCCGATCGAGATCCGCCCGGTCGGTGTGTTCGATCCCTTCAATCCGCAGCCGGCGGAACCGCTGCGTTACATGTGGTATCGCGCGGACGGCGCGCTGCCTGATGACCCGCAGGTGCACCGTTATCTGCTCGCCTACGCCTCTGATTTTCACCTGTTAGGGACTGCCATGCAGCCCCATGCGGTGACTTCCTGGACGCCGGGAATGCAGGTTGCCAGCCTGGACCATGCGCTCTGGTATCACCGTCCACTGCGCATGGACGATTGGCTGCTATATGCGATGGACAGCCCGTCCGCGAGCGGATCGAGAGGACTCTCGCGCGGGCAGATTTTCAATCGCCAGGGCGAACTGGTGGCCTCGGTCACCCAGGAGTCGCTGATGCGCAGATTGCCCAGCTAATGCGGGACCTTCGCGGGTGGGTATTCGATCTGGACGGTACGCTGACGGTTGCCCAGCATGATTTCCCGGCAATCCGCCGGGAGCTGGGTATCCCTGCGGATCAGGACATTCTCGCCTACGTGGCGTCACGCCCGGAGCTGGAGCGGCGTCAACTCGGGGAGCGGCTCGATGCGATCGAGCTGCGCCTGGCCGCCGAGGTCAAAGCCGCAGCTGGGGCCGCAGAGCTGATCCGGTATCTGCATCAGGAGGGGGTGCGTCTGGGTATTCTCACGCGTAACCTGCGGCGCGTCGCGGAGCAATCGCTGAGCATTCTCGGCGTTAATCAGTGTTTCGCTCCAGAGGACATTCTCGGCCGCGAGGAGGCTCTACCCAAGCCCCACCCAGACGGGATTCTCAAGCTGGCCGAGCGTTGGGCGCTGGCTCCCACTGAAATGGTCATGGTGGGCGATTTCCGCTTCGATCTGGAGGCGGGGCGCAACGCTGGCTGTCGAACCTGTCTGCTGCAATTCGACAACGTTTGGCCCGATCTGGCTGATTGGCATATGCCCGACTGCCATACGCTACTTGGCCACCTCAGGCCCGGCTAGCCAGGGAATGCTCGCCTGCGCGCAGCTGCTCCGTTCTGGTGTCTTACATGCTAAGACGCATTGACAGATCGACCGCCTTGATGTCCTTGGTCAGGCTGCCGATAGAGATGAAATCCACCCCGGTCTCGGCTATCTGACGCAGGTTTGCCTCAGTAATGCCTCCGGAGGCCTCGAGTGCGGCGCGGCCGGCGGTCAGGGATACGGCGGTGCGCATGTCGGCGTCACTCAATTCGTCGAGCATGATGATGTCGGCGGCAGCGTCCAGTGCCTGCTGCAGTTCCTCAAGACTTTCCACTTCGACCTCCACTGGCTTGCCGGGTGCCACGTCCCTCGCCCTGGAGACGGCGGCAGCGATTCCTCCACAGGCGGCGATGTGATTTTCCTTGATGAGGAAAGCGTCGAACAGGCCGATGCGGTGGTTGTGGCAACCGCCGCAGGTCACGGCGTACTTCTGTGCCATGCGCAGGCCAGGCAGGGTTTTGCGCGTGTCCAGAAGCCGCACCGACGTCCCCTCTACGAAGTCGGCGAAGTAGCGGCTGCGGGTGGCGGTGGCAGAGAGCGTCTGGATGAAATTCAATGCGGCCCGCTCGGCAGTCAGCAGGCCGCGGGCTGGTCCGGATAGGCTGCAGAAGATCTGATTGGGCGTCAGCCGGTCTCCGTCGGCGGCATGCCATTGCACCTCGATCATCGGGTCGACCAGTCGGAACACCGCATCGGCCCAGGCGGTTCCACAGAGCGTGGCCGCCTCGCGGGTGATAATGGTGGCCCTTGCAAGCCGTTCTGCAGGAATCAGTTCGGCGGTGATGTCGCCGCTGCCGATGTCTTCACGCAGTGCACGCTGTGCGTCTTCCTCGATGATCGAGTGCAGGCTGTCGAGGGTCAGATTGGGCATGCCGGGCTCCGTCGCGCTTGTTCGGTGGCGGCGAGTATACCCGATCGAGTTTAAAAAACCCGCCCGTGAGGGCGGGTCAGAAGGAGATGCTAGCTACCGTGTGCCGGATCGGCGAAGTAAGCCTTGGTCAGCTTGAATACGACCGGGCTGAGCAGGAGCAGGGCAATCAGGTTGGGGATTGCCATCATCGCGTTGAGCGTATCGGCCACCAGCCAGATGGTGCCCAGATCGATGATTGGCAGCGTGCCCAGCGGGATGGCCAGCACCCAGAGGACCCGGAACGGTACGTTGGAGCGTTCGCCGAAAAGGAACTGGGTGCATTTTTCACCGTAGAAGCTCCAGCCGATGATGGTGGTGAAGGCAAAGATCGCCAGACCGATGCTCACGATGTACTGTCCCCAGCCACCCGGCAGGCCCAGGTTGAACGCGTGGGCCGAAAGCGACGCACCGTTCTCGCCGCTGGTCCAGGCGCCGGTGACGATGATAACCAGACCGGTGATCGAGCAGATGATGATGGTATCGATGAAGGTACCGAGCATCGCTACCGTACCCTGACGAATCGGGTTGTTGGTCTGCGCAGCCGCGTGGGCGATCGGCGCGCTGCCCAGGCCCGCTTCGTTGGAGAACACGCCCCGGGCGATACCGAAACGCATGGCTGCCCAGACGGTGGCACCGGCAAATCCGCCTGCGGCAGAAATCGGGTTGAAGGCGTGGTAGAAAATCAGACCAAATGCCTCGGGCACCTCGCTGGCGTGGCTGATGAGAATGATCAGGCCGCCTCCGACGTAAAAAAGCGCCATCAGGGGGACCAGCTTGCCTGCCACCTCACCGATGCGCTTTATGCCGCCGATCAGCACCAGCGCCACCAGCACCGCAATGACGATTCCGGTAACCAGCGGATTCACTCCGAAGGTACTCTGCAATGCGTCCGCTACCGAGTTGGACTGAATGGTGTTGCCGATCCCGAAACCGGCGAGCATGCCGAAAATGGCGAAGGCTACCGCGAGCCATTTCCACTTGGCGCCCAGACCGTTGCGAATGTAGTACATGGGGCCGCCGACGTGCAGGCCACGGGCGTCCTTCTCGCGGAAATGCACCGCCAGTACCGCTTCGCAGAACTTGGTCGCCATGCCCACAACGGCGATCAGCCACATCCAGAACAGGGCGCCAGGACCGCCAAAGAACAGCGCGGTGGCCACCCCGGCGATATTGCCCGTTCCGACGGTAGCCGAGAGTGCCGTCATCAGGGCATTGAAAGGACTGATGTCACCTGCTTCGCCGGACTTGCGTCCCTTCCAGAGCATGGAAAATCCGTAGAACAGCTTGCGCTGCGGAAGCAGCTTGAGCCCCAGAGTGAGATACAATCCCGTCCCCGCCAGCAGCGCGAGCATCGCTGGCCCCCATACCACGCCGTTGATGGCGTTTATCCCTGCAATCAATGATTCCATTAGCGGAATGTCTCCCCGATTATGTTTTTACGGCGCGCGCACGTTCCGGCATGGCTTGCCATTCAGCGGCCCACCACAGCATGGCGGGGTTGAGCGGCAGGGGCCAGTCAATATGCGTCAAATTGTTACAACAATGCGTCGCCCGTTGCTGGCGCAAAAAAATGTGAACCAGCCCGCTATTCGACGTGAAACCGGTGGAAGTTTCGCTGGATTCTGTATACTGATTTCTGACGTCATTATTTCGTCGATACAACTGCAGCACCGGAGTGAAGCTGCTCGAATGGCCAGGACGGATCAGCCAACATACGCTTACGGAGTGCCCCATGACTCAGGATCAGAAAGTCGTGCCCCTCAACGGTGCCGGCTCGCGTCGTCCGGATCCGCTGGAGCAGAGTGCAATGTTGCCGGCCCCCCTGTTGCCGGTGCGGGATCAACTCTTGAAGTCCCTGCGCAGCGCCCTGTCCGAGCTCTTCGATAACGCAGATGACAGCCTTTTCGAACTCGCCGACCGTGCGGCAACCAACACTGAGCAAACACTGTTCTTCGAGGCCATGCGAGTTTTGCGCCTGCAGCGCCATGCGATCGAGAAGCGTTGCGTGGGTGCGGTGCTGCAAGGGCTGCTCGAACTGAATCGTGGCGAGCCGCACGCCGCAGCGCGCGCCTTCAACTACGACATCGATACCCTTTCCCTCGTACAGCCGGACGAACTGGAGCAGTCGGTTGCCCTTGAAGGCATGGTCGGAAGGGTGGCAGGCCGCAATCAGCAGGCTCTGGTGCACCTGGCAGTACGTTTGAACAGCCTCCTCAAGGGCAGCGTCGATGTACGCAACAACCCGCTGGGGCCTGCTGCGCTTGGCCAGGCGTTCGTCGACAGCATGGCCGGTCTTGGGCTCGACATCAGGGTACGTCTGATCGTACTCAAGCTGTTCGAGCGCTACGTCTTCAACGGTATCGACAGTCTTTATCAACAGTTGAACGGCATGCTGATAGAGGCCGGCGTACTGCCGGACCTGACCCGGACCGACCCCCAGAGCCGCCGCGCGCGCTCCGCTGGTATCTCCCGAGAAGGGCAGGCTATCGCTGCAGCGCAGGGCGCTGTCGACCACCAGCAGGTTCTCTCCCTGTTCAGCGAGCTTATTGGTAACTGGCGCCATGCGAGCGGGGACAGCGCTCTCACGGGTCTGGGTATATCCGGCGCGACGCCCATGGCGAGTAATGAGCTGCTTGGATTGCTCGCCCAGATATCCGGTGAAGGCGAACGCCAGGAGGAACTTTCGATCAAGGCGGTACGGCAAAGGGTTCGTCAGCGCCTGGATGATCAGCGTCGGCAGACGGGTGAAACCCGAAGTCTCGCGCGGGTCGATGACGATGTCATCAACCTGGTTTCCATGCTTTTCGATTTTATTCTGGACGACCGCAACCTTCCCGCAGCGCTTAAGGCGCTGGTTGGCCGTCTGCAATTGCCGATCCTGCGGGTGGCTATCGCTGACAAGAGTTTTTTCAGCCTCTCCAGCCATCCTGCCCGGCGCCTGCTGAACGACCTGGCTCGGGCCACCATGGGCTGGAACGATCATGATGATCTGGGCAAGGATCAGCTGCACCAGTTGCTCGAGGATATGGTCGGCAAGCTGCTGACCGAACCCGAGCCCCAGGCTCAGTTGTTCGAGCGGCTACATGCAGGGCTGCAATCCTTCGTTGAAGCCGAGCAACGCCGCGCGGGCCGTTTCGAGCAGCGTACCCGGGATGCGGAGGAGGGCAGGGCACGTATCGAGGCAGCCCGTTTCAGGGTGGCTTCGCTGCTCAATGACCTGCTGCTCGGGCGCACCTTGCCGGTCCTGGTGGTGGATTTTCTCCGCGATTCATGGAGTCAGATCATGCAAATGGTCTGGTTGCGCGAGGGTGATAGCTCGGCCGATTGGCGCCAAGCGGCCGAATCAGCGGCACAGCTGATCGCGAGCATCGAGCCATGTCTGCCGGAACAGGTCGATGCGCGACGCCAGTCCAATCGGGCCCTGCTGGCTGCCCTGGCCGCTCAACTCGATCTGCTGGGCAACGACCCATCCGAAGGCAAAGCGCTGCTGGAACGTCTGGGTGCCCTGCAGGAGGCTGCGCTCCCGGCAGCGCCGCAGGTGTCATCGGAGCCCCCTGACGTTGCGCCCGTCGATCCGGTTGCGGCCGATACCGCCCAGGCGACGGCTCCGGTCGCGGAACAGCCGACGTCAGCGGCGAATGAGCCTGGCGCCGAATTGGCCTTGATGGTCGCGCCGGTCGAGCCGGCCGGCGTCCCTTCTGTACACATCCTTGAGCCGGTGCTGGACCCGGGCCCTGTTGAGTCCGAGCCTACTTCCATTGAAAACCTGCCTAGCGTGGCTTCGAGTCAGTGGGTCGAAGCATTGCGCCCAGGGGGCTGGTTCGATCTTGTCTGTTCCGACGGGCAGTCGCCCCAGCGTTGCAAGCTGGCTGCGGTCATCAGCTTCAGTGGCAAGTACATCTTCGTCAATCGTGGTGGCATGAAGGTGGCTGAATTTGGGCAGGCGGCATTGTGTCAGCTGTTTGAAAGGGGTCAGATCCGCCTGGTCGACGATAATCAGCTGTTCGATCGAGCCCTCGAATCGGTGATCGGCAACCTACGCAAGCTGCAGGCGGGCAAACAGTGACTCTGCCTAGTGCCTGAGGCTGCGTTGCCTGCTAGCATGGCGTTTTTTGCCATGGATGCCGCATGATCGCTGCCGACGGCTGGGCTGACGACGCCTGGGTTTGCCCTTCTGATCATTTCAACGAGCGCCCCGCCGGAACGCTCGTTTCGCTGTTGATCATACACAATATCAGTCTGCCGCCCGGAGAGTTCGGGGGCGGATACGTCCAGCGGTTCTTCACCGGCAGGCTAGATCCGCTGGCCCATCCCTATTTTGGCGAGATCGCCGCCATGCGAGTCTCTTCGCATTTTCTGATCGAGCGGGATGGTGAACTGACCCAGTTCGTTTCGTGCCTGGACCGTGCATGGCATGCAGGGCAGTCGCATTTCGCAGGGTGTGAGAACTGCAATGACTTCTCCGTTGGCGTGGAGCTCGAGGGCACCGATACACTGGCCTACACCGAGGCGCAATACGCTACCCTTCTACGCCTGACCGGCGCGCTGATGACCCGCTTCCCCGGGATTACACCCCAGCGCATAACCGGCCACGAACATGTAGCTCCAGGTCGCAAGACCGACCCCGGTCCGGCCTTCGACTGGCCGCGCTTCAGAGGGGCACTCGACCCTCTTGCAGACGGGCGGGGAGCCAGAGCATGACCTTTCTGGTGCCGGTGCTGGTTGCGCTCATTCTGCGCCTTACCCCATGGCGTGCTGGGCTTCCGGTCGATCTTCCAGCGCTCTGGATACGCATTCTGCAATCCCGGGGGGCCTCCGTACCCACCTGGCTGTACCCGATCCTGCTGCTAGCCCCACTGCTGCCGCTTGGGTGGCTGCTCTGGGCGCTGGATGGCATCGCCTATGGCCTGCCGCTGCTTTTCGTGCAGGTAATGATGCTACTTGCCGCCGTGGGTCGCAGCGACCCGCTGGGACGCTATGCGGCGAACTTCGAGGACGCCTGGGTGCGCGGAGACCTTGCCGCAGCCAGCCTGGTCGCCGAGCGAGACCTGCAGATCACCGCCGATGATGAGCCAACGCTATTGGCAAACACCCGAGGCAGTCTGGCCTGGGAAGCTTGCCATGGCTATTTCGTACCGGTTTTCTGGTTCGTTCTTCTCGGCCCTCTGGCGGCGCTTGGTTACCGCCTTTGGTGGGTGTCTGCCCGTCACAATACCAACCAGCACCTCATCGCTTCGCTGGTTCATGCGCTTGAGTGGATTCCGGTCAGGCTGATGGGGCTGGCGATGGCCCTCGTGGGTCATTTCGATCCGACGCTGCAGCAACTGAGCATACTCTGCAGGCAGTGGGAGGTTGCTACCCGAGAGGTGGTGCAGCGATGCCTGGTGGTGGCGCTGGATCCAGCCGGCGGCGGTCCACCGCTGCTGCCGGCACGCGTGCTTATCGAGAGAGCGGTCCTGGTCTGGGCGCTGGTTATCGCCTTCATCGAAGTGGCAGCCTAAAGTATCCCGGCCTACCGCCGATAGTCCTTCCATGAGACATACCCGTTAGTAGCATGGTGCTATCGCTTGCGTTATGGTGGGCGTCTCCCTGATATGGCCATATCCGCGCATCGTCACCCATTCGGCGCTGCCATGACGTGGCCCGGATCATTACCCCCTTGAGGAGGTTACGCGTGAATAGCCTTTTGGCTCCGGCCATTGCCCTGATGAACCGATTGAGTTACGGCATGAAGTTCTGCCTTATCGGCATGGTCTGCTTCGTGCCGTTGGTCGGAGTCAGCAGCATGCTGGTCAAGCAATCCTTCGATCGGGTCCAGGTGACGCGCCACGCCCTCGATAGCCTGACGCTGGTTCGCCAGGCCAGCGTTCTGCTGCGTGATGCGGAAAAGCTGCGCGATCTGGACCAGGTCCTCGATCAGCTTAGCCAGGGCGAGCATGCCCCCAGATTGGAGCAGATGACCCAGGAGCTTCGTGATCAGGTGATCGCGGGTTTGCGCGGGCTCTCTCTCCACCCTGCTCAGGCAGGTGCTGCGGATATCGCCGCCAAGCGCGACGAGCTGATAGCCACCTACACGGAACTGGGCAGCGTGTCGGTACGGAGCCGCGGAGCGATGTCAGCCCAAGCCTACGGCGAGCTTTCGCTGCTGCTCAATTATTCCGCTGCCTACGCGGGGCTTCCCCAGGACTATGACAGAGGCGTCCGTCAGTTGAACGACATGCTGGTCGGCATGTTGCCCAGGGTTACCGCAACGCTCGGCGAAGGCCGCTCCGTTGGGTCATATTCGATCGGACTGGGTTATCTGAACTCCGATGGCAGCCGCGTGATGGATGATCTGCTGGAGAGTATTCAGCGGCTGTCGGCTGAATTCGGACAGATGCTGAGTACAACCCTGTCGCAGAATGCACCTGCGGCACTCCGCGAGGCGGCCGACCGCAGCCTGCAGAGTCTTGCCATTGCCAACGAGATCTTCGAAGAAGAGATCATCATGGCCAACGAGATGGACTCGGACTGGGTTCAGTACTTTCAGCGCCTCTCAACCGAGATCGACAAAAGTTATGCCCTGAACGGTGCCATTGTCGATCATCTGGACGTATTGCTTGGCGAACGCCTGGGTCGGGACACCGGGGCCATGACCGTGCTGGTGGTTTCCCTGGTGCTGGTACTTGCCTTGATCATCTACCTGTACCTCGCCTTCTACGCCGCCACGCAGCAAACCCTGCGGCGGCTTTCGGTGCAGATGGCACAGGTTGCCGACGGCGACATGACTGTCCGGGTGGTGGTGGACAGCAAGGATGAGCTTGGTGCGCTGGCGGGTGATTTCAATAATACCGTTTCGCGTATCCGCGGCCTCATTCAGCAGGTCAGCCAGACGTCCAGTCATGTCCAGGAGCAGTCACTGCAGGTGCAGAACATTTCTACCGAAAGCAGTCAGGCGGCGGCAGCGCAGCGTTCGCAGATCGAGCAGGTTGCGACCGCCATGAACGAGATGGCGGCGACATCCCAGGAAGTCGCCCGTAGCGCAGCGGCCGCGGTACTGAATGCCGAGCAGGTGAACAGGGAAACCCTGAGCGGCCGCTCGCTGGTCGAATCCTCGGTGGATGGTGTGGAGAAGCTGGCTGGTGAGATCGAAAACTCGGTCAAGGTGATCAATCAACTGGCGGAGGACAGTTCTTCGATCAGTCGGGTTCTGGAAGTAATCAAGGGTGTCGCCGAGCAGACCAACCTGCTGGCATTGAACGCGGCTATCGAGGCGGCCCGTGCCGGCGAGCAGGGCAGAGGCTTTGCCGTAGTTGCCGACGAGGTGCGTACGTTGGCCCGCCGCACTCAGCAGTCTACCGAAGAGATCGAACAGATGATCGCCAGACTGCAGGCCGGGGTTGGCGCTGCGGTGAAGGCGATGAGCAGCAGCCATGGCATGACCGGTGCTACCGTCGAAGCGTCGCTGAAAGTGCAGAGCGCTCTGGAAAACATCCTGCAGGCGGTCACCCAGATCGTCGACCAGAGCCAGCAGATCGCCGCCGCCGCGGAGGAACAGACCGCCGTCAGCCACGATATCGACCAGAACATCGTGCAGATCAACCAGGCCGGTGAGCGCACCGCTCAGGGTGCGCTGCAGGCCGAGCAATCAAGTAACCGCATGGGCCAGTTGGTGAAGGATCTGCAGGGAATCATCAGCGCGTTTCGCGTCTGACCCAGGCGGCCCTCGCCGCTGGGAACAGCTCAGGCGCTCGGTCTGGGCTTGGGTTCCCAAAGCACCTCGTCGGTCTGTTGCAGGCGAGCGATGGTTCTTGCGACCACGAACAGCAGGTCCGACAGGCGATTGAGGAATATCAATGCCTGCTCGTTGACCTTTTCCACTTCGGACAGGCTCAGATAGCGCCGCTCGGCCCGCCGAGCGAGGCTGCGCGCCAGATGCGCCTGGGCGATACAGCGACTACCCCCCGGTAGTATGAAGTTCTTCAGCGGCTCGAGAGACTCGTTGTACCCGTCGATCATGGCCTCCAGTCGGTTAACATCCTCCGCATCGATGATCAGGTAGCCGGGCACGGCCAGTTCGCCACCCAGGTCGAACAGGCGATGCTGGATCGGCCCCAGAGGCATGGACAGCTCGGAGAGCCCCGATTCATCAAGTTCCACCAGCAGCAGGCCGAGCTGGCTATTGAGCTCGTCAACGCTTCCCATCGCCTCGATGCGTGGATGGTTCTTGGCGATGCGGCTGCCATCAGCGAGACCAGTCTCGCCTCGGTCTCCGGTGCGGGTATAAAGTTTGCTCAAGCGAAAGCCCATACTGTCCTCGGCTGCGTCGATTGCGGTTACGGCGGAGTGCAAGAGTAAACCCGCCGCGGCTCGCCACCAAGCTCCCCTTTCAATCGATGGGCAGGCCGAGTCGGGCGAGGTGCGCCTGCAGATCGGCGACCAGGCTGTCCAGCACTGGAGTCGACAGCCCGTGAAGTCTTGCTGCGCGTTGGGCATGACCGAGAATGAAATCTATCTCGGTTCGCCGCCGAGCCTGAACGTCCTGGCGCATGGACGAGCTGTTTGCGGCGGTACCTTGAACCACCCTGCTGAGCCGTGCAGCCAGTTCGCCGGGCTCCAGGCCTGCACCAACGCATCGCAGCAAACCGTCGAGTTCGGCTACCAGCTCATCGAAACGCGCACCTGCCGCGGCAGGGACGTCGCCATTGCGGCAGTCGTACAATACGCTCAGAGGGTTGATCGCGCAGTTGATCGCCAGCTTCTGCCAGAGTATCGCCTCGATGCGTTCCGTCCACACCCAGTCGATGCCAGCCTTGTCGAGCCATCGCAGCCATTCGGGCGCTGCTCCTTGCCCAGCGCAACCCACCTGGGACAGGCCGCTCCCGGCCCAGACGACGTGGCCTTGTCCTGCCATCCAGGCGCCGTCGGTAACGCTCGCATAAAGCACACGAAGCTGTGGCCAGGCCGAACTGACCTGAGCCTGTGCGCCCATGCCGTTTTGCAGCATGAGCACCTGGCAATCGCTCGAGAGACGCTGTTGGACGGCACCCAGTGCTTCCGCTGCGGAGTAGGCTTTGGTCGCCAGAATCAGATGCCTGATAGGGCCGCCGGAATCAGGCGTCTCGGCGGGAATCGGCAGATGCCAGCGCCGACCGGAATCCTCCAGCGTCACCTGTCCGCCGTGCTGAACCCACGCCTTTTGGGCGCAATGGTTACGCAGCACCAGGGTAACGGGGACGGCGCCTCTGGCCAGTCGTGCCGCCCACAGCAGGCCCAGGCTTCCGGCACCGAGGATGTGAATCATAGGTTGCGAGGAAGCTGGCGCACCTCGGTAATGAGGTTGGTGGCGAAGGCTTCTTCGAGGTGCTGCTCCACGGTCTCCAGGAGCTTCTCGGGATCCGGCAGCTGCTGCTTGCCATCCACGCCTGCTATCGCTACACCTGCGCGAATGGACAGATATCCTTCGCTGGTCTTGAAGGCCTTGAGGTTCAGCCCGTCATGCAGCCGGCGGAAGCTGTTCGGTTTACATTCATGCAGGTCTTCGGCAAGCGTGACGATGGCAAATGTGGCGGGCCCGACGCGCGCTATGACATCCGTAGGGCGCACCAGTTGCTGCAGGCGGCGAGCGACGCCCCGCAACAGTTCGTTGAGCACCGGCTCGCCGTGGCGAGACAGATCCTCCGGATTGTGTACGCCCAGCACCAGTAGGCAGCAGGCGCCACCACGCGCCTCGACGTTGCGGATGGCGTCGGTCAGGCGCTGCAGAAGATATCGTCGGTTGCCAATCGCAGTGAGGCTGTCGACCAGATTGTGGGCCTCCAGCTGCGCATTGTTGGTGGCCATCAGGCGGTTTTCGTCGAGCAGCCGGTTGATCAGTTGGGAAGTGCGATCGGCGGCGTAGATACGCGGAAGCAGCTGTTCGCTCATGGCGGACTTGCTGATGAAGTCATCCACGCCCCTGTCGAAGGCTTCACTAAGAACGTTGTCACCTTCCCGGGCGGTGAGCAGGACCACGTAGGTGTAGTGGTCGGTCTGTTCATCGGCCTGACGAATCCGTGCGGTCAGTTCGAGGCCGTCCATCTCCGGCATCAGCCAATCGGCAACCATCACACTGGCTGGGCGCTGTTCATGCATCGCCAACGCGTCCATGGCGGAATTGGCGAAGCGGATGTCGGTGTAGCCTGCCTGAGTCAGTGTGTGGCCTATAACAGCACTACTGAACTTGGTATCGTCCACCACCATGATACTCAGCATCGGATTGGGCATGGCACTGCTCCCTGCAGTTGGCTCGTTAGCAACCGGGGTATAATGCCATGACCAAACGATTTATTTTACGGATTATGTCGTAAATTTAGTTTATTGGAGGAAGGGCATGCCTTCGTTTGATGTGGTTTCGGAACTCGACAAACATGAAGTAACCAACGCCGTCGATAACGCCATCAAGGAACTGGAGCGTCGCTATGACCTGCGCGGCAAGGGAAGCTTCGAATTCAAGGACAAGGAACTGACGGTTCACATCACTGCCGACGCGGACTTCCAGCTCGAACAGATGCTCGAGATTCTCAAGATCAGTCTGGCCAAGCGCAAGATCGATATCCAGTGTCTTGATGTGAAGCCTGCCTTTGCCTCGGGCAAGCAGGTCAAACAGGATGTGGTGCTGCGTGAGGGGATCGACAAGGATCTGGCGAAGAAGATCGTCGCCCTCATCAAGGAGTCAAAGCTCAAGGTGCAGGCCGCCATCCAGGGCGAGCAGGTACGAGTCACCGGCAAGAAACGGGACGATCTGCAGGATGCCATGGCGGTGCTGCGCGGTGCGAGCCTGGAGATGCCGCTGCAGTTCAACAATTTCCGGGACTGACGCCGTCGTACCTTGAGGTTCGACAGAATGTTTTATAGAAATTAAGGGACAGCAATGGACGACGTCATGCTTCAACTGGAAGAACTGCAGCAGGCTTGGTTACCCCTGGTAATGCAGTATGGAGGTCAGGTGCTCCTGGCCATCGTCACCCTGCTCGTCGGCTGGTGGGTGATTGGCAGGCTGACCGCCGCGGTTCTGGGCGTGCTCCAGCGCCGTAATATCGATCCGACGCTGCACGGATTTCTTGGGGCTCTGGTCGGGATAGGTCTGCGAGTCCTGCTGCTGGTTAGCGTGGCTGGCATGATCGGCGTGGAAACCACATCGTTCATCGCGCTGATTGGTGCCGCCGGTCTGGCGATCGGTCTGGCCCTGCAGGGCAGCCTCGCCAACTTCGCCGGTGGAATGCTGATCATCATGCTGAGACCGTTCAAGGTCGGGGAATACATCGAGGCGCAAGGCATGGGTGGGACTGTCGACAGCATCCAGATCTTTCATACCATTCTCAAGACCCCTGACAACAAGACCGTGGTAATTCCCAACGGCAGCCTCTCCAATGGCAACATCATCAATTATTCCCGCCAGCCCACCAGACGGGTGGACCTGAACATCGGCATCGACTACGGGGATGACGTGAAGCAGGCGCGGGAGATTTTGCTGCGGCTCGCTCGTGCGGACGAAAGAGTGTTCACGGACCCGGAGCCGGTCGTCTGGCTGGTATCCCTCGGTGATAGCTCAGTGAACCTGTCCCTCAGAATGTGGACAAAGACCAGCGACTACTGGGGTGTTTTCTGGGATATCCAGGAACTGGCGAAGGAAACCTTCGACCGCGAGGGCATCACCATTCCTTTCCCGCAACGTACTCTGCACATGGTTTCGTCCCCGGCTGCGAGCTGATTCCACGGCTCGCAAATCAACGGGGAGAGGCGGCTGCTCCCCGCTCAAGCTTCAAGTTGCCTCTTTGAAGCTTCTGTTACTTCGCTGTTTTCCCTGAAAAATCAAGCGCAATTCACATTCTTCCTGAAAAAATAATGAACAGTTCCATGCAAGCATGGTCAGACCGTTACGCAATGCGGGGATCTACGTCCATGAGCCGAGGTCCAGATCAGCATTTCCTAACTGACTAACCAGAAGGAAAATCGTATGAATGCAGCTTTCAAAACCTCCATGCTTGCCGTAGCTGTTTCCTCAGCAATGGCCCTTGCAGCTCCCATGGCTGTTGCGCAGCAAACCACCTTTGGCGGCCAGCAGCAGGGTGCAGCGGGCGGCCAGGCCGGTACCGCCGGCATGGGCATGGGCGGCCCCCGTGCCGGCATGCAGGAGATCACTATCGGTGGTCAGGGTGGTAGCGACAACAGCTTTAACGAAAACACCTTCTCCCTGTCGGGTAGCTGGGGTCAATACCTCGACGACAACGCACTGTGGGGTATCCGTCAAACCCTGAACGTCACCGATTCGGACGAAACCAACACCATCTTCGACGGTGCGACACGGGTGTTCTATGACTACCACTTCGGTGCCGGGGCGACTCGTCCTTTCATTGGCGCCAGCTTCGGTGGTTTCTACGGCCGTAACATCCGCAACACCTTTGCGGCCGGCCCGGAAATTGGTGTGAAACACTGGCTTCAGGACAACGTATTCATTCAGGCCATGGCTGAATACCAGTTCCTGTTCCGCAGCGGACGCGATGCGCGCGACCGTTACGATGACGGTGCACTGTTCTACAGCGTTGGTCTTGGCTACAACTTCTAAGCCGTAATGGCAGGAAGCAGCGGCGCCCCTCGGGGCGCCGTTTTTTTTAGTCGATACCCGGCCGTCGCAAACGATCCGGATGCGCAAGTTTGATCAGCAGCGCTGCGAGAATTATCGCCGGCAGTCCAGTAAGCGCCGTGATCATGAAAAAACTGACCCAGCCTACATTCGCCGCCAGCACCCCGGTAAAGCCGGCAGCGAACTGCCCCGGCAGCGTCATGAGGGAGCTGAATAGGGCGTATTGCGTGGCGGTATAGGCGGTATTGGTCAGACTGGACAGATAGGCGATGAATACCGATATGGCG
>JAUVYN010000114.1 GCA_030603065.1 Pseudomonas sp.
CTGCTGCCGAACCCTCGGATGGAGCGGGACCGTACGGTGATCCGCCTGCCGTCCTTCGAGAAGGTCAAGGGCGATCCGGTACTCTACGCCCACGCCAACCGGGTCCTGCACCTGGAAACCAACCCCGGCAATGCCCGGGCACTGGTGCAGCGGCATGCGGACAAGGACGTGTGGTTCAACCCGCCGCCGATACCGCTGTCGACCGAAGAGATGGATTATGTGTTCGGCTTGCCCTACGCGCGCATTCCGCACCCGGCCTATGGTGAGGAAAAGATCCCTGCCTACGACATGATCCGTTTTTCGGTAAACATCATGCGCGGCTGCTTTGGTGGCTGCACATTCTGTTCCATCACCGAGCATGAAGGTCGAATCATCCAGAATCGATCGCACGATTCGATCATCCGTGAAATCGAGGAGATCCGCGACCGGGTACCCGGCTTCACCGGGGTGATATCCGACCTGGGCGGGCCGACCGCGAACATGTACCGGATCGCCTGCAAGAGTCCGGAGATCGAGGCGGCTTGCCGCAAGCCGTCCTGCGTGTATCCAGGCATCTGCGACAATCTCGATACTGACCATTCATCCCTGATCGGACTGTATCGCAAGGCGCGGGAGCTGCCCGGCGTGAAGAAGATCCTGATCGCTTCGGGCCTTCGCTACGATCTTGCGGTGGAGTCGCCGGAGTACGTCAAGGAACTGGTTACCCATCATGTGGGTGGCTATCTGAAGATCGCCCCGGAGCACACTGAAGAAGGTCCGCTGACCAAAATGATGAAGCCGGGCATAGGTTCCTACGACCGCTTCAAGCAGATGTTCGAAAAGTACACCCGAGAAGCGGGCAAGGAGCAATACCTGATTCCCTATTTCATCGCGGCACACCCGGGCACCACCGATGAAGACATGATGAACCTGGCGCTGTGGCTCAAGCGCAACGGCTTCCGGGCAGATCAGGTGCAGGCGTTCTATCCATCGCCGATGGCCACTGCGACCGCCATGTACCACTCGGGCAAGAATCCGCTGCGCAAGGTGACCTACAAGAGCGACGGGGTGAACATCGTCAAGGGTGAGCGTCAGCGCCGGCGCCACAAGGCCTTCCTGCGCTACCACGACCCGAAGAACTGGCCGCTGCTGCGTGAAGCGCTGAAGGATATGGGGCGCGCGGATCTGATTGGCAACGGCAAGCAGCATCTGATACCGACCTATCAGCCGGCTACCGAGGGTTATCAGAGTGCGCGGCGCAAGAACTCGACGCCCGTCGGAAGTCCCAAGGCAGGCCGCGTGCTGACCCAGCACACTGGGCTGCCTCCGCGAGAGACGGGTGCAGGAGCGCCGAGGGGCACACGCAAGGGGCGCAGTGGGGGCACCCGCCGCGCCTGAAGGTGGGTCACTATCATCCCGATAGGCAGGCGCTAATGGCGCGTTACGAATAGACGGACTAGGCTGACAGAGAAATCACCGCTGGAGAGTTCTCATGTCAGTCGCAGCCGTATTGAACAGGGTCTGGGCGAGCTACGCAGCCGCCGCCTGCGGGTGTTGCCAGGAGCGGGATCTGCTCGAGTGACGCGGGTCTAGTGGGCGATGGGTGAAGGAGTCTTGCGCTTGCTCCAGAACTCCAGCTGCTCACGCAGCTGTACCAGATCAACCGGCTTGGCCATGTGACCGTTCATGCCCGCCCGCCGTGCCCTTTCCCTGTGTTCGGGCAGAATATGCGCAGTCAGCGCGATGATCGGTACCGGGTGGCGGCCGGTCGCCTGCTCCCATGCGCGGATCTGCTCCGCCGCAGCGAATCCGTCCAGTTCCGGCATCTCGCAGTCCATCAAAACCAGATCGTAGATCCCTGTCTTGACTGCCTCCACGGCCTGCCGTCCATTCTGCACGGTGCCGGTTTCGATCTTCAGCTTGGTCAGCATGCCGCGAATGACCTTGGTAGAGATGGCGTTATCCTCGGCCACCAGAACCCGGAATGACTCGTTCCCCAGCTCGGCCATCGCGCCTTGCGCACCGGTTGCCCGCTCTCCCTCGATTACGTGCTGCGGACTGCGCTGCCGATTCCATTCATCGATCAGCGTGCTGCGCAGAGTGTAACCGGCTACTGGCTTGCTGAGCAGGCGTCGTACTCCAGCGTTACGCGCGACGATGCGACTGGGTGGTTGGCTCATGCCGGTGAGCATGATCACTATTAGGTCACTGCCCAGCGCGGGATCATCCTTGATCCGACTTGCGAGCTCCAGGCCGCTCATGCCGGGCATTGCCTGGTCAATCAGCAAAAAGTCAAAAGGCGCAACCAGGCTGGCCTGGGAACGAAGCATGGCCAGGGCTTCCTTGCCGCTTGCAGCAGTCTGCGCATTCATACCCCAGGCGTTCGTCTGCTGCTGCAACACCTTGCGGCAGGTGGCGTTGTCATCGACGATCAATACGCTGCGGTCCATCAGGCATAGCCCGTCTTCTTCGTCGCCCGCGTTGCTCTGGGCCGGTTCGAGCGGGAGAGTCAACCACACGGTGCTGCCCTGACCGGGTTGATGTTTTACGCCGAGACGGCCACCCATCATGGCGATCAACTGGCGCGCGATGACCAGAGCCAGATGGGCGTTGCCATCGGCGTGATCGAGCAGGCGGGAGGCAGTCGGGTCATTGCGCAGCAGGCTGTCGCGGGCCTCCTTGGGCATGCCTCCACCGGTGTCCTGGATCGCGAAGCGGACCAGATGAGCCTGGTCTGCCCCTCGTTCCAGCCCGACTACCAGGACGATCTCCCCCTGACGGGTATAGCGCAATGCGTTGCCGAGCATTGCCATCAGAACCTGGCGCAAGCGGGCCGGATCGCCGTTGACGGTCCGCGGGATGTCCTCGTTGACGTAGCCGATCAGTTCGACCGCGTGGCCGTCGACCCGGCCCCGAAAAATGTTAAGGCAGTCATTGATCAGGGCATGCAGATCGAACTGGACGTTGTCGAGCGCCAGCTGACCGGATTCGAGGCGCGACATGTCGAGGATTTCATTGACCAGATTCAGCAGGTCATTGCCCGAGCTGTGGATGGTCTGCACGAAATCTCGCTGCTTGGCCGACAGGGCCGTATCCAGCAGCAGTTCGGTCATTCCCAGCACGCCGTTCATCGGCGTCCGGATCTCGTGGCTTATACGCGCAAGAAAATCTGCCTTGGCACGGCGTTCCGCCTGGTCGGTGATCTCGCGATTTCGCTCAGCCACGCGTGCGGCCGACCGGCGATGCTGACGCACATACAGGCCCAGGGTGAACATCATCAACGCCCCCCAGTTCAGATAGCCGGCGAGGGTCTCTCCAACTGGATGCAGAGCCATGTGCGCATTGGCGTACCAGCTGCCGACGAGTAACAGATGGCCGAGCACTATAGGTGTCGGCACTCGCTGCGTAGCGTTCCAATGCTGGAGGCAAAGCAGCAGGCCGCCGAGTGGTAACCCCAGGCGCAGCAGATGCCAGAGTGGTTCGAATCCCGGTTGCCAGTAGAACAGAGCGATGATGGCCGCCAGTGTGGCGACCACATAGCCGGCAATCAGAAGCCTGACGGTATCGGTAGGGCTTCGATTCAGGTTGGCGAGCATGCATGCAAGGGCGAGAAAAGCCAACATTTGCAGCAGCAGGCAAAGCTGGCCGTGCTGCATCGGGAACAGTTGAGCAGCCCAGATCACCTTGCTCAGGCTGCTCAGGGTGAGTAGTGCTGCGGTCAGTGCGAGCAGGAGATGCCCAGGGTCGCGGCCGACCAGACCCTGCAACAGACCGTGAAGCATTAGGGCCAGCAGCAGGCCCGCCAGAATTCCCTGGAATGCCTGATAGTTGCCATGCATGACGGCTGCTTCCCGATGGCCGGTGAGGCTCACCTGCGTGCTCAATGGATGGTCATGACGCAGTCGCACAAAAAGGGTCGGGTCGAGCAGACCCGTGGTGTCCAGCGGAATCACCAGCCACGGATAGGGTAGGCTGGTATCAGGCGTTGCGAGGCGCTGACGGACCCGTTCGCCCGGGACGCGTGAATCCTCGCCAATGAGGTAGCCGTGCATGTCGGCTATGGTGGTGTTGTCGAGCTCAAATACCAGGGCCTGGTTTTCCGGCAGTGGCATCCGCAGCCACACGGCGCCCTCCCCGGGTAGCATCAGAGGCCCGGGGGTAGCAGGTACGAAGCGGTTGGCATAGCGATTCGAGAGAATGTCCTGCAACTCGAGATCGCCGCTGGTATCCACGAAGAGTCGATAGGCGGGTGCCGTCGGCTGGACGCTGGCGCTCCAGAACGCCATGGCGACCAGCAACGCAAGGATGCTGGTGGTAACGATCCAGATCGCCTGTTTCACGGTGACCGCATCCTCTCCATGGCGTATGTGCGCCGACCGACGGAGCACAAGTATAGCTCAGGGGCCGAAACCCCGGAATCGACCGGCTATCGTGCGGCTCAGGTTTCCCGGGCGATAGCGCGGTAGCCGATATCCCGGCGGTAAAAGCAGCCTTCCCAATTGATCAGGGCGGCCAGCTCGTAGGCACGGGTCTGGGCTGCGCCGACGGTTTCACCAAGCGCCGTCGCGCAGAGCACGCGGCCGCCCTGGGTGACGACCTGCTCGCCGTTCAGCGCGGTGCCGGCGTGAAATACCTTGCCGTCTTCGGCAATGGCCTTGTCCAGCCCGCTGATGACGGCGCCCTTGGCATAGCTCCCAGGGTAGCCTCCCGCTGCCAGCACCACGCCCAGGCTCGGTCGTGGATCCCATACGGCCTCGACCTGATCGAGCCGTCCCTCCATTGCTGCCTCGACCAGTTCGACCAGGCTCGACTGCAGTCTGAGCATGATCGGCTGGGTTTCCGGATCGCCGAACCGGCAATTGAACTCGATTACCTTGGGGTTGCCTTCGGTATCGATCATCAGGCCAGCATAAAGAAACCCGGTATAGCGATTGCCTTCGGCCGCCATGCCGCGCACGGTTGGCCAGATCACCTGTTCCATCACCCGCTGGTGAACGCTGTCGGTCACTACCGGTGCGGGGGAATAGGCGCCCATCCCGCCTGTATTCGGGCCGCTGTCGCCGTCGCCCACGCGCTTGTGGTCCTGGCTGGTGGCCATGGGCAGGACGTGCTCGCCATCGACCATGACGATGAAGCTGGCTTCCTCTCCAGTCAGAAACTCCTCGATCACCACTCGGGAACCGGCCTCGCCGAAGGCGTTGCCGGCGAGCATGTCGCGTACCGCGGCCTCCGCTTCCTCGAGGGTCATGGCCACGATCACGCCCTTGCCGGCGGCCAGTCCGTCGGCCTTGACCACAATGGGAGCTCCCTGCTGGCGAAGGTACGCCAGCGCCGGCTCGATCTCGGTGAAATTGGCGTAGCTCGCGGTAGGGATCTCGTGGCGTGCCAGGAAATCCTTGGTAAAGGCCTTCGAACCTTCAAGCTGAGCGGCGCCTGCGGTCGGGCCGAAGCAGGGCAGGCCGCGCTGACGGAAAAGATCAACGATCCCGGCGACCAGAGGTGCCTCCGGGCCGACGATGGTCAGTTCCGCGTTCACTGCGGCGAAGTCGGCCAGCTTGTCCAGTTCCAGCACGTCCAGGGGCACGTTCCTGCACTTGGCCTCGGTAGCCGTGCCGGCGTTGCCCGGAGCCACATAGACCTGCTCCACCCGCGGGTCCTGGGCCGCTTTCCAGGCCAGCGCGTGTTCACGGCCGCCACTGCCGATGATCAGTACATTCATGTTCGATACTCCATTTAGTGGCGGAAGTGGCGCATGCCGGTGAAGACCATGGCGATACCGGCTTCGTCCGCCGCGGCGATGACTTCAGCATCGCGCATCGAACCGCCGGGTTGAATGACCGCGCGGATGCCTGCAGCCGCCGCGTTGTCGATGCCGTCGCGGAAGGGGAAGAAGGCATCGGATGCCATGACTGCACCACGTACTTCGAGTCCTGCGTGTTCGGCCTTGATTGCGGCGATGCGGGCGGAGTTGACGCGGCTCATCTGGCCTGCGCCCACGCCCACGGTCTGACGGTTGCGCGCATAGACGATGGCATTGGACTTGACGAACTTGGCGACCTTCCAGGCGAATACCAGATCGTGAATTTCCTGCTCGGTTGGCGCCCTCTGGGTGACCACCCTGAGATCGGCTTCGGTGATCATGCCGATATCCCGGCTCTGTACGAGCAAACCGCCATTCACGCGCTTGTAGTCCCAGTCCGCGTGACGCTCGGTCTGCCACTCGCCACACTCCAGCAGGCGCACATTGGCCTTGGCCGCTACCGCTTCACGGGCTGCGGCACTGATGCGGGGCGCAATGATCACCTCGACGAACTGACGTTCGACGATCGACCGGGCAGTATCGCCGTCGAGCTCACGGTTGAAGGCGATGATGCCGCCGAAGGCGGACTCGGAATCGGTCGCATAGGCCAGCTCATAGGCCTGGCGAATGCCGCCCTCGGTCTCGGGAACCACGGCGACGCCGCACGGATTGGCGTGCTTGACGATAACGCAGGCGGGCTTGGTGAAGCTCTTCACGCATTCCAGTGCGGCGTCGGTATCGGCCACGTTGTTGTAGGACAGTTCCTTGCCCTGCAGCTGGACCGCGGTGGCGACACAGGCCTCGGCCGGCCTGGCCTCGCGGTAGAAAGCCGCGGCCTGATGCGGATTCTCGCCGTAGCGCATGTCCTGCACCTTGATGAACTGAGTATTGAAGGTGCGGGGGAAGGCTGCACGGTCATCGGTGCTCAGGGTGTCGCGGCTCTGGTCGATGGTACCCAGGTAATTGGCGATCATGCCGTCATAGGCAGCAGTGTGTTCGAAGGCCTTCAGCGCGAGATCGAAGCGTTGCGCGTAGGTCAGGCCCCCCTGCTTGAGCGCTTCGACCAGGCTCACATAGTCGCTGGCGTTGACCACGATGGCCACGTCCTTGTGATTCTTCGCCGCGCTGCGGACCATGGTCGGGCCACCAATGTCGATATTCTCGATGGCATCGGGCAGCGTGCAGCCAGGCTTGGCGACGGTAGCAGCGAAGGGATAGAGATTGACCACGACCATGTCGATGGGTGCAATGCCATGTTGCTGCATGACAGCGCCGTCCAGATCGCGACGGCCGAGAATGCCGCCATGGATCTTTGGATGCAGGGTTTTCACCCGGCCGTCCATCATTTCCGGAAAGCCGGTGTAGTCGGCTACTTCGACCGCCGCAATGCCTTGCTCGCGCAGCAGCTTGAACGTGCCTCCAGTCGACAGGATTTCCACGCCAAGATTGGCGAGCTCGCGGGCAAAGTCGACTATTCCGGTCTTGTCCGAAACACTGATCAATGCGCGGCGTACCGGCAGGCGGGTGGTCTGGTCAGTCATGGTCATTCCATAGCAGTGATGAAGATGGGTGGGCGGGTTTCGGAGAGAACGTCCCGAAACCCTGCTCGCCGGGCTCAGAGCAGCCCGTATTGCTTGAGTTTCTTGCGCAGGGTCCCGCGGTTCAGGCCAAGGACTTCGGATGCGCGGGTCTGGTTGCCCTTGACGTACTCCATGACGCTCTCGAGGAGGGGGGCTTCGACTTCAGCCAGGACCATGTTGTAGACGTCAGTGACATCCTGCCCGTCGAGGTGCGTGAAGTAGTTCCGTAAAGCCTCCTCGACGCTGTCGCGCAATGTGCGGTCACGGCGTACGGCGTCATCCGAGACGTACGTCGGTGCGCTTTCTGGGGATTCTTCCACGGGAAGGCTTCCATCGTTCGGTGAAATGTTCAATAGGCTCATGCCGCCAGGTCTCCTTCCAGCAAGCGAATGAAAAACTGCTCTATGCTCTGCCGCTGTTGTACGGGACATTCAATCCGATTGAATGAGCGGCGAAACTCCTCTGCCCCGGGCAGGGTCTGCAGGTACCAGCCGACATGCTTGCGTGCGATGCGCACACCCTGGTGACTGCCGTAGAATTCGTGCAGTGCGTCGAGGTGCTCGAGCAGAATGTCGCGTTGCCAGCTGAAGGCGGGGGAAGGGAGATGCACTCCGTGGCGCAGATAATAGTCAATTTCCCCGAAAATCCAAGGCCGGCCCTGAGCGGCTCGTCCGATCATGACCGCATCGGCTCCGGTATGCTCGAGGACCTGACGGGCTTTTTCCGGTGAGTCAATATCGCCGTTGGCGAATATCGGAATGGACACCGCCTGCTTGATGGCGGCGATGGTGTCGTATTCGGCATGCCCCTGGTACAGATCGCTTCGAGTGCGTCCATGCACGGCCAGAGCCTGGATTCCAGCCTGTTCCGCTATCCTGGCGATGACCACGCCATTGCGATGGTCCGGATGCCAGCCGGTACGAATCTTGAGCGTGACCGGAATATCCACTGCCCTGACCACGGTATCGAGAATCTCGGCGACCAGCGCCTCGTCCTGCAGCAAAGCCGACCCCGCGGCCTTGTTGCAGACCTTCTTGGCCGGACAGCCCATGTTGATATCGAGGATCTGGGCGCCGAGCGCCTGATTCATGCGGGCGGCTTCGGCCATCATCTGTGGATCACCACCGGCGATCTGGACTGAACGTGGCTCGGCCTCGCCTGCATGGTCCAGGCGCTGCCGGGACTTTCGCGTATTCCACAGGCGAGTGTCACTGGTGACCATTTCCGACACCACCAGACCTGCGCCCAGCCGTCGGCACAACTGGCGAAACGGGCGGTCGGTGACGCCCGCCATGGGCGCCAGGATCACTCGATTGGCTAGCTGGTAGGGGCCGATGCTGATCATTGCCTGGTCCATCCCTGTGCTGTCCACTCAAAGTCGGTGCAGCCCCTGGCACGCGCCGAAGCGCGTCGGGCAAGGGTCAGAAGCA
>JAUVYN010000152.1 GCA_030603065.1 Pseudomonas sp.
GGACTTTCTGGTGGAAGCGGGAGAGATTCTCGAGCAGTTGTCCGAGCAGTTGGTCGAGCTCGAGAATCGTCCTGACGACATGGACCTGCTCAATGCCATTTTCCGCGGCTTTCACACCGTCAAGGGCGGAGCTGGCTTCCTGCAGCTCGACGCGCTGGTAGGCTGCTGCCACATCGCCGAGAACGTCTTCGACATTTTGCGTAAGGGCGAGCGCCCGGTCACCTCCGAGCTGATGGATGTGGTACTGCAGGCGCTTGATGCGGTCAACTCCATGTTCGCCCAGGTGCGTGAGGGGGAAGAGCCAACCCCAGCGGATCAATCCCTCCTCGATGCACTGTCAGTGCTCGCGCAGCCGGCGACCGCAGAAGAGCTGACCGGACCCGCCGAATCGATATCGGAAACCTCCGCTCCGGTAGCCACTGCGCAGGCGGAACCTCTGCCGGCGGCAGAAGTGGTGGCGCTCGTGAGCGGCGGCGAGGGCGACATCACGGACGACGAGTTCGAGCTGTTGCTCGACGCCTTGCACGGTAGCGGAGCGCCTGAATCGTCTGCACGCGCCGTGACCACATCGCAACCCAGCCCGCCCCCGAGCTCAGCCGCGAGCGATGACATCAGTGATGACGAATTCGAGGCGTTGCTTGACGAGCTGCATGGCGCTGGCAATGCCCCGACTGCCTCGGTTTCCGCTGTCGAGCCGCCCGCACCGGCTGGCGCTGCCAATACCGGTGACAACATCACCGATGAAGAATTCGAGGCACTGCTTGACCAGTTGCATGGCCGTGGACAAGCGCCGGGGCTGAAGGCGGCGGAGGCTGGCGCCGTACCTGTTGCCGAGGACGCAGGCGCCGCCGTGAATTCTCCGCATGGTGCCGGTGATACGATCAGTGAAGACGAGTTCGAAGCGCTGCTCGATCAGTTGCACGGCAATGGCAAGGCACCCGGAGTCGAGGTGTCGAAGGCTGTTCCGAGCCCCACTGCCGCAGCGCCCGTCGCGTCGCCGAAGGCCAGGCCCACCGCTGCATCAGCGCCTGCTCCGGTGGTCTCGAAAGACAAGCCGGCAGCATCCGCCGCGCCCGCTGCGGATGCCAATGCCGTCGAGACCACTGTCCGCGTGGACACGGCGCGCCTTGACGAGATCATGAACATGGTTGGGGAACTGGTCCTGGTGCGCAACCGTCTGGTGCGCCTTGGTCTGAGCAGCGGCGACGAAGAGTTGAACAAGGCGGTGAGCAATCTCGACGTGGTCACTGCAGACCTGCAGACCTCGGTCATGAAGACCCGAATGCAGCCGATCAAGAAGGTTTTCGGGCGATTCCCGCGTGTCGTACGAGATCTGGCGCGCAACCTCAAGAAGGAAATCAACCTCGAGCTGATTGGAGAAGAAACCGATCTCGACAAGAATCTGGTAGAGGCTCTGGCAGATCCGCTGGTGCATCTGGTACGCAATTCGGTCGATCATGGCATCGAGATGCCCGATGAACGGGAGGCCGCGGGTAAGCCGCGTACCGGCAAGGTGATTCTGGCTGCCGAACAGGAAGGCGACCACATCCTTCTGACAATTACCGACGACGGACGTGGCATGGACCCGGAAGTGCTACGGGCCAAGGCCGTGGAAAAGGGCATGATGGACAGGGATGTGGCCGATCGACTCACCGTAAGCGAATGCTTCGATCTGATTCTGGCTCCCGGGTTCTCCACCAAGACAGAGATTTCCGACGTATCCGGTCGCGGCGTTGGTATGGACGTGGTCAAGACCAAGATTGCCCAGCTCAACGGCACCATTGCCATCGAATCGACCAAGGGCAAGGGCACCCGTATTGCCATCAAGGTTCCGCTGACTCTGGCAATCATGCCGACCCTGATGGTCATGCTTGGCAACCAGGCCTTCGCGTTACCCTTGGTGAGCGTCAACGAGATCTACAGTCTGGATCTGTCGCGCACCAATATCGTCGACGGTCAGGAAGTCATCATCGTACGCAACAAGGCGCTGCCGCTGTTCTATCTCAAGCGCTGGCTCATGCAGGATGTCGAGGACGACAGCGATCATTCCGCGGCCAGCGTGGTGATCGTCTCGGTAGGGACCCAGCGAGTCGGTTTTGTGGTGGATCAATTGGTCGGTCAGGAAGAGGTGGTCATCAAGCCGCTGGGGCGGATGTTGCAGGGAACGGCCGGCATGTCCGGCGCAACCATTACCGGTGATGGCCGCATTGCGCTCATCCTGGATATACCCAGCCTGCTCAAGCGTTACGCCCGCCGTGGCTGACGACCCCCGGACGCAGGCTTTCAGGAGATAGTATGGCGGTCAAGGTGCTGGTCGTGGATGACTCGGGGTTCTTTCGCCGCCGGGTAACGGAAATCCTCGGTGAGGATCCGTCGATCCAGGTGGTGGGGGTCGCTACCAATGGCCAGGAAGCCATCGAGAAAACCCAGGCGTTGCGTCCGGACGTGATCACCATGGATTACGAGATGCCGGTCCTTGACGGCATCAGTGCGGTGCGTGAAATCATGCGCCGCTTTCCAACCCCGGTACTCATGTTTTCCTCGCTCACCTACGAGGGTGCACGGATCAGTCTCGATGCGCTGGACGCCGGCGCCGCAGACTACCTGCCGAAGAACTTCGAGGATATTTCGCGCAATCCCGAAAAGGTGCGCCAGTTGCTCTGTGAGAGGGTGCACGCGCTGGCACGCAGCAACCGACGCTCCCTTGGTTTGTCCAGTTCGCCATCTGCGTTCTCCGGCACCTCGTCCGTTGGTCAGCCCTCGACGCCAGGCTCCGGTAATACGATGCATGCCAGGGCGGCAGCGGGTGCCGCCGCTGCCCAGCCGGCAGCCGGCAACGATCGGCAGGCCGGCGCAGCCCAGCGCAGCAGTCCGCCCCCGCGCAAGCGTCAGTACAAACTGGTTGCCATCGGGACCTCCACGGGTGGTCCGGTGGCTCTGCAAAAGGTGCTGACCCAGCTGCCCGCGTCCTTTCCGGCACCGCTGCTGCTGATTCAGCACATGCCCGCTGCCTTCACCAAGGCCTTCGCCGAGCGCCTCGACAAGCTCTGCCGCATCAGCGTCAAGGAAGCCGAAGACGGCGATACGCTGCGCCCAGGTCTGGCCCTTCTGGCGCCTGGCGGCAAGCAGATGATGCTCGATGGGCGTGGCGTCGTACGGATTCTCCCTGGGGATGAGCGACTGAACTATCGGCCGTCCGTGGACGTCACCTTCGGCTCCGCGGCCAAGACAATGCAGGACAAGGTCCTGGCGATCGTGCTCACCGGCATGGGTGCGGACGGCCGGGAAGGGGCCAGGATGCTCAAGCAGGCGGGAAGCAGTATCTGGGCACAGGATGAGGCGTCCAGTGTCATCTACGGCATGCCGATGGCCATCGCCAAGGCCAATCTCGCGGATGGCATCTACAGCCTGGACGAGATAGGACGCTATCTGGCAGAGCTAGGCTGATGGACATTCTCAGCGTTATCGGCGTCATTCTCGCCTTCGTCGCCATACTGGGTGGCAACTACCTGGAGGGCGGCCACGCGGCGGCGCTGCTCAACGGGCCGGCGGCGGTGATCGTCATCGGAGGAACGCTCGGCGCGGCCTTCATTCAAACGCCGTTGGCGGTTTTCAAGCGTTCGCTGGTGATCCTTCGCTGGATTTTCTTCCCTCCCGCTGCGCCGCTGCGCGAAGGCATCGCCCGGGTCGTCAACTGGAGTAACATCGCCCGCAAGGAAGGCCTGCTGGGACTGGAGACCATAGCCGAGATCGAAACCGATCCCTTCGCCCGCAAGGGCCTTCAGTTGCTGGTCGATGGAAGTGAACCCGAGACCCTGCGAAGCATTCTGGAAGTCGATATGCTGACCCGGGAAAATCATGATCTGGCAGCGGCCAAGGTGTTCGAGAGCATGGGAGGCTATTCTCCGACCATCGGCATCATCGGTGCGGTCATGGGGTTGATCCACGTGATGGGTAATCTAGCCGATCCGTCCCTGCTCGGGCGCGGTATTGCCGTGGCATTCGTGGCGACCATCTACGGTGTCGCCCTGGCCAACCTCTTCTTGCTGCCGGTGGCGAACAAGCTCAAATCCGTGGTACTCAAGCAGTCAGCGTACCGGGAAATGCTGCTCGAGGGCCTCCTGTCGATTGCCGAGGGCGAGAACCCCCGTTCCATCGAGATGAAGCTCGAGGGTTTCCTCGACTGACCGGCCCGCACCGGGCGGCGGTCATTCGCCCATTACAGTACAGAGGGCCTGAGCATGCGCCGGCGCCGCCAACCGGAACACGAGAACCATGAACGGTGGCTGGTTTCCTATGCGGATTTCATCACGCTGCTGTTCGCCTTTTTCGTGGTCATGTACTCCATTTCTTCGGTCAACGAAGGGAA
>JAUVYN010000014.1 GCA_030603065.1 Pseudomonas sp.
GGCTGCACCATTTACGCCAATCCTGATCTGCAGCCAGAAACCGCCCGCAGCCATGAGCTGCAGTGGCGCTCACAGCTAGCGGCCGGCAGCCGCCTGGAGCTGTCGGTTTACCGCACCCGCATCAGCGATGCGATCGTTACCAACAATGCGCTGGACGGTAACCAGGCTGGCAACCCGCACCCCTTCCGGCCGGAGAACATCGATCGGGCGCGGATCAATGGTTTCGAGGCAGCGCTGGATCAGCACTTGCTCGGCTGGGAGACTCGCCTGGCCTACGCGCTGGTCGATGCGCGCAATGCCAGTGGCGCAGCGACGGATGGCAACCGCCTTGCGCGGCGCCCGAAGAACAGCTTCAACGCCGACATCGACCGGCAGTTCGGGCAGTTTGGCGTTGGCGCCAGCTGGCAGCTGGTCAGTCACAGCTACAATGATCTGGCCAACCAGCGACGCCTGCCCGGCTACGGCATAGTGGGTGTGCGTGGCAGCTGGCAGCTGAACGATGAGCTGCGCCTGGCGCTGAGTGTCGACAACCTGCTCGACCGCGACTACTACCAGGCAGCAGGCACCGCTTACGATGCAGCGACCTTCACTCCTGTTCCGTTCCGTTACCGCGAAGGCGGTCGTATCGCCCTACTAACGGCCTCCTGGTCACTCTGATCACCAGGCATAGCCCAAGGCGCGGGCCGTAGGACCGTTCGCCGGCAGGCAACAGCTGTTGCTTGCCGGCGAGGGTCACCCATAGGGCATAATGCGCCCCTTGGTTCACCGCAACGGACGCCCCATGTTCTTCTCCAACGAGCGCCTGCAATTCTTTCGCCCGCTCACCGGCAAATACCGCGAACAGATCGTCGAGTGCCTGCGCCTGCTGCACGAGCGGCTGTACAGCGCGCGGGCCGATTACGGCGAGTCGCTCAAGCGTGAGCAGGTGCTGGATATCTTCTGCGAGGCCCTTGAGCGTGCCCCCCTGCTGGAGGGGGACGAGGCCGAGGGCGGTCGGTTCAAGAGCAACCGGGAGCAGGCCGGCTGGATTCTCAACAGCCTGATCGAGCATGGCTGGCTGGAGCGGCAGGTCGATCAGGCTACCTTTCAGTCGACCTATCCCTTCAGCCGCATCGGCCGACTTTTCACCCAGCCGCTGGTGGAAGCCGACGGGCGCACCGTACGCACCCGCCACCGCAACACGCGCAACACGCTCAACGCTCTGGCAGCCTTTCTGGAACATGGCGAGGTTTACGATCTGCTCGATGCCCATGAGTATTCCGAGCGCATCATTGCAGACTTCACCGATATCATTGCCGAGCTGGAGGAGCGCAAGCGCGAGCTGGTTCGCGAGGTCGAAGCGCAGCAACTGGTGCAGCAGGCCAGCGACCAGTTCTTCGAGTTCATGGAGCGGCGTTTCCAACCGGATCTGGCGATTCGACTGTCCGCCGACAGCGTGGAGAAGCACCGCGAGCGCATTCAGGAGCTGATCGAACGCATCCGCCGCCAGCCCAGGACCTGGAAAGCCCATGCCGAGCGCGAACTGCGCCGGGTGGCCCCGGACCTTTTGGTGGACGAACAGGCATCGGTACTGTGGCAACTGCTCGATGCCATCGAAAGTCGCCTGCGCAACGCCTCGGACATCATGTTGCCGGCCCTGCGCAAGACTCTGCAGGGGTTCACCCAGCGCGCCGACATCATCATTCGCCAGCTCAGCTACCTGCACAGCCAAAAACACACCGATATTGTCGGACTGTGTCGTCAGCTGGCCAGCCTTGAGCCCACGGAACAGCACGCCCGGCTGGCCGCTGCCGGTGAGCAGATGGCAGGCGTCAGCCTCGGCCTGGTCGATCCCGGACAGGTGCGTCTGCGCGAGCGCCGCGAACGGCCACCGGTGCAGAGCCTGATGAGCGATCCCGGCAGCCCGGATGCCGACACCCTGCGTGAACTGGCCATCCAGCAACTGCTGGAAAAGGCTTTCAACATCAATGCCGGCGGCCTGCGCAGTTATCTGCGTGCCGCGCTCGGTGGTGGCCGGCGAATCGACAGCCGGGACCTGCCGATCAAAGCCGCGCCGGACCTGCTCGCGGTCAGCCACGTGATCGAGCTGGCCGGCGCCGAGCATGGCGCCAGTGGCTTTCGGGTGAGCATCTCGCCAACCGGCGAACAGGTCCCCGCCGACAGCTATTTCAGCCGCCGCGACGGCTTCATCATCGAACTGGAACGAGACGACCATGCGTGAGGCGCTGGAAGCCCAACTCAATGAACGTGGCATCGGCGAAGACGACTTCTCCGAGCTGATGATTCGCCTGCTCGACCGGGGGGTACTCTGCCGGGACGAGAGCAAACGCGAAGCGGAACTGTACGACCGCTACCTGGCAGCGCAGGATCTGGTAGAGGATTACCTCTCGGTGCTGCGTATCCGGGTGCTGCACGAGCCGCGCTTCAATCTGCTGCGCATATTCCCTCCTGGGGCTGAAGTACCGGGCCTGGCCGACGCCGAGGACGGCACCGGCTCCGGTTTGCGCCAGCGACTCAGCCAGCAGGAGGTGGCGCTCATCCTGGTCCTGCGCGCCGAATACGACAAGGCCCTGCGCGAGGGTCAGGTGGACGAACTGGGCCAGGCGATGATCTCGCTGGAAGCGCTGAATCTGAGCTGCCGCAACCTGCTCGGGCGCAGCCTGCCCGAACAGCAGACCGAGCGCCAGCTGCTGCTGCGACGCCTGCGGCAACTGCGCCTGATCCGCAGCCCCGCCGACATGGGCGTTGAAGAGGGCGAAACCTGGCTGACCATCCGACCGGGCATCATCAGCCTGGTCACCGACAGCGCCCTGTCCCAGCTGGGCAATATCGACACCGCCGACCTCAACGAGGAAGCCTGATGTTTCTCAAACGCTCGATCACCGTCAATTGGGGCAACCTGCCGGTCGAGGAACTGGAGTACGGACCGGTGAACCTGTTTTCCGGCGGCAACGGCTCCGGCAAGACCACCGCCGCCGACGCGCTGCAGACGCTGATGACCGCCGCCCATGACAACCTGTTCAACTATAACCCGGGCCAGGACGAAACCACCCAGCGCGGGCGCGGTGGCAAGCAGGTGCGCACCCTGGCGTCCTACGTACTCGGCTGCGATGACGGCGCCTATGCCCGCCCCTGGGATACCGACGGTTACATCGCCGGCGTCTTTCATCCTACCCGAGGCGAGACCGCCGAGGCCTTTACCGCGGTAATCGGTGTGCGCGCCCACCTGGATGCGGCCGGTAGCAGCCGCCAGGCGCGCCAGAACGAACTGCTGCTGATGATAGTGCCGGGGGAGATGCTCTCGCTCTCGGACTTCGTGCTCGAACAGGATGGCGCGCGCCATGTGATCGCGGTCACCGAACTGCCCAACCGCCTGCGCCGCCAGTTCGGCAAGGCACAGGTCGAGGTGTACGACAAGAAGAGCGCCTACCTGGCCCGGCTTTACGGCGCCCTGCGCGGCCGTCGCGACGCAGTCTCGGCCCGCGAGGCGAAGAACGCGGCGCGCACCTTTGCCAGCTTCATGGCCTACAAGCCGGTCAAGTCGATCGACCAGTTCGTCGCCGAGGAAGTGCTCGAGGCGCGCGACTTCGGCGATACCATCAAGCGCATCCGCGACCTGCTGCGCACCGTGCATGGCATGGAGCAGGAGGCCCTGCGCGTGCGCCAGTCGGCTGACCTGCTGCAGCAGGCCCGCGGCCAGGCGGAGCACTATCAGGACAGCTGGCTGGAGCGTACCGGACTCGATTACGCGGCTGCGGCCCAGGCCTGGCGACAGAACCAGCGCGGCTATCTTGCCGCCAAGGACGAGCAGCAACAGCTGGCCGCCAGCCTTGCCGCGCTGGAGACCGATCAGCAACTGACCAGCGAGCGCCTGGCCCAGGCCCACCGCGAGCTGGTACAGCTCGAAGCCCGGCGCCAGGGCATTCCGGCTCTGCAGAACAAGGATCAACTCGACGAGCGCCACGCGCGCCTCACCGAGCAGCTGGGAACCGGCGTACCCGCCCTGCTTCGCCAGGCCCACCAGCGTGACCTGAACCTGGGCGCGGTACGCGGCATTGCCGAACTGCTGCGCGAACACAACCTCACCGCGGAGCTACCCCAACTTGCGGCCCGTGGCTGGCGCGAGGCCAGCCAGGCGGTTCTGGCGGCGGAACAGCAGCCGGTGGCCGACCTCAATCAGCTGCTGGCCCGTGACTGGATCGACCTGACCCCGCTGGATGCCGGACTCGATGCGATTCACGCCCAGCAGCAACAGCACAATGCGCTGGCCGAGCGGCTCCAGGATGCCGGAACCGACGGGGTGACCCTGGGCCAGCGGGTCGATCGGCTCGGTCAGGAGCGGGCCACGGCACTGGTCAGCGTAGAACGGCAGATTGGCGCCACCGAACAGCAGATCGCTGCGCTCAAGGCCAGCCGAGTGAGCTATCCGGCTTACGTCGAAGAGGCCCTGCGCGCAATACGCCAGCAATGCCCGCAGGCCGACCCGCGGGTACTCTGCGATTACGTCGAGGTAGTTGACCCGGACTGGCAGATGGCAATCGAAGGCTATATCGGCGGCAGCCGCTACGGCATTCTGGTCGAGCCCGCCTTCGAGGCCGAAGCCATTCGCATCGTCCGCGGCATGAGCGGTCGCGATCGCAACCGCGCCCGGGTCATTCAGGGTGAGAAGGCGCGGCAGGACGCCGAGAAGATGAGCCTGCCGGAAGATTCGATCATTCACGTCATGCGCTTCGGCCATCGTATCGCCGAATACTATCTGCGCGCCTCCTACGGCAGCCTCGCCCGGGTGGCCGATGCCGAAGCCCTGCGTCTGACCCGTCGCGGCATCACCCGTGAGGGGCTGGGCTCGGGCAACTACGCGCTGTTTCGCTGTGACATCGACGATAGCCAGCTGGTGTTCGGCGCCGCCGCGCGCGAGCGTAACCTGCGCGCCCAGGAGGCGACCCTGGAGCAGCTCACCGTACAGCGTCACACGCTGCGCCAGCAAGGCGAAGTCATTCGCCGGCTCGCCGGGCTGCTCGGCCAGATCCGCCCGCTCGACTATGCCGCCAGCGCCAGCGCTCTGCTCGATGCCCAGCGCCAGCTGCGCGAGGTGGAACAGCAGCTGGAGAGTCTGGACCTTGCCGCCCACCGCGACCTCGAAGACCAGCAGCGGCTGATCACCGAGCGTCATGAAGCGCTCGACCGACACCGCAAGGAGCTGGATACCCGCCACGGTAGGCTTGAGGAAAAACTGGCCAGCGCAACCCAGCGGATCAAGGGTTTCGCTGACCAGAGCGATGCCCTGCTGGACGCCAAGGATTGCGCTGAAGCCGGCCTGCTCGAAGCGGCCGCCCAGGTGCCGGGGCAGTCCCCGCAGGAGCGTCTGGAACAGATTGACGCCATGCTCGAACAGGCACAGGGCGAATTCGATTTTGCTGCGGACAGCCAGAGCCTGACCGAACGGCTGCATCGGCTGGCAGTGGAGCTCGACCGCGCGCTGGCGAGCTACAACGAGCAGGCCCAGCCCGCAGACCTCATTCTGCACGACAGCCCTGCAACGCTGCACAGCCTGGGTTTCTTCCGGCACGTCGGCAATCTGCGGCAACAGCTCGATACGCTCTACAACCGGCTGCGCAACAACGTGCTGATGGAGAAACAGGAACAGCTGGCGATCCTGCGCGACGCCTTCAACACCACCTTCGTCAGCGACCTGTGTCACGAGATTCACCAGGCGATCAACGACGGCCGCCGTGCGCTGGAGCACCTCAACAAGGAGCTGGAGCACCACCGCTTCGGCGCCGACCGCGAACGCTTCCAGTTCGAGTGGAGCTGGCTTCCCGAATACCGCGAGTACTGGGAATTTTTCCGCGAGATCATTCAGATGCCCAACCTCGGTGATGGCGCCAGTCTGTTCGACAGCAGTCTGTCGGAGAAGGCCGCCACCATCCGCGACCGCATGCTGTCCCTGCTGCTCGACGGTGATGAACAACAGGCCCTGCGCGAGCTGGAACGCATCAGCGATTACCGCCGCTACCGGCGCTACGACATTCTCAAGTACCCCGAAGGCAAGCAGCCGATCCGCCTTAGCGAATACGGGACTGGCTCCGGTGGTCAGCTCGAGACGCCGGCCTACATCATTCGCGCCGCCGCCGTTACCAGTGCCTTCCGCTTCAACGAAGGAGACAGCCATTTGCGCATGGTGATCGTCGATGAAGCCTTCATGCACATGGACGAAACCCGCTCGCGGGAGGTAATCGGCTATCTGACCGAAACCCTCGGCCTGCAACTGATATTCATCATGCCCACCAGCAAGGCCGGCCCGTTCCTCGACCTGGTCAGCAATCAGTTCGTCTTCAGCAAGGTGCCCAGCAGCATCCCCATCGGCGAGCTGAACACCCGCGTCCTGCTCGACCGCCAGCAGCTCAACCGCGAGCGGGTCGCCGAGCTGTGGGCCAACCATAGAAGGGTGATTCGCCAGCAGGGCGCACTGGATTTCATGGAGCTGGTGTGAGCCGGTCATATGTGCTGGCGGGCTTTTATGTCAGTACGCCCACCAGCCCAGCAAGGCCAGTGCAAGCAGAATCCAGGCACTGCCGCGCACGGTCGGCACTTTCAAAACATGATCGATGAAGCGCTCCCAGTGCCTCCATCGACTGCGGTGCAGGAGGCCATCTTCATGTTGATAGGCCTGGATCAGACGCTTGAGGCGCATCACCAGCAGTGGATGCGCCAGGCGCTCCAGCACTGGAGTCAGTCGCTGCCGATGGGTGATTACGGTAACGGCAACCCCCGACGCAAGCAGTATCGGCCAGATTAGCGACCAGCTGGCACCCGGGCCCAGACTTTTCCACAGCAGTTCACGGAGCTCCGGCCAGGCCCAGGGCAGGATGACAGGCATGAGGCACAGGACAACCAAGGGAATGCCCTGGCCCGCAGGGGGGATCACGGGCGGCGACTCGGCGCCGGCCGGACGCATCAACCAGAGGGCGCGCAGCAGCACAAGCATGGTCCCCAGCGCACCCATGATCAGCAGCATCAGCAGTTCCTCGTAGGCACTCGCCTGCAGCGCCGTCTTGATCGCGGATTTCGCTGCCGCCCCGGTGGTGAGGGGCAAACCCGCCAGAGCCAGAGCGGGTACGAATAGCAAGTACCAATAGGGGCGGGTCAGACGGCCATGCAGCGCCATGCCCGCGCCGAGAAACAGCGCGCCCTTGGCCAGGCCATGGTGCACGACATAGTAGGTCGGCAGGGTCTCAGCCGCCGCACCGACTTCCCATACCAAGGCCAGCACCACCACCAGAAAGCCCATCTGACTTACCGAGGAGTACGCCAGCACTACCTTGGCACGCGTTTGAATCAGACCCAGCGCGACCCCGAACAGGATCCCTACGAATCCTGCTGCCAGCAGCACGCCGGCCCAGTCCTGCATCAGCGGGTCCCCGCTCGGCAGAAACCGCCACAGCCCCAACAGGCCGGCTTTGATCAGGGTGCCGGAGAGCACCGCACTGGCCGCCGCCGGTGCGACCGGATGGGCCCGGGGCAGCCAGACGTGGAGTGGCCAGAAACCGGCCTTGATACCAAAACCCGCGAACAGAAGCACAGCCGTCCAGGGCGAAATGGGAAACTCCTGCAAACCTGCCATTGCCAGGCTGCCATTGGCCTCCAGCACCCGCAGCAACAGGCCGACCGATATGAAGATCTCGCCCAATACCGCCAGCTCCAGGTAAAGCCTTCCGGCATGCCGAGGCCCCGGACCGCCCTGATGGATGATCAACGCATAGGCGGAAAGACTGAGGAGCGTGAAGGCTGTATAGAAAGTGATCACATCCTGCGCCAGAATCAGCAGGAAATTCCCGGTCATGACCGCTGTCCAGAAAAACCAGAAACGCAGCCGATGCGGATCATGATCCATTCCTGCCGCGGCGTAACGGGTGGCACAAGCCCAGAGCAGCGATGTGAACCCCAGCCAGGCTCGGTTCCAGGGGTCATCGACCGCCAACGCCGCATCGGGCCAGAGCCGGGCGAACTCGACCGGCGCGACCGGCCAGAGGCTGACCGCCAAGGCTGGCAGACAGCCAAGCCACACCCAGTTCATCACCGGATACGGGCGCCTTAGCATCAGCAGCAGGCCGAGCCCCGGCGCTAGAATCACCAGCAGCAACCAGGGATAGTCAGTCATGCGAAGCCCCGTTTTTCATCAGGCCACCCGCTCCAGCCAGGCCATCAGCGGCTGCGTCCACAGCGCCAGCAGCCAGGCACAGAGGGCCGGCAGCAGAGCCAGCCACTGTGCGCCAGTGTCTGGCTGAGACAGTTCGTGCGGCGGACGACGGGTGCTTACACTGAGCACTGCGATGCGCAGGATGTAAGCGGCGGTGGCGAGGGTTCCGAGCAGGAGTCCGACTGCCCAGGGCCAGTGCTCGGGAACGCGAAGGATCTCGCGCAGCATAAGCCATTTCGCGACGAAGCCGCCGCTCGGCGGCAAGCCGATAAGACTGCCGCCGGCGAGGGCGAAGCCGAACAGTGCCACCGGCATGCTCTGCGCCGACGCGACCAACCGCGCGACCCGCCGAGTGGTGATGCTCTCCTGCATTTCGCCGGCCAGCAGAAACAGGGAAGCTTTGGCCAAGGCGTGGGCAAGAATGAACAGCCACAACGCAGCGGTCATGCTCGGCTGCTGCCAGCGCAGCAGCAGGCCCAGGGCAAGCATCGCGTAGCCCAGTTGTGCCACCGTGGAGTAGGCCGGAAGCATCTTAATGTATGGCGTGCGAAAAGCCGACCATCCCCCAATCAGCAGGGCACCAAGCCCGGCACAGGCGAACCAGATCCCCACTTCGGCAGCGAGCTCGGCCGGAGCGAGCCGTGACCAGATCAGCCACAGAATGAACAGCGGACCCTTGACCACCAGGCCGGACAACAGCGCACTGACCGCGGTCGGCGCGCCGGCGTGCGCGCGGGGCAGCCAGAGGTGCAGCGGCCAAAGCGCACCCTTTACCATCAAACCCAGAGTAATCAGCACCAGAGCCGTATGGGTCGCTCGATCCATCTCGATCACCTCGGCCAGCAAGCCCAGGTCAAGCACGCCATAACGCCCATACAGCAGGGTTACGCCAAGTAGATAGCAACCCGAGGCGGCGATCGACAGCAGCAGATACTGCAAGGCAGAGGCATAGGCCCGCGCGCCGCTGGTCATTACCAGGGAAACGGCGACCAGCCCGAGCAGCTCCAGGCAGATATACCAATTGAACAGATCACGGGACAGCCAGAGCGCGGCAAGGCTTGCGTGAAGTAGTGAAGACAGCGGCCAGAAGTCGTGATCCGCGGCGTGGCTGTGGCGACTGCGCAGTGCATAGAGCGCTACCAGTAGATGAATCAGCGCCGTGAGCAGCATCAGCATGCCGCTGACCGGCTCCTGTTCGAGCTGCACCGCCAATGCACCTTGCCAGCCACCTAGTGCGAGCTGCTGGTTGCCCTGGGTGACCACCCCACGCAGGGACAGTGCAGCGGCAAGTACGCTACCCACACTACTCGCAACCACCCACCAGCCGGACCTGGAGCGAAATAGAAGCAGGCCCAGGCCGCAGCCCAGCGGCAGCACAAGGCTCAGCAGTGCTGCATTCATGCAGGTTCAATCGGCTGGGGGCAGAGCCGCCGGCACGGACGGCGGCCGGCCATGGCGTGACCAGTCATCAGCGAAGTCGCTCCCGAAGTGCATGGATTGTTCAGGCCCGACCGGGCCCTACTGTTGAGCCCAAATCACTCGCGGGGTTCAGCCGCACGCTCGGGATCGCTGGCGACCAACTGGCAGAGGCGTACGACGCCATCGATGATTCCCGGCGTAGCCCGAGCCAGCTGCTGGCTGTCGAGGATGTACAACCGGCGATCTCTGACTGCGGCAATCTGAGGAAAGCGCCGCCAGCGGTTCAGCCAACCGGTCGCCTGACCGCGCTCATC
The DNA here is from genome assembly GCA_030603065.1 of Pseudomonas sp. Taxonomy (GTDB): domain Bacteria; phylum Pseudomonadota; class Gammaproteobacteria; order Pseudomonadales; family Pseudomonadaceae; genus Halopseudomonas. The sequence continues at coordinate 9,934 of JAUVYN010000014.1, forward strand.
GGCGAGGATCAGAATGATGTCCGGATTGGCCGCGATTACATTTTCGCGCCCCACCTGGGGAGCGAGGAGCCGGAGATCGCCGAAGACATTTCGGGCACCGCAGTGGCGCAACGCATCACCAACCAACTGGGTGTCACTGAGGGTGTAAAGTGGATCGTCCCAGACCTGGACGAAGACGCTCGGGGAAGCCGTGTTGAGCGGTCGCCCAACGTTCGCGAGTGCTGCCCGGTAGTCGCCAGCGAGCTCTGCAGCCCGGGCATCGGCCCCCACCAGTCGGCCCACATCGAGTAGCGTCTGTTCGATGTCCTCCAGGCGCTGGGGGTCGTATCGATGCACCTCGATACCGAGACGTTCCAGCCGCGCCAACAGACCCGGCGGGTTGCCGGAGGTCCAGGCCAGGACCAGATCCGGACGCTGGGCGATTATCGGCTCCAGCGCCAGATCATGGTAACCGCCAACACGGGGAAGCGCCTCCAGCGAAGCGGGCAACGAAGGATCATCGAACACACCGACCAGTTGTTCGGTAGCCTCCAACTGCACCAACAGATCGGTCAGAAACGGAGCGAGGCTCACGACCCGCTGCTCGGCCGCTGTTTGCAGGCTGAACAGCGCCAATCCGAGCAGCGCTGCGCGCAGGCTCACTTCACCCAGGCGCTCGGCGGCCGGTACAGCAGCAAAATGCCCTGGGTCGCCAACACCAACAGGACCAGCGGCACCATCTCGCCTGTTGCCACGTAATGCAGTGCGCCGATCCAACCCGGGATCTTGCCTGTCACCAGACCGAGTAGCTGGCTATGGTGCAACCTCGCCCAGGCCTCTTCGGCCGCCTCGGTCTGACCCATGCCCTCGGCCTCGATCAGCGCGTGCTTGTAAGGACGGAAGCGCCACAGAGAAAGGAATATGCTGAGCAGACCGCCAATGAAGATCGGCATGGCGCCAGTTTCCCAGGCGCCATCCCAGTCGCCCAATACCCAGACCAACGCAATCGGCAGTAACAGCGCAGCGATGCACTGCATGCGCCAATTGCGTTGCAGCGCCTTCCAGTGAGGGACCGGATCGAACATCAGTCGAGCTCGGCCTGATGCAGCTGACCGAGCATATGGCCCAGCTTGCCTGCCTTGGTAGCCAGGTACTTGCGGTTGTGTGGGTTCTTGCCGAACTCCAGCGGTAGCCGTTCGGCCACCTCGATCCCGATGCCCTCCAGCGCTTTGACCTTGCGTGGATTATTGGTGAGCAGGCGGAGGCTGCGGATGCCCAGATGCTCGAGCATCGGCTTGCAGATGGCATAGTCACGCTGGTCGGCCCCGAAGCCCAGCTGCAGATTGGCCTCGACGGTGTCGGCGCCACCATCTTGCAGGTGGTAAGCGCGAATCTTGTTCATCAGGCCGATACCACGACCTTCCTGGCGCAGGTACAGCAAGGCGCCACGGCCTTCTTCGGCTATCGCCTTGAGAGCCGCTTCGAGCTGAAAACCGCAGTCACAGCGCAGGCTGAACAGCGCATCGCCGGTCAGGCACTCGGAGTGCATGCGTCCCAAAACCGGTCGGCCATCGGCCACGTCGCCCATGGTCAGGACGACATGTTCCTTGCCTGTGCCGGGCTCAAGAAAGCCGTGCATGGTGAAGATGCCCCATTGGGTCGGCAGCTGAGATGAGGCAACGAAGGTGACGGGCACACCGGTCTCCTGTCTGACCGCACGAAAAGGGTGCCTATCTTAGCAGCTGAAGCGACTCCGGGCGAACTTGACGAAGCAAGGAGAGCAACAATGTTACCAAAGACGCTTCAGTAGCGTCGCTCCAGCACCAGCGTGGTGTGCTGGTCATCCATTCGGACCCGGCCAAGCCAGCTCATGCCGAGGAGAACATCCTCAGGAAAAGGGCCATCGAGCACCAGGCCTTCGACGTTGGTCAGCTCGATCTCGCCGACCTTGACCCGATCGAGGCGCACCCGGTAGGCGGCTACCCGACCACTGGCGGTGGTTGCCTGGATCAGCGTACCTGTGAGGCGGTAATCGATACCGAGCCGGCGCGCATACTGGGCGTTCATGGCGACTGATGTCGCCCCGGTGTCGACCATGAAGGGGACACTATGGCCGTTGATCGAACCGGTGATGCGGTAATGACCGCCGGCAGTGCGCGGAATACTGACCCTTTGCCGTTCCGGTTCGGCGGCCGGCGAGCTGAAATCGGCTTCCACCGACAGCACGCGGGTTTGCCCGGCAATCTTCAGGGTAGCCGAGCGACTGTCCGCGGCGAGCAGCTCGACGCCATTGCGTGGTGGCTGGCCGACACGCAGCATCTGGCGCTCCCCATCAATGGTGACCACTGCTGCGTCCTGAAACAATCCGACCACTCTGACCGAGGGGTTGGCAAGTACACTGGGCGCGCAAAGCGCGAGGACGGCAAACAAACGAAGAGGAGCATGCATGGCGATCATCCCTGGGGGCCTTCGCTAAGATAGAGGCCCGAGTCATCAGCTGTCCACCTCGCAATATCGATCAGATCACCGCAAACAACTGTTCCGCGGCCAGTAGCACACCAAGCGCCATGAAACCTGCGATGATGTCGTCGAGCATGATGCCAAGCCCACCGTGCACGCGCCGATCGACCCAGCCGATTGGCCAGGGCTTCCAGATATCGAACAGGCGGAACAGCAGGAATCCGGCCAGCAGCCAGGCCCATCCGGTGGGCGCCAGCCAGAGCGCTATCCACAGGCCGACAAATTCGTCCCAGACGATGCCGCCGTGATCGTGCACGCCCAGGTCGACGGATGTCCTGTGGCACAACCAGATTCCCAGCAATGTACTCAATACCAGGACCAGGCTATAGCCTCCCGGCGGTAACTGCTGCCAGAGCAGTACGAAGGGGAGCGCGGCAAGAGTTCCGAAGGTGCCGGGCGCACGCGGTGCGGCACCACTACCGAACCCGAAGGCCAGAAAATGAATGGGGTTGCGCCAGACCGACGCCGGGGTCGGTTCGCGTAAATCAGCCATGCGATTCTCCGCAGAAATGTTGGTAGCCGCCCCGCCCATCGACCCGCTCACGCATACCCTCCTGCTCAAGCCAGACGCCATCCCCTGCCACCGCTCTGCCGATTACCACTACCGGGAAACCGGCGGCGCGCCAAACCTTCAGCTTTTCACGACTGGCCGGTGGCAAAGTGAACAGCAGCACGTAATCGTCGCCACCGCGCAGCATCCACTCCAGCCGCTGGGCTTTCGGCCAGCGCAACAATGCCGACGAACAGGGCAGATCCGCCACCTGTATCTCGATACCGACGCCACTCTCGCTCGCCAGATGCCCGGCGTCAGCGAGTAATCCATCGGAAACATCAATGCCGGCGCTGGCGACCAGGGCGAGCTCTGTACCGAAGTCGCACTGGGCTTGCGGGCGCCAGAAGCGCTGCCTGAGATAGTCCAGCTCTGCTGGAGAAAGTGCACTCGGCAGATCACGCTGCTCGACCACCGCCAGACCTGCCGCGCCATCGCCAAGCGGCCCGCTGACACAGAGCAGGTCGCCAGCTTGCGCACCGCTACGGCGGACCTCCCGCCCGGCTGGCACGCTGCCGATGACGGTCACGCCGATGTTGAGCGGCCCACGAGTGGTATCGCCGCCGATCAGCGTGATACGAAAATCCCGGGCAGCAGCAGCCAGGCCGCGGCAGAAGTCACCCATCCAGCCTTCGTCGATAGCCGGCAGCGTAAGCGCCAGCGTGAAACCCAGGGGTCGGGCCGCCATCGCGGCGATGTCGCTTACAGCGACAGCCAGAGCACGGTAACCCAGATCATCGGGAGCATAGGCAGAGGGGAAATGGACGCCTTCGACGAGCGTATCGGTAGAAACGACCAGTCGGTGTCCGACAGGGGGGTGGAGGAGCGCGGCATCGTCGCCGATGCCGAGAACGACTCCAGAGTCTTCACCGGCGCGTTCCAGGGCGGAGCCCCGAAAGAAACGCCGGATCAGTTCGAACTCACCGAGAGACATGACAACCCGCTCCCGGCAAAGCCATCAGCGCCGACGGGCCGCGTTGACCTCGGCACTGCGCAGGCGCGGGGCCAGCTTGTCGAGGATGCCGTTGACGTACTTGTGGCCATCGGTGGCACCGAAGATCTTGGCCATCTCGATGCCTTCGTTGATCACGACCTTGTAGGGGACATCGATGCGCCGGCTAAGCTCGTAAACACCGATGCGCAGAACCGCCAGCTCGATCGGATCGACATCCTTGACCGGGCGATCAAGCACCGAGCCAAGGTGTTCATCCAGCTCGGTCAGATTGCGCGGCACGCCGGTCAGCAGTTCATGAAAATACGCGCCGTCGACCTTGCTGAAGTCGTTGTCGGTTCGAAACTGCGCTTCGATATCGGACACCGGCTGGTCAGCGATCTGCCAGGAATACAGCGCCTGCACAGCCATGCTGCGCGCCTTGCGCCGGGCCGATGCCTTGGGTCGACCTGCTGCGCCGGCCTGCTGCTCGCTATCTGCCACTTAGGCCCCCAACTGCTTGATCACGCTGACCATTTCGATTGCTGACATGGCAGCTTCGGCACCCTTGTTGCCGGCCTTGGTGCCGGAACGCTCGATGGCCTGCTCGATGCTGTCGACGGTCAATACGCCGAACGCCACTGGAACACCGAAATCCAGCGATACCGAGCCCACCCCTTTGACGCACTCGCCCGCCACATATTCGAAGTGCGGTGTACCGCCACGGATGACTGCGCCCAGAGTGATGATGGCGTCAAACTCCTTGAGTTCGGCGACCTTCTGCACCATCAGCGGGATCTCGAAGGCACCGGGTACCCGGATGATGGTGATATCGGCTTCCTTGACACCATGGCGCTTGAGCGTGTCGACAGCGCCAGCCACCAGGCTTTCAACCACGAAGGCATTGAAGCGGCCAACGACCAGGGCATAACGGCCCTCAACTGCGACGAAATCGCCTTCGATGGTACGGATAGCAGTCATAAAATCTCTCTCTTAAAGAACCGGCAGCGCGCGTGGGGCTGCCGTCGATCGGTGCGTTTATTCGCAGGGCACGTATTCTACTACTTCCAGGTCGAATCCGGATATGGCATTGAATTTCATTGGCGCTGACATGAGGCGCATCTTGCGCACGCCCAGATCACGCAGAATCTGCGATCCGGCGCCCACCGTATTATAGGTGGCCGGGCGCCGAACCGGCGGCTCCTCACCGGACAGCTGCTTGACCTGGTGCAGCAGTTCCTCGCCTTCCATGTGGTTACCCAGTAGCAGCACCACCCCGCGACCCTCTTCGGCCAGACGCGACATTGCCGCGTGCAGACTCCAGCGGCCGGTCTGGCGCACCATCAGCAGGTCGCGCAGCGGGTCGGAATTGTGCACTCGCACCAGAGTCGGCTGCTCCGGTTCGATGGAGCCGAGGGTGAGGGCGAGGTGCACGGCGCTGTCGAGACGGTCACGATAAGTCACCAGATTGAAGTTGCCCAGCTCGGTTTCCAGCGGCTGCGCGGAAACTCGCTCGACGGTCCGCTCGTTGAGCAGGCGGTAGTGAATCAGATCGGCGATGGTGCCGATCTTCAGGCCGTGCTCTTCGGCGAAGGCTTCGAGTTCCGGGCGGCGCGACATGCTGCCGTCTTCGCTCATGATTTCGCAGATGACGCCCGACTCGCCGAAGCCGGCCATCCGAGCCAGATCACAGGCCGCTTCGGTGTGGCCAGCGCGGGCCAGCACACCGCCGGGCTGGGCCATCAGCGGGAAGATATGGCCGGGACTGACGATGTCCTCGGCGACAGCATTGGGCGCAGCAGCCGCTTGCACGGTACGCGCGCGGTCCGCAGCGGAGATTCCGGTAGTGACCCCCTCGGCTGCCTCGATCGAAACGGTGAACTTGGTACCGAAGCCCGACGCATTGCGCTGAACCATCAGCGGCAGCTTGAGCCGCTCGCAGCGCTCCAGGCTCATCGGCATGCAGATCAGGCCGCGACCGTAACGCGCCATGAAATTGATGTGCTCGGCCTTGCAAGCCTCGGCCGCCATGATCAGATCACCTTCGTTTTCGCGGTCCTCGTCATCCATGAGGATGACCATCTTGCCGGCGCGAATATCTTCCAGCAGTTCTTCGATCGTGTTGAGTTTCATGCAGCCCTCCTGGGCCGGTTGCTCAGGATTTGAGAAAGCCGTTTTCGGCCAGAAATGCCATGCTGATGCCCGGACCGGCGTCCGCCTCGGCCGCCTTGTCACCCAGCAGCAGGCGCTCGAGATAGCGGGCGATGACATCAACCTCGAGATTCACCTGAGTGCCCGGGCGGTAGTCCCCCATGATGGTTTCCTGCATGGTGTGAGGAACGATGTTCAGATGAAAGATAGCCCCCTCTACCGCATTGACCGTCAGACTGGTGCCATCCACCGTGATCGAGCCCTTTTCGGCGATATAGCGGGCCAGTGCAGCCGGCGCCTCGAGGCGGAAGTGCCAGGAACGCGCATCCTCTTCCATCGACAGGACCTTGCCGACGCCATCGACATGCCCGCTGACCAGATGCCCCCCAAGCCGCGACGCCGGGGTAAGGGCCTTTTCCAGGTTCACTCGACTGCCGGCCTTCAGACCCGCCAGGGCGGAACGGCGCAGGGTTTCCTGGCTGACGTCGGCCCAGAACCCGTCACCCGGGAGCTCCACCGCGGTCAGGCAGACACCGTTGACCGCAATGCTGTCGCCGAGCTTTACGTCCCCCAGATCGAGCTTGCCGGTGCGCACGTAAAGCCGGACGTCGCCGCCCTTGGGTTGCAGACTCTGGATCTGACCGATCGCTTCGATAATGCCCGTGAACATAGTTGCCTCTTGTACCAGATCGGCGATCAGCCTTCGACCAGCAGGCCGAGACCGTATACCGCCATGAAGCCGAAGGAGAAGGCCATAAGCAGCAGCCCGAGGCTGCGCAGATAAGTCATGAAGGTCAGGCCGGGCACCTTGCTCATGGCCACGATGCCCGCTGCGGAACCAATTATAAGCATTGAACCCCCTACTCCGACAGCATAAGTCAGGCCCATCCAGTCGGCGATACCCATCTGCAGATCGGATTTGAGCAACGCGGCAGTGAGCGGCACGTTGTCGATCAGCGCCGAGAGCAACCCCATCAGATAGTTTGCGGCCATGGGTGGAAGCAGGTCATAGAGCGCGGTCAGCCCCTGCAGCACACCGATGAACTGCAGCATGCCGACCAGCAGCAGGACGCCCAGGAAGAACAACAGCGTCTCGAACTCGATGGCACGGATGTATTCCATGATCGGATCGTTGTCGATGTCTTCATTGAAAAAGCGTGCCACCAGGAACATGACCGCGAGCCCGGTGAGAAAGGTCAGGACTGGCGGTATGGCGAACAGCAGGCTGCCAAGAATGGTGCAGAGGATGGTCCCGAGAAAAATGGCGCCGATCACCTGATCCACCCCACGCAATTCATGCCGCGCATTTCGTTCAACCATGACCTCACCGCTCAGGCCGACGGACAACAGTCCTGCGAGCAGCAGCACGGCCGCCAGCGACGGCAGTGTCAGCAGCAGAAGATGGGTGATTTCGACCCTGTCAGCGAGGAAAATCATCAGCGTGGTCACGTCGCCGGTGATCATTGCCACGCCGCCCGAGTTCACAGCGAACACCACCAGCGTCACGAAACGCAGCGTTTTCTTCAGTTCCAGTCGCAGGCTGAGCACCAGTGCAACCGAGACCAGGGTGGCGGTGATATTGTCGGCGATGGATGAGAAGACGAAGCAGAACAGACCGGTCAGAAGCAGCAGCTTTCGCTCGGTGATGCGCCCGGGCAGCACCGAGTAGATGATGTTCTCGATCAGCCCCTTCTTGTTCAGGTAGGCGACGAAGGTCATGGTCGCCAGCAGAAACAGCCAGAGGCTGGCGATATCCAGAATGTTGTGGTTCAGCGCTGCCTGCACCTGGCCACGAAATGCCTCATCGGGCGCGGCGACGAACAGCACCATCCAGGCCAGTGCGCCGAAAAACAGCACCACCTTGGCCTTGTTGACGTGAATGACCTCTTCCAGCACGACACCCAGAAACGCTGCGATCGCCATCAGGATCAACAGCACCTGCACACCGCTTTGCATGATTTGACACTCTCAGGTAGGAAAAACCGGTCGCGCCGTGATGCGCCAGTCACGGCCTATGGCCCGCACGTCCGTGATATCCATATCCATGGCCTGCGCCATGTTGTCCAGTGGCAGCTCCAGCAGGGGTCGCGCGCGGCTGCCGAGCAGCCTGGGCGCCATGTACACAATCAATTCATCGACCAGGCCAGCTCGGCAGAACGCGCCGGCCAGGGCAGCACCGGTCTCGACCAGCACTTCATTGCAGCCACGACTAGCCAGTTCGGCCAGTAGCCCCGGCAGATTCACGCGCTGACCGCTGTGATCGGGCAGCAGGAGCAACTCGGCCCCCACGGCAGAGTAGTCCGGAAGGGCCTGACGCGCCTCGGCAGCCACCACCAGAACCGGGCCTGCTTCACGGAACAGGCGACGATCGAGCGGCACCCGCTGGCGGCCATCGATCAGTACGCGCAATGGTTGCCGGTCACCTATCAGCGCCAGCTGCTCGGGCTCAAGCCCCATCTCTCCTGGCCGCAGGGTCAGCGCCGAATCGTCCTGGAGCACGCTGTCCGCGCCGCTGATCACCGCGCCACTACGCCCCCGCAGACGCTGCACATCGGCCCGCGCATCCGGCCCGGTTATCCATTGGCTCTCACCGCTCGCCATCGCCGTGCGACCATCCAGACTCATTGCCAGCTTCAGCCGCACCAGCGGCAGCCCGCCCTGCATGCGCTTGATGAAACCGGGATTGAGTGCGCGCGCCTGATCCTCGAGCACACCGGATTCGACCTGAATGCCCGCCGCTCGCAACCGCTCCAGGCCGCGGCCGGCAACCAGCGGGTTGGGGTCCTGCATGGCGGCTACCACCCTCGACACACCGGCCTTGACCAGCGCGTCGGCGCAGGGGGGGGTGCGACCGAAATGGCTGCAGGGTTCGAGTGTCACGTAGGCGGTGGCACCGCGGGCACGGTCACCGGCCTGCGCGAGCGCATTGACCTCGGCATGACCCTCACCGGCACGGACATGCCAACCCTCCCCCACCACGTCCCCATCACGCCAGAGCACGCAGCCCACGCGCGGATTGGGTTCGGTGGTATAGAGGCCGCGGGCCGCCAGCTGCAAGGCAAGGGCCATGAGTTCGCGGTCGCGCACGCAGCTGTCAGGCATCCGGCTCGCCCTGGTTGCGTCGCGACAGACGCTCGATTTCCTCGCGGAACTGATTCAGATCCTGAAAGCGTCGATAGACGGAGGCGAAGCGGATGTAGGCGACTTCATCGAGCTGCTTGAGCTCGTTCATCACCATTTCGCCCACTACCATGGCCTTGACCTCGCGCTCACCGGTAGCACGCAGGCGATGCTTGATATGACCAATGGCGGCCTCTATCTGCTCGACACTGACCGGGCGCTTCTCCAACGCTCGGAGCAGGCCGGCACGCAGCTTGTCCTCATCGAAGGGCTGCCGGCGCCCGTCCTGCTTGATCACCCGCGGGAGGACCAGTTCGGCGGTCTCGAAGGTGGTGAAACGTTCCTGGCAGGCCAGGCATTCGCGACGACGACGCACCTGATCGCCATCGGCAACCAGTCGCGAATCGATCACCTTGGTGTCGTTGGCACCACAGAACGGACAATGCATGGAGCGGACCCTGCGCCTTGAGAATGCGCGCCCATGTTACTCCCAAGTCCGCTTCGAATAAATCGCCGCAAGCCTTACACTGCAGCGCTCGTATCGCCGGAGCCAGACCATGACCCTCGATCTGCTGGAACGTCAGTTGCACCAGGTGCTGCCAGCAGCCCATCTGCACCCGACTTCGCTCCCCGCGCTCGGTACCCTGCAGCTATGGCTGCTTGATCCGACCAACCTGAACCGCGCCTTCGCCAGCGACGAGACCCAGCGCCTGCTCGACAATCCGCCCTACTGGGGCTTCTGCTGGGGCAGCGGACTGGCGCTGGCGCGCTGGGTGCTGGACCACCCCGAGGTTGTGCGCGGTAAGCGCGTGCTGGATTTCGGCTCGGGCTCGGGCGTGGTGGCACTGGCCTGTGCCCACGCCGGTGCCGCCACGAGCGTTGCCTGCGACCTGGATAGCGATGCACTGCTGGCTTGCCGCCTGAATGCCGAGCTGAACGGGCTCGAGCTGCATTTGGCGGACGATTATTTCGCCGTGGCCGGTGAGCTGGACATCATCTTCGCCGCCGACGTGCTCTATGACCGTGACAATCGGGCGTTTCTCGACCACTTCGCCGAGCGCGCCGGGCAGGTGCTGGTAGCGGACTCCCGGGTACGCGACCTGAAGCATCCCGGCTATCTCCGGCTGGCAACTCTGGAAGGGCAGACCCTGCCGGATCTGGGCGAGCCGCTCGAGTTTCGCCAGGTTGCGCTCTACGGCCGGGGGCTTGATTAAGCTCCCGGACACCCCCACATACCCTTAAACCCTGCAAGCGGACCAGAACATGAGCCAGTCTCCCTATATTTTCGACGTCACCGCGGACACCTTCGACCGCTACGTGCTGGAAAACTCCTTTCACAAACCCGTTCTGGTGGACTTCTGGGCAGACTGGTGCGCCCCGTGCAAGGCCCTGATGCCGGTGCTGGCGAAGCTGACCGAAGGCTACGCCGGCGAGCTGCTGCTGGCCAAGGTGAACTGTGACGAACAGGCCGAGCTCACCCAGCGCTTCGGCATCCGCAGTCTGCCGACGGTGGTGCTGTTCAGGGATGGGCAGCCTGTGGATGGTTTTGCCGGCGCCCAACCGGAAAGTGCCATCCGCAGCATGCTCGAGCCGCATCTTGCGCTGGGCGATATCCCCGCCGAAGAGGACGCGCCCGATCTTGCCGGCCAGGCCGAAGCGCTGCTCGAGCAAGCCGACTTCCAGGGTGCAATCGCCCTCCTGCAGCCGGCAATCAGCGAACAGCCGGATGATGCACTGCTATTGCTGCTCGCCAGAGCACTGGCCGGAGACGGCCAGCTCGACGAGGCCGAAGCCATACTCCCTGCGGTGAAGGATCGTGACACGCACAAGGGCGGACTGGCGGCAACGACAGCCCAGATCACCTTCCTGCGTCAGGCCGCTGGATTCCCGGCGAGGGAACTCCTGGAAGCCCGCCTGGCGGCCGATGCGGGCGACAGCGAAGCGCAATACCAATTGGCAATTCTGGATCTCGCTCGGCAACAGCCTGAGGTGGCGCTGGAGTCCCTTCTCTCGCTATTTCAGCGTGATCGCGGCTACGCTGACAACGCGCCACAGAAGACGCTGCTGCAGGTATTCGATCTCCTCGGTGGTGAGCACCCACTTACCATCCGTTATCGCAGACGCATGTACCAGGCGCTCTACTGAGCGCCCGGGGCTGCCTGGACAGCGCTTGGCCCAATTCGGGTTATAAGATAACATCGCGCTATCGTTCACTGGAGGTTCCCCCATGCGTACCGTTCCGCTGATGTTTACCGGCCTGCTCGCCCTGACCCTCGCTGCTCCCGCATTCGCCCACAAGGCACATGACCATGCCCATGACCACAAGCACGACCACGATCATCATCACGGCGACAGCCTGGGCGCGCACCAGCATGGCGTAGCCCAGCTGAATCTGGTGGTTGAAGGCAGTCGCATCGAAATGGAACTGGACAGCCCAGCCGACAACCTGGTCGGTTTCGAATACATTCCGAGCCGGGAAGAGGATCTGGCGAAGGTCCGCGCGGTGCGCGAGCAACTCCAGGACGCCGCCAATCTGTTCCGTTTCCCCGCTGCGGCACAGTGCACCCAGCAGAACGCCAGCTTGAGCAGTCCGCTGTTCGCAGCGCTGGACGAGTCCGGTGCCGGGCATGCCGAACACCAGCATGAACACCAGCACGGCCATGCGCACGATCATCAGCATTCCGACGCGCAGGGCGCCTCGGCGCACAACGACATCGAGGCCCAGTACCAGTTCGAATGCGTCAACCCGGGTGCTCTGGACCGTATCGACGTCGTGCTGTTCGAGCAGTTTCCGGCTACCGAGCGTCTGGTACTTCAGGTTATCTCCGAAAAGGGCCAGCAGGGCGGTGAGCTGACCGCAGCGCAGAACGTCATCCGTTTCTGAGTCGAATCGCATGTGCCGGGTGGGCATTGCCCCCCGGCATTGCTACCCTCGCCTTTTTAGCCAAGCAAGTGATCGAGATGACCCAATCCGTCATACAGGTCGAGGGCCTGCATTATGCCTGGCCCAAACAGCCTCCGTTGCTCGCTATCGACCGATTTATGCTCGGTGCCGGCGAGCGAGTCTTTCTCAAGGGCCCGTCCGGCAGCGGAAAGACGACTCTTCTGGGCCTGCTCGGCGGAGTCTACCTGGCCGACAGCGGGACCATCCGTCTGCTCGGCGAGGATCTGGCACGCATGTCATCCTTTCGCCGCGACCGCTTTCGTGCCGACCACACGGGCTACATCTTCCAGATGTTCAACCTGCTCCCCTATCTTTCGGTAGTCGAGAATGTCACCCTGCCCTGCCAGTTCTCGCCGCTGCGCCGGCAACGCGCGCTCGCGCGTCATCCCGACCTGCCCACCGCGGCGCGCAGCCTGCTGGCGAGTCTTGGCCTCAGCGACTCGAGCCTGCTTTCCCGGCGCGTGACCGAACTGTCCATCGGGCAGCAGCAGCGGGTTGCCGCGGCGCGCGCGCTGATAGGCAGCCCTGAGCTGGTGATCGCCGATGAGCCCACGTCAGCACTCGATGCCGATACCCGCGAAGTCTTTCTCGAGCTGCTCTTCGCCGAGTGCACCGCAGCCGGGAGCAGCCTGCTGTTCGTCAGCCATGATTCATCGCTCGAGCCGCTGTTCGATCGGGCACTGTCTCTTCGCGACATAAACCGGGCCGCCGCGTCCCAGGAGATCAGTTGATGTACCTGCTGCGCCTGGCGGTGAAGAGCCTCGGCAACCGCCGCTTCTCGGCCATTCTGACCGTCATTGCGATTGCCCTGAGTGTGACGCTCCTGCTCGCCGTCGAAAAGGTTCGTACCGAAGCCCGCGCCAGCTTCGCCAGCACCATTGCCGGCACCGATCTGATCGTCGGCGCGCGTTCCGGCTCGGTGCAGCTGCTGCTCTACTCGGTGTTTCGCATTGGTAATGCAACCAACAACATTCGCTGGGAAAGTTTTCAGCACTTTGCCGAACACCCGCGGGTGGAGTGGGCTATCCCGCTGTCGCTTGGCGACTCTCATCGCGGCTACATGGTGATGGGCACCGACCACCGCTATTTCGAACACTTTCGCTATGGCCGAAGGCAGAGCTTGAGCTTCACTGCCGGAGATCGCTTCGATGACCTCTACGACGCCGTTCTCGGTGCAGACGTCGCGCGCGAACTGGGCTACGGCCTCGGTACCGAACTGGTGCTGGCCCACGGAACCGGCGCAGTGAGCTTCGTCGACCACGCCGACAAGCCATTTCAGGTCAGCGGAATTCTCGCCCGGACCGGCACGCCAGTCGATCGAACCATTCACATCAGTCTGCAGGGGATGGAGGCGCTGCATGTGGACTGGCAGCAGGGCATGCCTGCGCGGGGCGCCGCGGCGATCAGCGCGGAACAGGCGCGCGAGATGGACCTGACGCCGAAGGCGATCACCGCCATGCTGTTGGGGCTGACCAATCGAATCAGCACCTTCGCTGTCCAGCGAGAGATCAATCAGTACCGTGGGGAGCCCTTGCTGGCAATTCTTCCCGGGGTGGCCCTGCAGGAACTGTGGAGCCTGCTCGGCGTGGCCGAAAAAGCACTGTTTATCGTTTCCGGATTTGTCGTGCTGACCGGGTTGGTAGGCATGCTCACCGCCATCCTCAGCAGCCTCAACGAACGTCGCAGGGAAATGGCGATTCTCCGCTCTGTCGGCGCCAAACCCCGCCATATCTTTGGGCTGCTGCTGCTCGAGGCCTTCAGTCTGGCTTTGGCAGGCGTCCTGCTGGGGCTGGCATTCATGTATCTCGGCCTGTGGATCGCTCAACCAGTCATCCTGTCGCAGTACGGGCTTTACATCGCCATCACTCCGCCGTCGCTGTATCAATGGGGTTTGCTTGGCGTTATTCTCTGCGCGAGCATTCTGATGGGTAGCGTCCCGGCCTGGCGAGCCTATCGCCAGTCACTGGTAGATGGCCTGTCGATACGAATCTGAGAGGTATGTGATGCGCGCAGGAGCAATGATATTCGCCAGCCTGCTGGTCATTCTGACGCTGCCCGCCCAGGCAGCGCAGAAACTGAGCTGGGGTGAGCTCGTGCCACCCGATGCCAGGAGCCTGCTGGGCATGCCGCAGCCGGTCCATGACCTGTCGGACCTTGCCGACGCACTGGAAGGCGAGTACGGCGATCCCGCAGTGCAGATGGAGCCCAACGCGCCGGTAGTCGCCGAACTGGACGGCCGCGAGGTCATGCTGCCTGGGTACATAGTGCCGCTCGGCATCAGTGAGCGCGGTGAGGTGAACGAGTTTCTGCTAGTACCCTATTTCGGCGCCTGCATTCATGTACCACCCCCGCCTTCCAACCAGATCGTTTACGTGACCAGCGATCGGGGCGTAAAACTCGAAGCACTGTACCAGCCTTTCTGGGTGACCGGTCCGATGCAGGTCGAGCAGACCGAGAGTGATCTGGCGAACGCCGGCTACCGCATCGTTGCCTCTGCGATCGAGCCCTACATTTACTGATCAGCTACTGATCAGCCGTCTTGCCCGAGCATGCCTCTGGCATAGTCCTGCCACTGCTGGATAAGCCGACGCTGGTCGGGGTTGGCCCCGGCTCTGGCCTGCTCCAGCGTCGTCAGAAGCTCCTGCCAGTGCCCCTGCTCGAGTTGAATACCCGCCACCCGCAGCCAGTGAGCGGCGCTTCCGGTCTGGCCGGCCAGCTGCGTCCACGTGGTCTGGGCGCGCTGGTGATCCCGAGCCTGCTGCCAGAGCTGCGCAAGCCGCTCACGACGTTGCGTGGTGCTCTCCAGCAGTCGTTGGGCAAGCAGCTCCTCCAGCAGGCGGGCGGCCTGCCAGGGCGCGCCGGCACTGACCTGTAGCGCCACCAGATTGTCCAGATCGCTGTCACTCAGCTGCACACCTGATTCCCGCGCCAGGCGCAGCGTACCGGCAGCTGCCGCCTGTCGCCGATCAAGACTCTGGATGCCCGCCAATTGCCGCCAGTTCTGCGGGTTACCCGGCTCGCGCTTGAGCAGCACGCGCTGCCACTGCTCGGCCTGACGATAGCGCCGCAGGCGATAGTTCATACCTACCAGCATCTGGTACCACACCGAGTCCGCAGCGGGATTCTGGCTCACTTCCTGTTCGGCCAGGGGAATCGCCTGCTCATACCGCTCCAGCCGGCTGTATAGCTGAACCAGCAAGCGCCGGTCCTCGTCATCCAGCGGCTGAGACTGGTGCTCGCGCGCCAGCAGGCCGGCTGCACGCTCGTAGCGCTCCGAGCTGGCAGCGATTCGCGCCAGGTTGATCCGGTCCTGGCGAGCCACGGAAGGCTCCAGCCTGTCCCGCGACAGCCCCCGCTCGATCCATTCCATTGCCTCGCGACGCCGCTCCTGCGCCAGAGCCAGGTAACCCAGCCGCTGCTCCAGCAGCGCCTGTTCGAGTGAACCCTCTGCTGCGCGAGTCAACGCGGCTTCGAGCGTTTGCCGTGCCTCACCGAGGCGCCCTGCCTCCTGCGCCTGGCGGGCCTGGTCGAGCGCATTGAAGACGCCCGGCTCAACCGCCTGCTGCGCAACAACGATCGACGCCGACAGGCCCAACAGCCAGGCAAGAACCATGCTGCATAGACGTCTGCTCAGCCCCATCAGCGTCGCCCCTCGAGTCGAAAGTAAAGCGTTTTGGTCGCCTCTCGCGCTACCGCCTCACCATTCTCGGTACGCGGCGCGAAGCGCCAGCGCGCAGCGGCCCTACGGGCTTCACGATCAAACACCCCTGGCGGCTCGGAATGGGTCACCCGGAGATTGTCAACCCGTCCCTCGGCAGTGATGGTGAACGCCAGAGTCACTTCACCTTCGATGCCGGCAGCCAGCGCGCGCTGCGGATAGTTCGGGGGAATGTCCACCAGGGGTGTCACCTCCTCGGACAGCGAAGGCCCGGGGGCGGGCGCCGGGGCAGGTGTTGCAGGGCTTGGCGCCGGTGCCGTCGGCGCAGCCACGAGCGCCTGGCGCGGCGGAGCGCTGGGCACGCTGATGGGCGAGGAAAGATTAGGCACGCTGATATTCAGATCGATATCAGCAATCGGCTGATCAGGTCTGGGTGGCTGAGGCTGGGGCGTAGGCTCGGGAGGCTGCGGACGGTCCGGCAGCTCCCTGACCTGACGATCACGGCTTTCGCTGTCGGTATCGCTGACACTGCGTACGAAGTTGACTCGGGTCAACTCCTCTGGCGGCTCCCTGTCATCACGCGGCGGCATGATCAGCACCAGCATCAGGGCGAACAATGCCAGGGCGATCAGGGTTGCGCCGAAAAAACTCAACAACAGGCGCATCAGCGACCCTCGGCGGTGGCGGCCACCGCCACGTCCTGAACACCGGCGAGACGAACCTGATCCATCACCTGAATCACCAGCCCGCTGCGCGAATCGCGGTCAGCCTGTACCACCACGCTGCTGTCAGGCTGATCGACGCGCATACGTTCGACCGCGGCACGCACGGCACGAATATCGACGCGCTGACGGTCCATCCAGATTTCGCCGTTAGCACTGACAGCGATGAGTATGGTGCCGCGCGGCTGCTCCGCTGCGCTGGCGGCAGAAGGAGACTGCACTTCGATCCCGGCCTCCCGCACAAAGGAACTGGTGACGATGAAAAATATCAGCATGATGAAAACGATATCCAGCATCGGGGTCAGATCGATCCCGGCATCTTCGTCGCTTCCGGCATGGTGGCGGCGCATGCGCATGTATGAGTACCTAGTCGTGTCGCAATTGATCGGTGAGGCGCTGAAATGCGCGCCGCGACTGCTGATCCAGTCGAGCCAGGCAGAACAGTCCGCTGATGGCGATGACCATGCCGGCCATGGTCGGTACCGTGGCGCGTGACACTCCCGCCGCCATGGCCCTTGGATTACCCTGGCCGCTAATGGCCATAACATCGAATACCTGGATCATGCCGGTGACGGTGCCGAGCAATCCGAGTAGCGGGCATAGGGCGATGAGCACCCTGACCATCGGCAGAGACCGGTTGAGGCTTAGCTGGGCTCCCGAGAGCCAGGCGGTGCGAATCTGTCGGGCGGCCTGACTACGCCGATCCTGACGAGCCAGCCAGCGCTGCTGCAGCTGCTGAGCGCGTCTGGGAAATACCCGGGCAAGAAACCACAGCCGCTCGAGCATTAGCGTCCAGAGCAGGATGGTGGCCGCGAAGATGCTCCACAGCACCCACCCGCCGCTATCGAGAAAACCGCGCAGCAGCGACAGCCCTTCAGTCACCCTTGCGGTCCTCGCCACCGAGGTGCAGTGCAATCAGACCGGCACTCTGCTGCTCCAGCAGTTGCACCAGAGCCTTGCTCCGCGCAGCCACCAGACTGTGCATGAACAGGAGCGGAATGGCCACGATCAGGCCCAGCACCGTGGTGACGAGTGCCTGGGAGATACCGCCGGCCATCAGCTTCGGATCGCCGGTACCAAACAGCGTGATCGCCTGAAAGGTGGCAATCATGCCTGTGACAGTCCCCAGCAACCCGAGCAGCGGTGCCACCGCGGCGAGCAGCTTGATAAGACCCTGCCAGCGCTCCAGCGCCGGTGTTTCCTTGAGAATCGCCTCATCCAGCTTGAGTTCGAGGGTTTCCAGCTCTTCGAGCTTGGGATTGCTGCCGATGACTCCGAGGACACGCCCGAGCGGGTTGCCATCCTGCAGGTTATCCAGATCGGCCACCTGGCGATCAACCATCGAGGCGGTCCGCTGCAGCCAAGCAAGCCGGCCCAGCGCCAGCAACAGACCGAGCACCCCCAGAGCGAGGATTACATAGCCTACGACCCCGCCCTGCCGAACACGCTCCATCAGTGTCGGGGTCAGTTGCATCTGTTGAAGTACGTTGCCCCGTGTCGGGTCGACCCAAAGGTCAGCCAGCTCCTGACGCGGCTCTTGGAAATCACGCGCCAGCCCACGACCCTCCGGTTGCCGCGGAGCGACCAGCAGCTGGCGTCCCTCCGACTGATACAGCAGATAGTCCCGATCATACAACGCCGTAAACGGACCGATGGCGACCACCGGCACATCGCTTCGTTCGCCATTCAGCGCCGCTACCGATGCCTCGAATCGCAACACTTTGCCGCTGGCGGTCATGTCTTCCTGAAGCATGAACCAGAAGTTTTCGAGCGCTTCGGCGGTAGGGATGCGGCGGCTCTGGGCAAGCTGCTCGAGGCGCGCAATCCGCTCGGGAAACTGCAGATTGAGCAGGGAATCCTGCCACTGGCTCTGGGTATCGCCGGCCGCCTGGCGTACTACCCCGAAAAGCTCCCCGAGATTGCCGCTGCGCTGGGTCAGCTCGGCTTCTCCGGCGGCCAGCTCGGCCTCCAGGCGATCGAACTCGGCTCGCAGCCGTTCGGATTCGGCCCGGGTCTCGGCTAGCGCCCGTTCCGCCTGTTGCAGGCGACTCTGGCGCTGGTCCCGCTCGGCGAGAAAGCGGGCCTCCCGCTCGCGCATGGCCGCCTGCTCGGTAGCCCGCACCTCACGGATGCTGCGCAGCAGATCATCCAGGTCTGCTGGCTGCGCCTGCACCAGGGAGGCGCTCAACAGGCTCAATAGGATCAAAAGACGTTTCATTGCTGCACCTCCAGCTCGGTGACCGGGGGCAACGGCAGGCGCAGCATTACCGGGGTCTGCTGCTGCCGAGCGATGCGCAGTCCCTGTTCAAGACTGCGCCGATAGCGATCCGACAGGGTCACCCAGGCATTCTCCTTTGGATCCCAGTAACCCTGCTCGCGCCCATCGAGCGTCTGGTAGAACAGCATCAGCCGACCCAAGCGCAGAAAGTCGACGACCCGGGTGGTGCCATCACCGTCCAGACTGCCACGCCAGGCTTCAAGACTGCGGCCATATTCGCTCTCGATCTGGTAGGCCTCCAGGACTCGGCGGTATTTTTCGGCAAGGCTGACATCGGCGCGATTCATCAGATCACGCAATTGGGCCAGTCGCTCGGCGCGCTCCTCCGGCTGAAAAGGCAAATCCAGCTCGACGAAGCGCTCCAGCGAATCGACCATGCGCTGAAGCATCGGCAGCACCGCCTGCTGAGTACCTTCGATACTTGCCAATTGAGCCTGGAGGCTCTCGAGTTCGCCGCGCTGCGCTGCCACCATATCCTGCAACCGGGCGTTGTAGACAGTCAGCTGTTCGCGTTCCTGCAAGGCTTCACGGTAGCGCCGCAGCGCGTCCCGGGTCGCGTCATCGAGCTGCTCGATCCGTTGCTGCGATGCCGCAGCTTCCTGCATCAGTGCTTCGCTGTCGGCCAGCGCCCGATCCCCGGCATCCTGCGCCAAAAGGGAGCCGGGCAGCCAGGCTGCGAGCAGTAACCATCCCCATCTCATCGATTGTCTCCACCTCGACCGCCGCCAGGCGCGGCGGCCATAAAAGAGAACCATTATCATCGGTAACAACATAACAATTCAACCTCGGTGTGGCAGCTGGTCGCAGACTCCCCGTCCCGAGTCTTGCTCCAGATCAATGTGCGATAGCACGACTCGCCCTAAAGTCGCACCCATCAACACCACCCAAGGAAAACCATCATGTCGACTTTCGCATCCAAACTGTCCGCAAGCCTGCTGATCGCCCCCGCCCTGCTGGCGGCCTCCATGGCTACCCACGCCTATCAGGCAGGCGACGTCATCGTCCGTACCGGTGCGGTCGCGGTTGACCCGCAGGAAAGCAGCGGAAACGTCAAGATTGACGGCGAACCCCGCCCCCTGAAGGTCGGCGTGGACAGCAACGTGCAGTTGGGCCTGACCGGCACCTACATGCTGACCGACAATCTGGGCCTGGGCCTGCTGGCGGCCACGCCCTTCAAGCACACCATCAACCTGAACGGCGTGGGCGAACTGGCCGACATCAAGCATCTGCCGCCGACCCTGACCCTGCAGTACTTCCCGATGGCCAGCAGCTCGGTATGGCAGCCGTACGTTGGTGCCGGCATCAACTACACCACCTTCTTCAGCGAAAGCTTCAAGACCCCCTTCAAAGAAGACTTCCGCAGCCTGTCGCTGAAGGACTCCTGGGGCCTCGCACTGGAAGCCGGTCTGGACTATCGCCTGACTGAAAACATCGTGCTGAACGCAGCCGTCTGGTACGCAGATATCGATACCGAAGCAACCTTCCGGGTAGGCGATGCGCGTGGCAAGGTCAGCGTGGACATCGACCCCTTCGTGTACATGCTGGGCGTTGGCTACAAGTTCTAAGCTGATCCCTGGATGATGAAACGGCCGCTGATGCGGCCGTTTTCATTTGTGGTTGATGGTATCCATCGCATCGACCAGCGCTCCGAGCTGGCTGCGCCAAGGCCTTGGCTTCACACCACAGGCCATCAGGATGCGGCGACTGGCAAGTGAGGCATTCTGTGGTTCCTTGCCAGCCAATGCCTGGGCCTGGAAAGGTATCGGCTGAACCTGCGGATCATGCTCCAGACGCTGGGTGGCGAGCAGCTCCTGAACAAGGCTGGCGGCAAAGCTGATCCAGCTCGAAGGTTCGCTACTACCATAGTGATAGATGCCATGTAGCGGCGCCTCGCAGTCAAGCTGCTTGAGCAGAGCGAGCATGACCCGCGCTGCGTCTTCGACCGGCGTGGGGTTACCCCGCCACTCCTCGGCCAACTGCAGCGGTTCCCCCGCATGAATCAGCCTGAGCAATCGACCCAACAAGCCCTCCGGTGACGTATCCAGTACCCAGCTAAGACGGAGAATCAGATGCCGGCTGGTTGCCTCCCGCACGCGATCTTCCAGCGCGGCCTGCAACTGCCCGAGGGGATCGGCAGGTGATACCTCGTCCTTTTCCGCATAGGGACCGACCTTGGCGCCGTCGAACACCCGTGCACTGGACAACAGAAACGGGACGATGTCCCGATCCCTGCACAGCTCGATCACCCGCTCACTGAAGGCATGCTGTCCAGCCAGCTGCAGCGGATCCTGTTCACCCAACTGGAACTGTTCGTGGTAAAACGCCAGGTCGATGATCAGGTCCGGACGTACCCGGTCGATTGCCGGCTCCAGCAAGTCGGGAAGCCAGCCACCAGGTGGTCGATGTTCGGCCTCGATGACAATCGACTCTGCGGCTGCCTGGGCAAGCAGAGACCTCCCGAGACGGGACTCCCCTCCAAGCAGCAATACCCGCATTCGCATTCAGTGACCCTTGTTTGGTTCCGTTGAGTAACATTGTGCAACGTTCCCCCGCGGACGTCATCACCGATGCAGTACTCAGGTGTAGGTAATCAGGCTGCGATGCTCAAGGGCGTCCAGATGGGGGACTGCATTGAAAGTGCTCAGGCGCATCGACCGGCTGTTGAATACGCACTGGATGAGCGCAGTGTTACGCGTTTGCAGATTGAGTTCGACCATGGTCTCGCAGGGCGCATCGAGCAATTGGCGCACCAGCATCGCTATGGCGCCACCTGAGCTCACCGCCAGCACCTTTTGCCCAGCGAAGCGCTGCATGATGTCCTCTTTCACGCGCTTGACGCGCGCTTCGAAATTGGACCAGGTTTCTGGCAGCTCCCCCTCAAGCTCTGCACGCGACCAGAGCACGATACCCTTGCGCAGGCGCTTGAAAAAGTCCGACACCGCAGGCTTTTCCGGCAGCTTCTCTTCCGGAAACTGCGCCGCATACGCAGCAAGAATGGCGTGGAAGTCGAACTCGTTGAGCTCGTCGTAATACTCGAACGCACGCGAACCCAGCCCCATCCCCTCACAGATGCCTTCGGCAGTTTCCCGATGGCGCACCATGTTACCGGTAAGAATGTGGTCGAAATGCATCTCCCGCTCGCGGAAGTAGGCACCGAGCAGACGCGACTGCAGGTGCCCGGTTTCCGACAGCTGGTCATAGTTGCTCGAGCCGAAGGAAGCCTGGCCGTGACGTACGAAATAGATCTCTGACATTCGGTATCCGTTTATTCTGGACAAAAGAAAACCCGGCGGACCGGCGATGTGCACTCATCTTGGGTCAAGCCGGGCTTGGCGGACAGCTACATATCAGAACGGAATGTCATCATCAAAGCTGTCGTAATCCGGCATCGCCTGCTGGGGCTGTTGCGCCGGACGTTGCTGCTGCGGGGCCGACTGCTGCGAAGCCGGGCGCTGTTGCTGCGGGCGCGGCGCCATGCCCTGCTCGCCCCCCTGGGGGCGCCCATCGAGCAACTGCATCTGACCGCCCATGTCGACCACGATTTCCGTGGTATAGCGCTTGACGCCGTCCTTTTCCCACTCACGGGTCTGCAGGCGGCCTTCAACGTAGAGCTTGGAGCCCTTGCGTACATATTCACCGACTACTTCGGCGATACGCCCAAAGAACACCACCCGATGCCATTCGGTTCTTTCCTGCTGCTGGCCGGTCTGCTTGTCCTTCCAGCTGTCGGATGTCGCCAGGGTCACATTGGCAACCGCGTTACCATTGGGCAAATAACGCACCTCCGGATCACCGCCGACGTTTCCGATCAGAATTACCTTGTTGACGCCTCTGGCCATCTCTCAATCTCCTGTGTGCGACGGGTTTCAGACAGGTTGGAGTACCTGGTCCAGTTGTTCAGGGTCCAGCACCTGCGTGTCGACTTTTATGTAGGCGGCCGACTCTTCGGCCACTATCACCGCCTCGGCCACGCCCGGAACGGCAAGAATTCGCCGGAGCAGCGCCTCATCCCGGACCGATTCGCAGGGCAACGGCAGGCGGTAGCTTGTAACGTAGGCTGGTTGGCGCATCTTAACACCAATCACGAACCAGAAAAGCGCGAGCAGTGCACAGCACAGGAAAACCCCGCCCAGTCCAAAGCTCCCGTAAACTGCCCCGCCGATCACGCCGCCCACCGCCGCGCCGGCAAACTGACTGGTGGAGTAGATTCCCATGGCGGTGCCCTTGGCGCCGGCCGGGGCGATCTTGCTGAGCAATGAAGGCAGCGTGGCCTCGAGCAGATTGAAGCCGATGAAGTAGACCACGATGGCCGCGACCAGCCATCCCAGAGATCCCATGCCTGCCCACATCAGTGGCTGTGCGAGAGCCAGCACCAGCACTGCTCCCAGCACCACCTGCTTGACCCGTCGCCGCCGCTCGGCATAGATGATCAGCGGCACCATGGCCAGAAAGGATACCAGCAGAGCGACCAGATACACCCACCAATGCTGTGCATTGGGCAGCCCTGCCTGCTCCAGCAGCGCCAGCGGGATAGCCACGAAACTGGCCATGAGGATCGCATGCAGGACCGCAATACCCAGGTTCAGCCGCAGCAGTTCGGGGTTGAGCAGTGTTGCCAGAAAGGCCCCGGGCGCGATACCCGCTTCACGGTGTCGCACGGCGGCGTCGGGCGCCGGGACGATCCAGAGGACGAGAACGAGCCCGGTCAACGCCAGCAGGGACGTAAGATAAAAGACGCCAGAAAGCCCGGTCGCTGCGGCCACCAGCGGGCCAATCACCATCGCCAGGCCGAAGGATAAGCCGATGCTCATCCCTATCATTGCCATGGCCTTGGTGCGGTGCTGGTCTCGGGTAAGATCGGCGACCAGCGCCATGACCGCGGCGGCAATCGCTCCGGCGCCCTGCAGAACCCGGCCGGCAATAACGCCCTGGATGGTGTCAGCCTGGGCTGCGAGCAGCCCACCCAGGGCGAACAGGATCAACCCGCCGAGGATGACCGGCTTGCGTCCGATACGATCGGATAGCATCCCGAAGGGGATCTGCAGCAGCGCCTGGGTGAAACCATAGGCGCCGATAGCCACTCCAATGAGCAAAGGCGTAGCCCCTTCCAGCGCCTGGCCGTAGGTGGCCAGGACCGGCAACACCATGAACAGACCCAGCATGCGAAAGGCGAAGACCGCCGCAAGCGAACTTGCCGCGCGGCGCTCGGCAGGCGACATGGAATCGGCCTGATGCATGGTTTCTCCGCAATCAAGAAAAGCGCGGATTCTAGCATGCCTTACCGCTGATGCAGCGATGCTGCCGCTTGCCTGGTCCGCGCTTTTGCCCGGGGCTGCCTACGCACCGTATACTAGATGGCTTTGCTGGCCGAGGGTGACTCAAGAGTGGATACCATCGTGATACGTGGGGCCCGAACCCACAACCTGAAGAACATCGACCTCGACCTGCCCCGCGACAAGCTGATCGTCATCACCGGACTGTCTGGTTCCGGCAAGTCTTCACTGGCCTTCGATACCCTCTATGCGGAAGGGCAGCGGCGCTATGTCGAATCGCTTTCGGCGTACGCACGACAGTTTTTGTCGATGATGGAAAAGCCCGATGTCGACCATATCGAAGGGCTCTCACCGGCGATTTCGATAGAGCAGAAATCCACCTCACATAACCCGCGCTCCACCGTTGGCACCATCACCGAAATCTACGATTACCTGCGCCTGCTATTCGCCAGGGTCGGCACTCCCCGCTGCCCCGACCATGACCAACCCCTGGCCGCCCAGACCGTCAGCCAGATGGTCGATCAAGTGCTGGCGCTTCCGGAAGGCAGCAAGCTGATGCTACTCGCGCCGGTCATGCGCGAGCGCAAGGGCGAGCACCTGGCACTCATCGAAGAACTCCGCGCCCAGGGTTTCGTCCGCGCACGCATTAACGGGCGCATTCACGACCTGGACGAAGCGCCCGCTCTGGAAAAGAACAAGAAGCACACCATCGAAGTGGTGGTCGACCGTTTCAAGGTCCGACCCGACCTTCAGCTGCGCCTGGCGGAGTCCTTCGAAACCGCGCTCAATCTCGCCGATGGTGTTGCCCTCGTTGCTCCGATGGACGACCAGCCTGGCGAGGAGCTGACCTTCAGTGCCCGCTTCGCCTGCCCGGTGTGCGGCCACTCGATCAGCGAACTGGAACCCCGACTTTTTTCCTTCAACAATCCTGCAGGTGCTTGCGGCACCTGTGACGGGTTGGGCGTGAAGCAGTTCTTCGACAGCCGGCGCCTGGTAAATGGCGAGCTGACTCTGGCAGAGGGCGCCATCCGCGGCTGGGACCGACGCAATGTCTATTACTTCCAGATGCTCAGCTCCCTCGCAGCGCACTACGGCATCGACCTGGACACGCCCTTCGGCAAGCTGCAGGAGAAGCACCGCAAGCTGGTGCTCAGCGGCACCGGTAGTGAAAAGGTCTCCTTCCGCTACATGAATGACCGCGGCGACGTGGTGCGTCGAGAGCACCCTTTCGAAGGTATATTGCCGAACCTGGAACGACGTTACCGCGAGACCGAGTCCCAGAGCGTACGCGAAGAATTGGCCAAATATCTAAGCACCCAGCCCTGTCCGGACTGCAGCGGCACCCGACTGCGTCGCGAAGCGCGCCATGTCTTTATCGACGGCCGCAACCTGCCCGGCGTGACCACCATGCCGGTGGGCGCAGCAGCGGCTTATTTCGAGCAGCTGCATCTGGATGGCAGCCGCGGCGAGATCGCTGAAAAGATTCTGAAGGAAATTCGAGCAAGGCTGATGTTTCTGGTCAATGTTGGCCTGGACTATCTGACACTCGACCGCAGCGCCGACACCCTTTCGGGTGGCGAGGCCCAGCGCATTCGTCTGGCGAGTCAGATCGGCGCCGGCCTGGTCGGAGTCATGTATATTCTCGACGAGCCTTCCATTGGCCTGCACCAGCGCGACAACGAACGACTGTTGGCGACGCTCATTCACCTACGCGACCTCGGCAACACGGTCATCGTGGTCGAGCATGATGAGGATGCCATCCGCCTGGCAGACTACGTCGTCGACATTGGCCCCGGCGCAGGGGTACATGGGGGCCGCATCGTATCCCAGGGCACCGCAGAAGAGGTCATGGCCGACCCTGATTCGCTTACCGGCAGTTATCTGTCCGGCCGCCGCAGAATCGAAATACCAGCCAGGCGCAATCCGCCGCGCAAGGATCAGTGGCTGCGCCTCAAAGGCGCCTGTGGCAATAATCTGCAAAAG
Organism: Pseudomonas sp.; assembly: GCA_030603065.1. Lineage (GTDB taxonomy): Bacteria > Pseudomonadota > Gammaproteobacteria > Pseudomonadales > Pseudomonadaceae > Halopseudomonas. Next base: position 36,043 of record JAUVYN010000014.1, read on the forward strand.
GTCAATCTGGAAATACCGGTGGGGCTGATGACGTGCGTCACCGGCGTATCCGGATCTGGCAAATCGACCCTGATCAACAACACCCTGTTTCCGATCACTGCCACCGCGCTGAACGGCGCGACGACCCTTGAAGCCGCACCCCATGACAGCTTCGACGGACTGCAGCATCTGGACAAGGTGGTGGACATCGATCAAAGCCCGATCGGTCGGACCCCGCGGTCCAACCCCGCAACTTACACCGGTCTCTTCACACCAATTCGTGATCTGTTTGCCGGTACTCAGGAGGCCCGCTCCCGCGGGTACAAGGCAGGGCGCTTTTCCTTCAACGTGAAAGGAGGACGCTGCGAGGCATGCCAGGGCGATGGGCTGATCAAGGTCGAGATGCATTTCCTGCCGGATATCTACGTTCCCTGCGACGTTTGCAAGAGCAAGCGCTACAACCGGGAGACGCTCGAGATCAAATACAAGGGCAAGAGCATCCACGAAGTGCTGGAGATGACCATCGAAGAGGCGCGGGAGTTCTTCGACGCCGTGCCGGCGATCGCCCGCAAGCTGCAAACGCTGATGGATGTGGGACTGTCTTATATTCGCCTCGGGCAGTCGGCGACCACGCTTTCAGGCGGCGAGGCGCAGCGCGTCAAACTCGCGCGGGAGCTATCCAAGCGCGATACCGGGAAGACGCTCTACATCCTCGATGAACCGACCACCGGCCTACATTTCGCCGACATCCAGCAGCTGCTGGACGTACTTCATCGGTTGCGGGATCACGGCAATACGGTAGTGGTGATAGAACACAATCTGGACGTGATCAAGACTGCAGACTGGCTGGTGGATCTGGGGCCGGAGGGGGGCTCCAAGGGTGGGCAGATCATCGCCACCGGAACGCCCGAACAGGTCGCGGACATCAGCGCGTCGCACACCGGACGCTTCCTCAAGCCGCTACTGGAACGCGGCTACTGATCGATCGGGCGATCCGTGCCAGCGGGTCGCTCGATCTGCGGTTCACTGAAACGAAAAAACCGGGCCTGAGCCCGGTTCTTTCTTAAGCCTGAATCATTCTTCTGCGGCAGCTGCCACGTCAGGACGATCAACCAGCTCAACGTAGGCCATAGGTGCGGAATCACCAGCGCGGAAGCCGCACTTGAGGATACGCACATACCCGCCCGGGCGAGCGGCGTAGCGCTTGCCCAAATCATTGAACAGCTTGCCCACAGCTTCTTTGCTGCGAGTGCGGTCAAACGCCAGGCGGCGGTTGGCTACGGTATCTTCCTTGGCCAGGGTGATCAGCGGCTCTGCCACACGGCGCAATTCCTTGGCCTTGGGCAGAGTTGTCTTGATCAGTTCGTTTTCGAACAGCGACACCGCCATGTTCTGGAACATGGCCTTGCGGTGGGAGCTGGTCCGATTCAGGTGACGACCACTTTTACGATGACGCATCTTTCAAATCCTCGGTGTCAAGACGATCAGGCCGAAACCTTGTCGTCCTTCTTCAAGCTTGCCGGCGGCCAGTTGTCCAGACGCATACCCAGTGAAAGACCACGCGAGGCCAGAACGTCCTTGATCTCAGTCAGGGACTTCTTGCCAAGGTTCGGGGTCTTCAGCAGCTCCACTTCGGTACGCTGGATCAGATCGCCAATGTAATAGATGTTTTCAGCCTTCAGACAGTTGGCCGAACGCACAGTCAGTTCCAGATCATCCACCGGACGCAACAGGATCGGATCAATTTCATCCTCTTGCTGCTCGATCACCGGCGTGGAGTCGCCCTTGAGGTCGACGAACGCGGCCAGCTGCTGTTGCAGAATGGTCGCTGCACGACGAATCGCTTCCTCGGGATCCAGAGTACCGTTGGTCTCCAGATCGATGACCAGCTTGTCCAGGTTGGTACGCTGCTCGACCCGAGCGCTTTCAACCACGTAGGCCACACGGCGCACGGGAGTGTAGGTCGCGTCGAGCTGCAGACGGCCAATCGAACGGCTTTCGTCGTCATCGGACTGGCGTGCGTCCGCCGGCTCATAGCCACGACCACGCGCAACGGTGAGCTTCATGTTCAGCGCGCCGTTGGCCGACAGGTTGGCGATGACGTGATCGGGGTTGACGATCTCGACATCGTGATCCAGCTGGATGTCGCCACCGGTGACTGCGCCAGGGCCCTTCTTGGAAAGGGACAAGGTGACGTGGTCACGGCCGTGCATCTTGATGGCCAGGCCCTTGAGGTTCAGGAGGATCTCGATGACATCTTCCTGAACGCCTTCGATGGCGCTGTACTCATGCAATACGCCGTCGATTTCCGCCTCTACCACGGCACAGCCGGGCATGGAGGAGAGCAGGATGCGACGAAGCGCATTGCCCAGGGTATGGCCGAAACCACGCTCCAGCGGCTCAAGAGTGATCTTGGCGCGCGTGGGCGAGCTTTCCTGTACGTCGATGTGACGCGGTGTTAGAAACTCGGTAACCGAACTCTGCATGGGGGCACCTTTTGCTGTCTGTCGCTTACTTGGAGTACAGCTCGACGATCAGGTTTTCGTTGATGTCGGCATACAGATCACTCCGTGAGGGCAGGCTTTTGAAGACACCTTCCTTCTTCGCAGTATCCACTTCCAGCCATTCGGCCTGACCACGCTGGGCAGCCAGTTCCAGAGAACCGTTGATGCGCAGCTGGTTCTTGGCCTTCTCGCGAACAGCTACCACGTCGCCCGGGGAAACCAGGTAGGACGCGATGTTCACAGTCTTGCCGTTGACGCTGATAGCCTTGTGGGAAACCAGCTGACGTGCTTCCGCGCGAGTAGCGCCGAAGCCCATGCGATAGACAACGTTATCGAGACGACGCTCGAGCAGCTGCAGCAGGTTCTCGCCGGTCGCGCCCTTCAGACGGGCCGCTTCCTTGTAATAGTTGGCGAACTGACGCTCAAGGACGCCGTAGATGCGACGGACCTTTTGCTTCTCGCGCAGCTGGGTGCCGTATTCCGACAGACGACCACGACGCTGACCGTGTACGCCCGGAGGGGTTTCCAGGTTGCACTTCGAATCGAGGGCGCGCGCGCCGCTCTTCAGGAACAGGTCAGTGCCTTCGCGACGAGACAGTTTACACTTGGGACCAATATATCTAGCCATTTCCGTCTCCTAATTACACGCGACGCTTTTTGGGCGGGCGGCAGCCGTTATGGGGGATGGGCGTCACATCAGTGATGCCGCTGATCTTGTAGCCACAAGCATTCAGGGCACGCACAGCGGACTCACGACCCGGGCCAGGGCCCTTGACGTTGACGTCGAGGTTCTTCAGACCATATTCCAGAGCGGCCTGACCGGCACGCTCGGCTGCAACCTGGGCAGCGAAGGGCGTGCTCTTGCGCGAACCGCGGAAACCCGACCCACCGGAGGTAGCCCAGCTCAGAGCATTGCCCTGACGATCGGTAATGGTGATGATGGTGTTATTGAAAGAGGCGTGGATGTGGGCGATCCCATCGACGACCGTCTTTTTTACTTTCTTACGAACACGAGCAGCAGGCTTAGCCATATCTGTATATTCCTTCGCGATTACTTACGGATCGGCTTGCGCGGACCCTTGCGGGTACGAGCATTGGTCTTGGTGCGCTGACCACGGACCGGCAGGCCCTTACGGTGGCGCAGACCACGGTAGCAACCGAGATCCATCAGACGCTTGACGTTCATGTTGATCACACGACGCAGATCGCCTTCGGTAGTGCTCTTGGCAACCTCGTTACGCAGCGAATCAACCTGCTCCTCGCTCAGATCCTTGATTTTGACATTGGGGGCAATGCCAGTAGCGGCACAGATCTGTTGTGCCTTGGTTTGACCGATACCAAAGATATAGGTCAAAGAGATAACAGTGTGCTTGTTATCCGGGATGTTGACGCCTGCAATACGGGCCATCCAAATTACTCCGTCTGACAGCTACCTGACTCAACCCACACGAAAAGGTTGCGTGAAAAAGGGTGCAGTAGGGTAGCGCTAACAAATATAAAAATCAACCACCCAGCCATGGTTAATGGCCGGGTGGCGGTTATCCTGAGACGTAGTCTTCAATCAGCTGGTGACAGGCTATTAGCCCTGGCGCTGCTTGTGACGGGGCTCAGCACTGCAGATGACTCGTACGCTACCATTGCGACGAATCACCTTGCAGTTACGGCAAAGCTTTTTGACTGATGCTGCAACTTTCATAACCGACTCCAAAAACCCTGAGTGTTCAGCGCAGCATGCCGCTGCCGTAGCCTTTCAGGTTCGATTTCTTCATAAGGGATTCATACTGCTGAGAAACGAGGTGCGATTGTACTTGCGACATGAAGTCCATCACAACCACAACCACGATCAGCAGCGAAGTCCCACCCAGATAGAAGGGCACATTAGCCGATACAACCAGGAACTGCGGCAGCAGACAGACTGCCGTGATGTACAGCGCACCGAACATGGTCAGGCGAGTAAGTACGCCATCGATGTAGCGAGCCGACTGCTCTCCCGGGCGAATGCCAGGAATGAACGCCCCCGATTTCTTCAGGTTCTCCGCCACGTCCTTGGGATTGAACATCAAGGCTGTATAGAAGAAGCAGAAGAAGATGATCCCCGCACTAAACAGAATGATGTTCAGCGGCTGGCCCGGAGCGATGGCCTGGGACATGCTCTGCAGCCACCCCATCCCCTCGCCCTGGCCGAACCAGGTTCCCAGCGAAGCCGGGAACAGCAGGATACTGCTGGCGAAGATCGCCGGGATTACGCCCGCCATGTTGACCTTCAGCGGCAGATGACTGCTTTGCGCGGCGAACACCTTACGGCCCTGCTGACGCTTGGCGTAATTGACGGTGATACGACGCTGTCCGCGCTCGACGAACACCACGAACGCAATCAACGCAATCGCCAGCAACGCAATGGCGATGAGCGCGAAGATATTGATGTCGCCCTGGCGCGCAGCCTCGAAGGACTGACCAATGGCGCTCGGCAGCCCAGCGACAATCCCGGCGAAGATCAGCATCGAAATGCCGTTACCGACACCCCGCTCGGTGATCTGCTCGCCCAGCCACATCATGAAGATGGCCCCAGCCACGAAGGTGGTCACGGCAATGAAATAAAAGCCGAAACCCGTGTTGAAAGCCACACCCTGACTAGCCAGACCGACCGACATGCCGATGGCCTGGATGAACGCGAGAACAAGCGTCAGATAACGGGTGTACTGGCTAATCTTGCGACGCCCGGACTCCCCTTCCTTCTTCAGCTGCTCCAACTGCGGGCTGACTGCCGTCATCAGCTGCATGATGATCGATGCAGAGATATACGGCATGATGCCCAGAGCGAAGATGCTCATCCGCTCCAGGGCACCACCCGAGAACATGTTGAACAGGCTAAGTATGGTGCCCTCGTTCTGTCTGAACAGATCAGCCAGACGATCAGGATTGATACCGGGAACCGGGATGTGAGCCCCGATGCGGTACACGATGATCGCCAGGAACAGGAAGCGCAAGCGCCCCCACAGTTCCGTCAGGCCGCCTTGCTTGATTCCCGAGAGAGCGCCTTGCTTAGCCATTTAGTCCTCGATCTTGCCGCCAGCCGCGATGATCGCTTCACGAGCACCCTTGGTGGCCATCAGGCCCTTCAGGTTGACCGCCTTGGTGATGTCACCAGAGAGGACGATCTTTGCACGCACGTACTTGTTGCCAATGATGTTGGCATCCTTGAGCGCCTGCAGGTCAACCACGTCAACGTCCAGCTTGTTCAGCTCACTGGTACGAACTTCAGCGGTAACCATGGCGATCTTGGACACGAAGCCAAACTTCGGCAGACGGCGATGCAGCGGCTGCTGACCACCCTCGAAGCCCGGAGCGACGGTGCCGCCCGAACGCGAAGTCAGACCCTTGTGACCACGGCCACCGGTCTTGCCGAGGCCGCTACCGATACCACGACCGGGGCGGTGCTTTTCACGGCGGGCACCCGGTGCGGAACGCAGATCATTCAGTTTCATGTCTTAACCCTCTACCCGAACCATGTAGGAGACCTTGTTGATCATCCCGCGCACAGACGGAGTATCTTCGACCTCGACGGTGTGACCGATGCGGCGCAGACCCAGACCCTTGACACAGGCCTTGTGGTTCGGCAGACGACCGGCAACACTCTTGAACAGGGTCACTTTGATTTTTGCGTTGGCCATGTCAGGTTACCCCACGATGTCTTCGACGGTCTTGCCGCGCTTGGCCGCTACAGACTCTGGCGACTGCATGGCTTTCAGACCCTTGTAGGTAGCCTGAACGACGTTGACCGGATTGGTGGAACCGTAACACTTGGCCAGAACGTTGTGGACGCCGGCTGCTTCAAGGACGGCACGCATCGCGCCACCGGCGATGACACCGGTACCCTCGGAAGCAGGCTGCATGAACACCTTGGAGGCGCCATGGGCGGCCTTGACCGGATACTGCAGCGTGCTGCCGTTCAGGTCGACCTGGATCATGTTACGACGCGCAGCTTCCATCGCCTTCTGGATGGCAGCAGGCACTTCACGCGCCTTGCCGCGACCGAAACCGACGCGACCCTTGCCGTCACCGACCACGGTCAGTGCGGTAAAGGCGAAGATACGACCGCCCTTCACTACTTTGGCAACGCGGTTAACCTGGACGAGTTTCTCGATGTAACCTTCGTCGCGCTTCTGCTCGAAATTAGCCATAGCTATACCCTTAGAATTCCAGCCCGCCTTCACGAGCGGCATCGGCAAGCGCTTTCACGCGGCCATGAAACTTGAAGCCGGAACGGTCGAAGGCGACCTGAGTTACACCGGCAGCCTTGGCGCGCTCGGCGACCAGCAGACCGACTTTCTTGGCGGCTTCGATATTGCCGGTCGCACCACTGCGCAGATCGGCATCCAGCGTCGAAGCGCTCGCGATGACCTTGCCACCATCAGCGGAGATGATTTGTGCGTACATGTGCTGCGAAGAACGGTACACGCACAGACGTACGGCTTCGAGCTCGCGCTGCTTGAGACGCGAACGGCGAGCGCGACGGAGACGAATAACTTTTTTATCGCTCATTTGCTATGCCCTACTTCTTCTTGGCTTCTTTACGACGCACAACCTCATCGGAGTAGCGTACACCCTTGCCCTTGTAGGGCTCGGGACGGCGGAAATCACGAATTTCCGCGGCTACCTGACCGACCAGCTGCTTGTCGATACCTTTGATGATGATGTCAGTCTGGCTGGGGGTTTCCGCGGAAACGCCCTCGGGCAGCTGATAGTCGATCGGGTGGGAGTAGCCCAGCGCAAGGGACAGTACCTGTCCTTTGGCCTGTGCCTTGTAACCTACCCCGACGAGCTGCAGCTTGCGCTCGAAACCTTGAGTGACACCCACGACCATGTTGTTGACCAGTGCACGCGTGGTGCCGGCCATGGCCATGTTGACGCTGCCCGGGCGTGCGGCGAACTTGAGCACGCCCTCTTCCTGGACAACTTCGACCTGAGGGTGCAGGTTCAGCGCCAGGGTACCCTTGGCACCCTTGATCGACAGCTCCTGACCATTAAGTTTTACTTCTACGCCCTGTGGCAGTTTGACAGGGTCTTTAGCGACGCGAGACATCGTAAACCCCCTATCAGAATACGGTGCAGAGCACTTCGCCGCCGATACCGGCAGCGCGAGCAGCTCTATCAGTCATCACACCCTTGTTGGTGGAGACAATGGAGACACCCAGTCCACCCTTGACCTTTGGAATCTGGTCAACGGACTTGTACTGGCGCAGGCCGGGACGGCTCACGCGCTTGAGGTCTTCGATTACCGGCTTGCCTTCGAAGTACTTGAGCTCGATCGACAGCACGGGCTTGACATCGCCCTGCACTTCGTAACCGGCAACGTAGCCTTCTTCCTTAAGTACTTTGGCGACAGCCACCTTCAGCTTTGCCGAAGGCATGCTGACACTGGACTTTTCAGCCATCTGGGCATTACGGATACGGGTCAGCATATCTGCCAACGGGTCCTGCATACTCATGGGCTTTGTGCTCCTGAAACTGAGTAATTGAGGTCTGGATTACCAGCTGGCCTTGACCAGACCGGGTACATCACCACGCATAGCAGCTTCACGCAGCTTGATGCGCGAGAGACCGAATTTGCGGTATACGCCGTGCGGACGACCAGTCATGCGGCAGCGATTACGCTGACGCACCGGGCTCGCATCACGCGGCAGTTTCTGCAGGGCGACCTGAGCATTCCAACGATCCTCAACGGAAGCGTTGACGTTGCTCACGGTAGCCTTGAGTTCAGCACGCTTCGCAGCGTACTTGGCAACCAGGCGAGCGCGCTTGAGCTCGCGGTTCTTCATACTGACTTTTGCCATTACCTGACTCCTAGTTACGGAACGGGAAGTTGAACGCACGCAGGAGCGCGCGACCTTCATCGTCGGTCCGCGCAGTGGTGGTCAGGGTAATGTCCAGACCGCGCAGGGCATCGATCTTGTCGTAATCGATTTCCGGGAAAATGATCTGTTCCTTGACACCCATGCTGTAGTTGCCACGGCCATCGAACGACTTGGCGTTCAGGCCACGGAAGTCACGCACGCGGGGCAGGGAGATAGCCAGCAGACGATCCAGGAACTCGTACATCTGTTCGCGGCGCAAGGTAACCTTCACGCCGATCGGCCAGCCATCACGAATCTTGAAACCGGCGATGGATTTGCGGGCGTATGTTACCACACCCTTGCGACCTGTGATCTTCTCCAGGTCGGCCATCGCGTTTTCAATTACCTTCTTGTCGCCAACTGCTTCGCCAAGGCCCATGTTCAGGGTGATCTTGGTCAGCTTCGGCACTTCCATCACGTTCTTCAGGCCCAGTTCTTCCTTGAGCTTGGGAACGAGATTAGTGCGGTAGTGTTCTTTCAATCTTGCCATGGTAAGCACCTAGATTCTCAAGCGTCGACGGCTTTTTGGGTCGACTTGAAAATACGAATCTTCTTGCCTTCCTCGACCTTGAAGCCGACACGGTCAGCCTTGCTGGTTTCGGGGTTGAAGATAGCCACGTTGGAGACGTGGATAGGCGCCTCCTTCTCAACGATACCGCCCTGGGAACCAGCCATCGGGTTCGGCTTGGTGTGGCGCTTGATGATGTTCACACCAGCGATGACCAGACGGGCATCGGCCAGGACCTTCAGGACCTTGCCGCGCTTGCCTTTGTCTTTGCCGGCGATGACGATAACGTCGTCGTCACGTTTGATCTTTTGCATGACCGGGCTCCTTACAGCACTTCGGGCGCGAGGGAAACGATCTTCATGAACTGCTCATTACGCAGTTCGCGAGTCACTGGCCCAAAGATGCGGGTACCGATCGGCTCATTCTTGTTGTTGAGCAGAACGGCAGCGTTGCCATCGAAACGGATCAGCGAACCGTCGGTACGGCGAACGCCGTGACGAGTACGCACGATGACCGCGTTGAGCACCTGGCCTTTCTTCACTTTTCCGCGGGGAATCGCTTCCTTCACGGTAACTTTGATGATGTCGCCAATGCCAGCGTAGCGGCGGTGAGAACCGCCCAGAACCTTGATACACATCACGCGACGTGCACCACTGTTGTCAGCCACATCCAGCATGGATTGAGTCTGAATCATAACTTTCTCCGACCCTTGAAAATTCCGCTAAATAGCGCGGGGCTTATACTTGCGCCGCGCGCTCGTCGATCTGCACCAGGGTCCAGCTCTTGGTCTTGGCCAAGGGACGGGTTTCCCGGATGGTAACCAGATCGCCGATGCGGCATTCGTTGTTCTCGTCGTGTGCGTGCAGCTTGGTAGAGCGGGTGATGTACTTACCGTACAACGGGTGCTTTACCTGACGCTCGATGAGCACAGTAACGGTCTTTTCCATCTTGTCGCTGACCACGCGGCCAGTGACGGTACGAACTGTTTTGGTCTCGGCCATGATCAGTTACCACCTTTCTGATTGAGCACGGTCTTGACTCGGGCGATGTCGCGCTTGACCTGCTTGAGCAGGTGGCTCTGTCCCAGTTGACCGGTTGCCTTCTGCATGCGCAGGTTGAACTGATCGCGCAGCAGGGTGAGCAGCTGTTCGTTCAGCTGCTCGGCAGATTTTTCACGAAGTTCTGTCGCTTTCATTACATCACCGTCCGCTTAACAAAGGTGGTAGCGAGAGGCAGCTTGGCTGCAGCCAGGGCGAATGCCTCGCGCGCCAGCTCTTCGGAAACACCTTCAATCTCGTACAGGACCTTGCCGGGCTTGATCTGGGCAACCCAGTACTCGACGTTACCCTTACCCTTACCCATCCGCACTTCCAAGGGCTTCTTGGAGATCGGCTTGTCAGGGAAGACACGGATCCAGATTTTACCGCCACGCTTTACGTGACGAGTCAGGGCACGACGGGCAGCTTCGATCTGACGAGCAGTCAGACGACCGCGGCCTACGGCCTTCAGTGCATATTCGCCAAAGCTCACTTTACTGCCGCGATGCGCCAGGCCACGGTTGTGGCCGGTCATCTGCTTGCGGAACTTCGTACGCTTGGGTTGTAACATGTGCGTACCCCTTACTTAGCAGCTTTTTTCTTGGTCGCGACGGCTTTGATTTCCTCAGGCTGACCACCAATGATCTCGCCCTTGAAAATCCAAACCTTCACACCGATCACACCGTAAGTGGTGTGGGCTTCAGCCGTCGCGTAGTCGATGTCGGCACGCAGGGTGTGCAGCGGCACACGGCCTTCACGGTACCACTCGGTACGGGCGATCTCGGCGCCGCCGAGACGGCCGCTGACCTGGATCTTGATACCCTTGGCACCAATACGCATGGCGTTCTGTACGGCGCGCTTCATGGCGCGACGGAACATCACACGACGCTCGAGCTGCTGAGCAACGCTCTGCGCCACCAGGGCACCGTCGAGCTCCGGCTTGCGGATCTCTTCGATGTTGATGTGCACCGGCACGCCCATCTGCTGAGTCAGGTCCTGACGCAGCTTTTCTACATCTTCGCCCTTCTTGCCAATCACGATGCCCGGACGAGCAGTGTGAATGGTGATCTTGGCGGTCTGAGCCGGGCGCTGAATCTCAACGCGGCTCACCGAAGCACTCTTGAGCTTCTCCTGAATGTACTCACGTACCTTCAGATCAGTGAACAGATAGTCCGCATAGGTGCGGCCGTCTGCATACCACACCGAAGTGTGCTGTTTAACGATACCGAGGCGAATGCCTACCGGATGTACTTTCTGACCCATGTGATCGACTCCTACTTGTCAGCAACCTTGACCGTGATATGGCAAGACCGCTTAACGATGCGATCAGCACGGCCTTTGGCACGCGGCATGATGCGCTTCAGAGAGCGACCTTCGTTGACAAACACGGTGGAGACCCGCAGGTCGTCCACGTCCGCGCCATCGTTGTGCTCGGCGTTGGCAATTGCCGACTCGAGAACCTTACGAATGACATCTGCGGCCTTCTTGTTGCTGAACTTCAGCAGGCTCAGAGCCTCATCCACCTTCTTTCCGCGGATCTGGTCAGCGACCAAGCGCGCCTTCTGGGCAGAGAGACGTGCGCCTTTGTGAATAGCGGCTACTTCCATCTTCTAACCCCTTAGCGCTTGGCTTTCTTGTCTGCTACATGACCGCGATAAGTGCGGGTAGCAGAGAATTCGCCCAACTTGTGACCGACCATGTCTTCGGAAATGATTACCGGAACATGCTGACGACCGTTATGTACAGCAATGGTCAGACCGACCATCTGCGGCAGGATCATCGAACGGCGCGACCAGGTTTTAACCGGCTTGCGATCGTTCTTTTCTACTGCCGTTTCGACCTTCTTCAGTAGGTGAAGATCGATAAAAGGACCTTTCTTCAGAGAACGCGGCACTGTCGTATCCCCTCTAATTACTTGCTGCGACGACGGACAATCATCTTGTCAGTGCGCTTGTTGGACCGAGTCTTGGCACCCTTGGTCGGGAAGCCCCATGGCGACACAGGGTGACGACCACCCGATGTACGACCTTCACCACCACCGTGCGGGTGGTCGACCGGGTTCATGGCAACACCACGAACGGTCGGACGTACACCGCGCCAGCGCTTGGCACCGGCCTTGCCCAGGGAACGCAGGCTGTGCTCGCCATTGGACACTTCGCCCATGGTGGCACGGCACTCGCCCAGAACCTTGCGCATTTCGCCGGAGCGCAGACGCACGGTCACGTAGGCACCTTCACGCGCAACCAGCTGAACGGAAGCACCTGCACTGCGGGCAACCTGAGCACCCTTACCGGGCTTGAGCTCGATGGCGTGAATGGTGCTACCAACCGGAATGTTACGCAGCGGCAGGGTGTTACCCGGCTTGATCGGCGCATCGGCTCCAGAGATGACCTGGTCGCCAGCACTCACACCCTTGGGCGCGATGATGTAGCGACGCTCGCCGTCGGAATACTTCAGCAGAGCAATGTGAGCGGTACGGTTCGGATCGTATTCGATACGCTCGACAACGGCAGGAATGCCGTCCTTGTTGCGACGAAAATCGACCAGACGATAGTGTTGCTTGTGTCCGCCCCCACGATGACGCGTGGTGATGCGGCCATTGTTGTTACGACCACCAGACTTGCCTTGCTTCTCGACCAGGGGCGCGAAAGGAGCACCCTTGTGCAGGTCAGAGTTGACGACCTTGACAACGAAGCGGCGGCCAGCGGAAGTAGGTTTACATTTTACGATTGCCATGATGTACCCCTTTACTTATTCAGCGCTGGCAAAATCGATGTCCTGACCGGGCTGCAGGCTTACATAGGCCTTCTTCCAGTCATTACGTTTGCCGAGGCCGCGTACGGTTCGCTTGGTCTTGCCTTTCACATTCAAGGTCGCGACGGACTTGACCTTGACGTTGAACAGCTGCTCAACGGCTTTCTTGATTTCCAGCTTGGTCGCGGTGGTGTCCACCTTGAACACGAACTGGTTCTTGCTATCAGCCAGCACGGTAGCCTTCTCGGATACATGCGGGCCAAGCAGTACTTTGAAAATGCGCTCCTGGTTCATCCCAGCATCTCCTCGAACTTCTTGACGGCGGGCACGGTGATCAGCACCTTGTCGTAGCCGATCAGGCTGACCGGATCGGAACCCTGAACGTCACGTACATCGACGTGCGGCAGGTTGCGCGCAGCCAGGTACAGGTTCTCGTCAACGCTGTCGGTAACGATCAGCACGTTTTCGAGGTTCAGCTCCTTCAGCTTGCCCAGCAGACCCTTGGTCTTGGGAGCATCGACTGTGAAGCTCTCGACAACGACCAGACGGTCCTGACGAACCAGCTCGGACAGGATGGAGCGCAGGGCACCGCGGTACATCTTGCGGTTGAGCTTCTGCTCGTGGTTCTGCGGACGTGCGGCGAAAGTGGTTCCGCCCCCACGCCAGATCGGGCTGCGGATAGTACCGGCACGAGCGCGGCCAGTACCCTTTTGACGCCAGGGCTTCTTGCCGCCACCGGATACGTCGGAGCGGTTTTTCTGCTGCTTGGTGCCCTGACGGCCGCCAGCCATATAGGCGACGACTGCCTGGTGAACCAGGGTCTCGTTAAACTCTGTGGCGAAGGTCAGATCGGAAACTTCGATCGCGTTCGCACCAGCTACATTCAGATTCATGCTAACTCCCCCTTAACCCTTGGCCTTGACAGCCGGGCGAACGATCACGTCGCTACCGGGTGCGCCAGGCACCGCGCCCTTGATGAGCAGCAGGTTACGCTCGGCGTCTACGCGGACGATTTCCAGGGTCTGCACAGTCACTTGCTCGGCACCCATGTGACCGGCCATCTTCTTGCCCTTGAATACGCGACCCGGAGTCTGGCACTGGCCAATGGAGCCCGGAACACGGTGAGAAACCGAGTTGCCGTGAGTGGCGTCCTGACCGCGGAAGTTCCAGCGCTTGATCGTGCCAGCGAAGCCCTTACCCTTGGACTGACCAGTAACGTCTACTTTCTGGCCTGCTTCGAAGATGCTGACAGTGATCTCGGCGCCAGCTTCGTACTGAGCGACGTCATCAAGACGGAACTCGCATACCTGACGACCTGCAGCGGTGCTTGCCTTGGCGAAATGCCCGGCCATAGGCTTGGTCACACGCTTGGCGCGACGCTCGCCCACGGTGATCTGAATGGCCTGATAGCCATCGGTCTCGAGGGATTTAACCTGGGTGATACGGTTCGGCTCTACTTCTACAACCGTAACCGGAATGGAAATACCATCTTCAGTGAAAACGCGGGTCATACCGCATTTCCGGCCGACTAAACCAATAGTCATTTTTTAAACCTCATGAGTGCACGGGGCTATTACCCGCTATGGCCGCCCATTGCAGGGCGTTACACGACTTATAGCCCCCGTCGTGTGGGGCTATCAGCCGAGGCTGATCTGAACCTCAACGCCTGCTGCCAGATCCAGCTTCATCAGCGCATCGACAGTCTTGTCGGTAGGCTGAACGATATCCAGAACCCGTTTATGGGTGCGGATCTCGTACTGATCACGGGCATCTTTGTTGACGTGCGGAGAAATCAGCACTGTAAAACGCTCTTTGCGCGTCGGCAAAGGAATCGGACCACGGACCTGAGCCCCAGTACGCTTCGCGGTATCCACGATTTCCTGGGTTGACTGATCGATCAGGCGGTGGTCAAAAGCCTTCAACCGAATACGAATCTGTTGGTTCTGCATTTGACCAGAAACTCCAAGCTTCAATTCTTCAGAGCCCCCGAATGCACGGGTAGGCCCATCCAAGGGAGGCGCAATTCTACTGATGCGACTACCCAGTGTCAACCAAAATACAAAAGCCCCCGAAGGTCGGGGGCTTTCGCTATGGCGTCAGACTATCAGGCGATAATCTTGGCAACCACACCGGCACCAACGGTACGACCGCCTTCGCGAATCGCGAAGCGCAGACCGTCTTCCATGGCGATCGGAGCGATCAGAGTGACGACCAGCTTGACGTTGTCGCCAGGCATGACCATCTCGACGCCTTCC
>JAUVYN010000041.1 GCA_030603065.1 Pseudomonas sp.
CTGACCGACAAGCGCTACATTGCCGGCCTGCGTCAGGGCATCTACGTGGGTCCGGAGCGTTCCTTCGAAGTAGGCCTGAACTACAAGTTCTAAGCCCCTGAAAAGCCACTGCCGGGATTGTCCCCGGCAGTGGCTCGTTGGTTGCGATACCCGTGCTTCATCTCATTTCTTCAACAACCGCCCCAGCAGCTTCCAGTAGTTCACCGGCATCAACCGTTCGATAACCGAAAGCAGCTTGGCATCACTCCCCACCAGCACCCTGCCCCGATTACGCTCGATACCGTCGATAATGATCTCGGCCGCACGCTCCGGCGGTAGCCGCAGCATCTTTTGAACGGCCTTGCGGTTGCGCTCCTCTTCCTCGGGATCCGCTCCGGCTGGCCCCTTCGCGCTCTTGGCGATCGATGTATTGACGCCGCCCGGGTGAACGACGGTGACGCCGATGTGCGTATCCTGCAGCTCGTGACGCAGGGCATTGGAAAAACCACGCACGGCAAACTTGCTGGCACAGTAGGCGGCCTGCCCCGGCGGTGCGATCAGGCCGAACAGGCTGGAGATGTTGACGATGCGGGCCTCCGAGACCTGATGCAGCAAGGGTAGGAAAGCGCGAGTCATACAGACCACACTGTCGAAGTTGATACGCATCAGCCAGTCGAAGTCCGCCTCGCTGACCTGCTCGAAAGTGCCGCCCAGGGCAACACCGGCATTGTTGATCAACAGGTTTACTTGCCCGTGAAAGCGCATGACCTCATCTGGCAGCGATGCCACGGCCACACGATTAGCGACGTCCAGCAGATGCATGCTGACCCTGCCGGGACCGGCTTCGACCATACGGACGGTTTCGTTCAGACCTTCCGCATTGATATCGGCCAGCGCAAGATGGCATCCCCGCGCCGCCAGCGCCAAAGCCAGGGCCCGCCCGATTCCACTGCCCGCGCCAGTCAGTACTACAACCGCATCCCGCAAAATCATTTCTCGTCTCCATAGGATTGAAAGCGCAGTACGCCATCGTCTATTCGGCTATAGCGGATAGTGAGCATGTCCTGCATGTAATTCTGGTACACCTGCCAGGGCCGCCTGGCGCCCTGCTTGGGCAACATGTGCGCGGCGCGCTGCACATATCCCGATGTAAAGCTCAGAAAGGGTTGTTCGGGCACGCTCGGATCACGCGGGGCCTGAGCGACGGCATAACCGTGCGAGTCCATGAAGTTCAGCAGGCGACACAAGTAACCTGCCGTCAGCTCCGCCTTGAGGGTCCATGACGAGTTGACGTAACCAAAAGCGAGCAGACAGTTGGGCAGCTCACTTAGCATCATGCCCTTGTAGGCCATGCACTGGCTGGCTTCGACCGCCTCACCATCCACCGTGAAGGCGATGTCGCCGAGGGAGTTGAGCTTGAGTCCCGTTGCGGTGATGACGATGTCTGCCGGCAGTGAGTCGCCTGACGCGAGCTGAATCGCATCGGCGCTGAAGCCGGCGATGGTGTCGGTGACCACCGAGGCTCTACCCTCGCGCAGGTCCCGGAACAGATCACCGTCCGGCACAGCGCATACGCGCTGATCCCAGGGCTTGTAGTCAGGGGTAAAGTGGCGCATGTCGAAGTCTGGACCGAGCTCCGCGCTGGCCATCTGCAGCAAACGCTTCTTGAACAGTTCAGGACGCCGCTTGGCAATGCGGTAGTAGAATGCGCCTTCGAGCACGTTCTTCCACCGGGTCAGGCCATGTGCAAGGGGGGCAGGCAAGACGCGCTGCAGACCATGGGCGATGCGATCCACCGCTGGCCGGTTGGCGACGTAGCTGGGGGAGCGCTGCAACATGGTGACATGGGCGGCTTTCTCCGCGAGCGAAGGGATGAGCGTCACCGCGGTTGCACCGCTGCCGATGACCACGACACGCTTACCGGCATAATCGAGATTTTCCGGCCAGAACTGCGGATGGACGAAGGTGCCTCGGTAGTTTTCTTCGCCGGGAAAAGTCGGTCGATAGCCCTCCGCGTAGCTGTAGTACCCCGCGCCCAGGTAAAGAAACCGGCAGCTCAGACTGTCCTTGTGAGTCTGACCCTGCGGGTCGGTCCGTTCAACGTCGAGCGTCCAGCGCTGCGTCTTGCTGCACCAGGCCGCCGAGACAACGCGCTCGCCGAAGCGGATATGCTGATTCAGCCCACCCTCCCTGGCCACATCTTCGATGTAGCGCTTGATGTCCGGTCCATCGACGATCGATTTGCGGCCACGCCAGGGTTTGAAACTGTAGCTCAGGGTATACATGTCGGAATCCGAGCGAATCCCCGGATAGCGAAACAGATCCCAGGTACCGCCGATGGCCTGACGCGCCTCAAGGATTGCAAAGGACTTGTCCGGGCATTGCTTGGCCAGCAGGTAACCAGCGCCGATGCCGGAAAGGCCTGCGCCTATGATGAGGACGTCGAAATCAGGCGTCGATGCGACTTCCGAAGCGGATGATATTGTCATTATGAGTACCGTCGGGTGGGTGACAGACTCACAATCTATAATTTCGGCTAGAGTTTGACAACGATCAATGTCAAAATAGCTGCATGCCCCATAACCCTTCCGTCAATCGTACACGCGGCCCCGTCTCCGACGAGGTCAAGGCATTGCGCAAAGCCGAACGCCGCAGCCAACTGATCGCTGCGGCGATAGCTATTTATGGCGAATACGGATATCGCCACGCCAGCGTCCGTCAGGTATGTGAAGCGGCAGGGCTGACACAGCGCTATTTCTATGAGTCCTTCTCCCATAGCGACGAACTGCTGATCGCCTGCTATGAACGGGTGACCGATGAGCTACAGCAGGACATTCTTGTCGCAGTGGATGCGGCAGGAGATGCGCCGCGGACAAGGGCTCGCGCAGCATTGGCAGCCTATCTGACAGCACTCAAACGTGAACCCCAGGCCGCTAACGTATTTCTCGTGGATATCCGAGGCATATCCCCGGCGGTTGACCGGCAGATCGATGATGCGCTCAGCGTAACCGGCCGGCACATGGTCAGGGCTGTTCTGCGGCGGGAACCGGACATCGATGATCTGCTGCTCGCAGGGGTCATGGGGGGGATCATTCACATCGCCCTGCGCTGGGTCACGGCGAATTATGAGCCAACTATCGATCAGGTGGTTGATGCCGCGCTACGGCTCACAACGCCCTTGCTCCAGGAAGAGTAAGGCACCCGCTCCGTCAGCGGAGCGGATGCCATGGGACTTCAACGCAGCCCGTCTGCAAGCCCCGTTTCGATGGTTGCTTCCGCTCCGGGCCCAATCTCCACGTAGGTATCGTTGGCGATCGTATAAGGCGGCCAGTTCAGGCCTGGTACGCTCGGGTCACCGGTTCGCGCGAAGTTGCTGAACATGGTCATCATCAGATCAGCCATGGCCTCGTCATCTGCACCGTAACGCATGGAAGTGAAGATATCTTCCGGATCGCCCTGGGTACCGGTAACTCCGTTACCGTTCAGATCGCCAATGGCGGGACGCTGCCCCTCAGGGGTGAGCACCAGGCCGAGCTGGAAGTTCGATACCATACCCCGCGGATAGTTGAACAAGTAAGGAAGCTCGCACCCGTGGCAGCTACGCAGGCCCAGCTCTGCCCACCCATCAGGCACTCGGCTGAATCGATAGATGTACTGGTTCGACTGATAGGCATCAGACCGCTGCTGTAGCCAGATCGGCAGAGCCGCACGGAGCGTGTCATAGTCGCCTGAAGTTACCCCCGACATCAGTGGCACATCACTCGGCATGCCGTCCTGAACGTTCTGGAAGGAAGTCCTGGTCTGGTAGTAGTAATCCACATTTGGACGGTATTCCTGTCGCGGAATCCCGTTCTGTCGATCGGCATCGGTGAATGCGGTCCATGGGAGCGCTCGAGCCTCTTCCAGAGTAGTGACACCCACCCTGTCGAACAGGGCACTCCCGATGGCTTCGGATTCCGCAAGCGAGTCGGAAGGCAGACTGTTCGGATCCAGGGGAGAGGCACCAGCCATGACGATCGCCTTGTGAAACAGGCCTGACGCCAGCGGTGAGTTCATCAGCGAGTACACCTTACCACCGCCGCCCGACTGGCCGAAAATGGTGACATTGGAAGGGTCACCTCCGAACGCCGCAATGTTGTCACGAACCCATTCCAGAGCCATCACCAGATCCATCTGCCCGTAGTTGCCGGAGCCGGAGTAACCACTCTCTTCCGAAAGTAGCGGGTGAGCGATGTAACCGAAGGGTCCGAGCCTGTGATTGACAGTCACCAGAACGACGTCTTTCCCTGTAAGGCTATCGGGGTTGTTATACATGTCGGAGTTCCCTGACAGGATCGCAAAAGCGCCCCCGTGGAACCACACCATGACCGGCAGGTCTTGCGCGCCCATGGGAGCGGAAACGTTGAGATACAGCGAATCCTCGCTCATTCCGCCATTGTTGATGGCCTCTAGACTAGGGTCTTGCGCAGACTGATCCGCCCATGACACTGCCTCCCGTATCCCTTCCCACGGTTCTGGGGAAACCGGCGGCCTCCAGCGCAACTCGCCCACTGGCGGCTGAGCATAGGGAATACCAAGGAACTGCCAGGTCCGTTCGTCTGCCGCGAAGCCACGCAGCTCTCCCCCGGTGGTAGAAACGGTGACCCGTTCCCCGGTTGAGCGACTGAAGTGTTCAAGCGCATCGGCAACTGAAACCACGCGCCGCGCACGCGGATCCAGGTCGATGAAAGCGCCCTGCTCCTGGAGGGTCTGTACAACCGGCTCCAGGGACTCGCGGAAGGTTGACGGCGTCTGATCAAGCACCAGATCCGAGGAATTTGCCGACACCTCGTCACGAATGGCAGCGGTCAGTTGAATTCCGTTGTTGAGATCGCCATCGGCATCCAGCGTCTGCAACAGCACAAGCATGTTGAGGACTCGCGGGTCCTCGGCATCAGCGGCTCCCGCGACCACGTCAAGCGGCGTAATGACACTGGAACCAGGTGCCGCGCCCAGATCGAGATCGCCAATGGAAAACGTCAGGATTTCACCTTCAAGGTACTGGAAGCGGCCTTCATCGTCGGTGCGAGATGGGCCTGCTTCACCGCCACGATAATCCAGACCCGCAACGGGACTGTCGACGAACACCCCGGACAAGGACTGCGCCCCGGGCGAAGGGCCTGGCCCGGGAGTCGGGCCAGAGTCGGAAGAAGAAGAGCTACCACTGAAACAACCTGAAGCGGAAAAAATGGCGGGAGCCAGCGCGAGGGTGAACAGCGCAGACCGCCAACCGGGACGGGTGGCGCGATTGGGCGACATGGGATATCTCCAATTATTGTTTTTAGGTTTACCCCTGGGATCGCCTCCGTGCGTGGACGCCAGAGGCGTACAACCGCATGTGAAGCCACCTCGCAAGCGAACAACGAAGCTTCCTGTCTCAGTTTAGCGGCCCGCAGAAGACGGACTTGCCGTTCGTCTCACATAAGAAAACTGAATAACCCACCCCGCTGTTGATGAATGGGCTCCATCCTCCAGCAAAGGGGCCCTCCGCAGTAGTACCTGACGCCCTGGCCCGCAGCTCCATGTGAACATTTCATGGAACATGATGATTTTTCAGAACTATTGATGATCATCGGGGTCGCACCCCCAAGGCGCCAACTCTTCGTACTGAATACATAAGCTCCGAGTGGCGCCGTAGAGACCCGCTCCTAGCGACGGGATAAAAAGAGCGAACCATCGCCTGCAGGCTCGGATAGCTTCTGGTCGCAGCGCAGGATTATGAAAGGGATTCCCATATGGAGATCAATCGCGTATCGCCCGAGAGCGTAGCGAACGAGCACTACGAGCTAATCATCATTGGATCCGGTTTCGGGTCGACCTTCTTTCTCAACGAAGCCGTAAAGCACCTGTCGGGCCGCGCTCTGGTCATCGAGTGGGGCGACCATTATCCCTGGGCCACCCAGGTTCAGGAGCAGCAGAACAGCGACATTCCACATGAATCCACCTATGAGAACCGTGGTGACAAACCGTGGAACATGACGATCGGTCTGGGCGGGGGGATGAACTGCTGGTTTTCGCAAACACCACGTCTGCACCCCAGCGACTTCCGCATGAAGAGTCTGTTCGGCGTGAGCAACGACTGGCCAGTAACGTATGATGACCTCGAGCCATACTATTGCCGCGCCGAAACCATCATGTCCATCTCCGGCGATCCGGCTATGGCGAAACTTCTGCCTCGAAGCATGCCGTTCCCACTGCCACCGCACCGCGGCATGACGGTCGACGACATCATGCGCGCCGCGATGCCGGATCACCATTTTCTCATTCCCACCGGGCGCGCCAGCGCGGCCACTGGGCAGCGCGGCGTATGTTGCGCCAATGCGACCTGTTATCACTGCCCTGTCAACGCCAAGTTCACCGCGGAAAACGGCTTCCCGCAGTTGTTTGGCCACCCCAAGGTGGACGTCTGCTTACGGTCCGAAGTCAAGTCGCTGGATTATCAGGGCGATACCGTTACCGGCGTACGTTTCGAATCCGCTGGCCGAGAGTACCGGGTAAAGGGTGACCTTTTCGTGCTGGGGGCCAATGCCATCCAGGCGCCAGCGATTCTTCTGCGCTCGGACATAGTCCATGGCGAGACGGCGCTGAACCTCCATGAGCAGATCGGTGCTGATTACGAAGTCTATCTGGATGGTCTGGCTGGCATGGACGGCAGTACCATCACGACGGCCCTGAACTACTATTTCTACGAAGGTGATTTCCGCAGTGAGCGGGCCGGTAGTGTAGTGTCCTTCGAAAATCGATGGCCCCACGGACTGCGCCCCGAACCCGGCAAATGGCACCATCTACTGCCCCTGTGCATCATCACCGAGGACCTTCCGAGCCTTGAAAACAAGGTCACTGTCGACCCATCATCCGGCAAGGCGGTCATTCATCATACCGGGCCTTCGGAATACGGCAGAAAGGGTCTGGAATATGCCATGGACCATCTGGACGAGCTATTGGCCCCGTTACCAGTCGAAGCCGTACATTTCAGGCGGTGGCGAATCACCGAATCCCACGTGCAGGGAACGCTTCGAATGGGCACGGACGGCGACGGCTCGGTGATCGACCATCGTCTGATGCACCATACGAAGCGCAACCTGATGGTAGTCGGCACCTCGACCTTCCCTACCTGCTCTCCGACCAACCCCAGCCTGACGGCGGCAGCCATGTCCATCCGCGCCGCTGATCTGCTCTTTGATCAACAGGTGACCACATGAACCGGCGAAACTTCCTCATCCTCTCAGCCACGACTGTCGGCGCAGCCGCGCTTGCCGGAACGATGACGGTGATCGATGACCCATACGCCTACCTGCCCTCGCTACTTCGCGAATACATCGGCGAATACACCATGGACGAGGAGGAAGAACGCCAGTTCATCCAGGCTTTCAGCGATTACTACGGGCTCGACAAGGTCGTGGGGTTCGTAGGCTTGCATCGTATTCGGGAAGGCACCTCACTTGGCACCCCCTACACCCATTCCAAGGTGGATCTTTACGAGCGACGGCTGGTATCGGACTTTTTCACCTCCACGGACTTTTATCAGAAGTACCAGACGGAGCGAGTGCCGCATGTCAGTTTCGTGGGGTTCAAGCAACCCTGTCACAATCCATTCGCCAGGCGCGCCTGAGCGAGCCTCGGTAGCGCCGGAGGACCGATTTTGCCTTTCACAGCCAACTACACGAACCAGGGCCCGCCACTTGAACAGCTGGAGGGCATCCAGGGCGCATGCGTGGTCGAGTTCGGCACCGACTGGTGCGGTCATTGCCGGGCTGCGCAACCGCATATTGCCGAAGCCTTCCAGCGATTCCCCGAATTCCGTCACATCAAGGTGGAAGATGGCCCAGGTCGGCGGCTCGGTCGCTCGTTCAGGGTAAAGCTTTGGCCTACGCTGATTTTCCTGCACAACGGTCACGAGATCGCCCGCCTGGTGCGGCCACAGAGTACAGGGGAGATAATCGAGGCGATGGCCCGCATTAGCCCATGACGAGCGCGCTGTGACGGCGCGCACAGTTGCCGCCTTACAACCAGCAGCCGAATCGCCTATCATCTCTGGCGAAATTCCCATCAAGGACGACAGAGAATGAATGTTAGAGGAATTGCCGCCGCGCTTGTCGGCGTCGGTGGCTTGCTGGTGATCGGCGGGGCCTGGTACACAGGCACGCAGGTAGAATCCACCCTTAATGCCCGGATTGAAGAAGCCAATGCACAGCTGGCCAGTAACTGGGCCGGCGGCAATCTGGTGCTCGAACTCACCGACCTGCAACGCAATCTGTTTTCCAGCGAAGCGATCTTCACAGCGCATCTGTACGGCGACGACCAGCAGACCCTTTCGTTCTCCTGGGTCAGCCAGATCGAACACGGGCCGATACCCCTGTCACGCCTGGCAAGGCTGCAGCTGCGGCCGGTATTGGCGCGAATGGCGTCTCAACTGGAACCCAACGACCTCGTCGACAGGTTCTTCCCCGGTCATGAGGGCGCCCCGCTCACCAGCGATGTCGTAATGTACTACGGGGGCGGGCTGGCGGGCCACGCGAGCATAGCGCCGACGCATCTCGAATCGGACACCATGCGTCTGAGTTTTTCCGGGCTGCGTATGGACATTGCAACTGACGCCAGCGCCGAGAAGCTTCGTCTGAAGGCCCGCACCGACAATGTCCAGATAGCGACCCTGGCCGCGCAACCGGCAACGCTCAATCTTTCCGGCATTCGCTATGAAACGGACCTGACCACCCACGTGTCCGGACTGCATCTCGGCAAGAGTCGCCTTGAACTGGATCTGCTCGAAGTGCTCCTCCCCGACGACGCCCGTGTCCAAGTGACTCAGATGGTGCAGACCGATGAGCTTTACGAAGAGCACGGCATGATTGCCGGAAATACGCGCTACGACCAAGGCCCCCTTACCTACAACGGCGAAGAGCTGGGCTCCCTGTCTACCCGCTGGAGCTATTCGAACCTGGACCCCGAAGCACTCAACAGTCTCGGTGACCTGTACCTGAGCGCCTTTACCGGCGCCCCGCTTGACCCGGCGGATGCTATACAGCGGGTTGAGCTGGCCTTCGCCACGCTGCTGGCGGGTAACCCGCGTCTGAGCCTGGATTCGCTTGAGCTTCGCACCGCCAACGGCCGCAGCGAGCTTAGCCTGTCCGCCGACCTGTCGCTGCCCCCATCCGGGGAGCTGCCGTCCGTAGAACACGCCGTTGAGGTTCTGTCCCGCGCCAGCGCGAAACTCCAGCTGTCCAGATCCATGCTGCGGGACATCAGTCTCATGCAGGGACTGGTCGAGCCGGAGCTTGACAGGCAGGAACTCGCCAACCAGGCAGACATGTTCGCCGCCCTGGTCGGCGAAATGGCCGTAGCGCTCGGGTTGGCGGTTGCAGAAGGTGAAGATTCGCTCGTATCTGACCTGCAGTATGTCGATGGCAAGCTCCAGCTGAACGGAAAGGAGCTAGACCCGGCCGCTCTGACTGCTCTCTTCGCATTGGCCATGCCGCAAGATGCCCAGAGTCATGAATTCTCCGAAGATCCGTTAGACGGAATGACCGAGGAAGAGATCGAACTGCTGCTTGGCGACTGGCAAAACTGAACGATTCGGGCCGGCACTGCCTGCCGGCCCTGGTCTTTCGGAACAACCTGCCCCCTCTCGCTCTGCTCTTCATTGCCCCTTCTCCCCCCCCTTGCATCGGCACCGCCAATCGCGCGACAGTGCACCGCCTGAGCACGCAACATGCGCAACTGGAAGAGAATCGAGACCCATGCTGGATATTTTGCTGGTGGAAGACGACCGCGACCTGGCGGCAACCGTTATGCAGTATCTCGAGCTGGAGGATTTCCGCTGTGATCATGCCGACAATGGCGTAACCGCGCTTCAGCTATGCCAGCAGAATGGCTATGACGCCCTGCTGCTGGACCTGAATCTCCCGCGGATGGACGGGCTGAGCGTCTGCCAACAGCTGCGTGAGGAAGGCAATGACGTACCCATACTGATGCTTACCGCGCGCGATCAGCTCACGGACAAGCTGGAGGGTTTTCGTGCCGGAACCGATGATTTTCTGGTCAAGCCATTCGAGCTGCAGGAGCTGGTGGTGCGCCTGCTAGCCCTGACCCGGCGGCGCAGCGGTCAGGTGCGACTTCTGCAGTGTTCCGATCTGCGCATGGATCTGACCGCACATGAGGTTACCCGCGGCGGCACACCGCTCAAGGTATCACCCATCGGCTGGAAGCTGCTCGAACACCTGTTACGCGCAGCACCGAACGCCGTCCCGAGGCAAAAACTGGAGCAGGCTATCTGGGGCGATGACCTGCCGGATAGCAACGCGCTGAAAGTGCACATGCATCATTTGCGACGGGCAATAGATGGCGGCTTTGAAGCGCCGCTGCTACACACCGTCCCCGGTTACGGCTTTCTGATTCGGGAGCCGGCAGCATGATTCGCCTGCTTGGACTCAAATGGCTGGTGCTGCTCACGTTCACTGCACTGGGCGTCGGGCTGGTCACGGGTTACAGCCTGCTTACTGCGCACTATTACGTCAGCGGGATGGACAATATCGTAGCGGGCCAGCTAGGGCGTGCGGCGATGCAGAGCGTTGCCTTTGAAATGGGTATCCCCGCTCCGCGCGAGGAATACATCGTGACCCGCACCTGGGAGCAGCAGCCGCGGGCGATTCGCGAAGCCTTCGACAACGCCCCCCAACAACCGGGGGTACTGTACAAGGCCTTCACTGGCGGCGATACACCTCAGGATCGGCTCTACTTCGCCACCCGCCATGTAACGCCCGCAGGTGATCGTTACGTCACACAACAGCTCATGCCCTTGCCGCAGACCCGCGAACGAATCATATCCCCGGCGCAGAACCGCCTGATCAATCTCACACTCATCGGTCTGGGCAGTGCACTCATGATCGGCCTGGTGATGGTGCTGCTATGGCGCCGAATATCCCGACCAATCGCCGCCTTGGGCGACTGGGCCGCTGCGCTCAACGAGCGTAATCTCAATGATCCGGTACCGGACTTCGTGTATCCCGAGCTGAATCGCTTTGCCGAACTGATGCGCTCCAGCCTGAGCTCGGCGCAGCAGGGGCTCGAACGGGAGCAGGCGTTTCTCAGCCACACCAGCCATGAGCTTCGCACGCCAATCAGCGTGGTCCGAGCCAATCTGGAACTGTTGCGCAAGATTCAGAATAAATCGGCAGAGCCGATCGACCCACGGCAAGCCGAGATCATAAGCCGTATCGATCGGGCCAGCCTGACAATGAAAGATGTGACCGAAACGCTGTTGTGGCTCGGCCGTGACGACACTGCACCCCGCGCGCTGACAAGCCTGCAGCTCGATCAGGTGATCAATGAACTGGTCGACGGCCTGCGCTACCTGATCGTGGGGCGTCCGGTAGAGCTGATTCTCGACCTCGAACCTGCCATGCTGGAGCTGCCGGAAGCCCCCACGCGTATCGTGCTCGGCAACCTGATTCGCAATGCGCTCCAGCATACGCCATCCGGAGTAGTACGGATCCAGCAGCGCGGGGGCCAGGTAAACATCGTCAATACACTGCAGGAATCAGCGGAGGACACCGACACAGGATTCGGCCTGGGACTCAAGCTAACCGAGCGGTTCACCGAGAAGCTGGGCTGGCGTTACAGCAACGAGTCGCTGGCGACCGGAAGGCATGTAGAAATTTTCTTGACAACGCCACAGCGTTAACCCCTCGTTAACGCCGGCGCAGGCAAAGTGGCTATCAACGGGACAACCCCGTCTACCCAGGAGCCGCCGACCCATGCAAACCACTACTTGTGACACTTCCGTCGACACCCGTGCTACCGATGTCCAGGCCCGGACCAATCTCCATGCATCCAAGCTGCGCATACGCTGCCGTTGGCTCCGCCGCGGCGCCATCAGCCGTCCCGATGACAAGTATCAGAAATAAGCTGCGCCTTCCTCGCCGCATGACGTTACCCTAGCGGTAACGGCGGCATGGGGACGCACTGGTGGATCTGCTTTTTCTTGGAACATCGTCGGGAACACCCACCCGCACGCGAAACGTCAGCGGCCTCGCCCTGCTGGAAGAGAAGGGCCGTGGCTGGTACCTCATAGACTGCGGCGAAGCTACGCAGCATCAGGTGCTGCGCACCAGCCTGTCGCTGCACGCACTACGCGCCATCTTCATTACCCATGTACACGGCGATCATTGCTACGGCCTACCGGGACTGCTGGCCTCCGCTGCCATGTCTGGCCGACGCGAACTGCTGCACATCGTGGCGCCGCTGGGTATCGACGAGTGGGTCGAGACCACGCTCAGCCTGACCCACACTCACCTCACCTACCCTTTGCAGTTCCATTCTGTCGAGTCGTTAGGAAAATGGCGCTCCCCTTTTCTTCACGTTGAGGCCATCAGGCTATCGCACCGAGTCCCATCCTATGCCTACCGATTCACCGAAGCGAGGCCCGACGTCCGCCTCGACATCGAACGGCTGGAGGCCGAGGGGGTGACTCGAGGGCCGTTGTGGGGCCATCTCGCCAGAGGCGAAGAGGTAGTCCACGACGGCAGGCCGCTCAGGGGGGACGATTACCTGCTACCCGGGCGGCCGCCCCGCTGCGTCGTGGTCGGCGGGGATAACGATCGACCAGAGCTCCTTCGTGAGTCGTGTCGGCATGCGCAGGTGCTGGTACACGAAGCCACTTATACCCGGGACCTGGCCGAGAAGGGCCGGTCGGCACATGGGCACAGCAGCGCACAGGCAGTCGCCGAATTCGCCGAAAGCGCAGGCGTTGCGAATCTGGTTCTGACCCATTTCAGCGCGCGATACCAGAACGACCCGGCGCGTAGTCCCTCCATTGAGGATCTTCGCACCGAAGCACAAGCGTCCTACAAAGGACGACTGTTCCTCGCCGCTGACCTGCAGCGCTATCACCTGGACGTATCGGGCTGTTTGCAAGTCCTGGACTCCACTACCAATCGGTGAGGGATCCTGGGTTTGCTGACCCGGCTAGGTTTGACTATGGACATCGCCTTTCCTCGCGCGAGCACCGCTGAGACTTTGGTAGCCCGAGCGTGTCATCAGCAGAACATGTCGTGAGCCGAGATAGACCCGCCCCTCTAGCTTGAGCTGGTCAATCAGCGCGCCCTGCTGCCCGGCGTCCAGGTAAAAGTAATCGACGCCCTCGACGAGTTGCGCCTGATGCGCCTTGAAGGCTCGAAAGCTGGTGCCCTTTGGCACCCCGTTGAGCTCGTCGAGCTGACGCAGACTGAGCGTTTCGGCACCGCCGTAGGAAATGGGAGTGATTGTTCGGGACATGCTCTACCGCCTGAAGGGTTCCGTCGATTCTAGCTGTACTGAAGGCGGGAGTCTCGCTGCGGATAGGAAAGCGGGGACGCAGGTCCCCGCCTAGGCTGGCTGACAATGATCAGCTGTTACGGCCGCCGCCATGGCTGTTCTGGCCGCCTTTGCGGCCCGCCTCGGACGCCTTTTCACGGTCATTGGCGAAATTGCCGCCGCTATTCTGACCGCCTTTCTGACCGGCTTCTGATGCCTTCTCGCGATCATTTGCGAAGTTGCCCGGATTGCCTCTGGAATCGTTGGTCATGATTACCTCCACGTTGGGTGTATCAGGGTGCTCGAGTATCGAGCGCCACTGCCCCTGTGAAAGCAGCGCAGCAAGGAAAGTTTCACCGCTCATCGGAGCCCGACGAACGGGTGGCGCTCGGCCGTTTCGCCTGTTCCAGACGCCTGGAAGGTCAGGACCTGTTCGCATCGACGATCAAAGGAGAAAGGTTCCCAATAGTGTAAATTGTTATATGATAACGTCCTTTTTAACACGGCTCGGGGATTAGGATGCGGATTGGAAAAGCGGGACGAGTGCTCGGATTGACCGGGGCAGGAACGTTGTTGGGGCTGGGTCTTGGAGCCGCCGAAGCGCAGGCCGACAGCACGCCGTTGCGCCTGCAGAGTAGCGAAATTCAGGGCTCGCAGATGACACGCAGCTATTACCGGAACCAGGCCACCGGCACCCGAACCGATGCGCCGCTGCACGAGACCGCTCAGAATGTACGCGTTCTTGGTCGGCAGCAGATTGACGACCTTGGTGCGCTGCGCCTGGATCAGGTACTCGATCAGGCAAGCGGCGTGACCCGTCAGCACAACTTCGGAGGCCTTTGGGACAACTTCGCGATACGCGGCTTCAGTGGGGACGAGAATACCGGTGCAGATATTCTGCGCAACGGCTTCGCCGCCAACCGCGGATTCAACGCGTCCCGCGACATGGCCAACGTCGAGCACATCGAATTTCTCAAAGGGCCCGCCTCTGCGCTATACGGTCGCAGTGACCCGGGCGGCACGCTCAACATTGTCACCAAACGCCCGCAATGGACACCCGGCGGTACCGCTCGCCTGCGCTACGGCAGCTTCGATCGCGAGCGCGCGGAGCTGGACGTAACCGGTCCGGTCTCGGATCAGCTCGCCTACCGTCTCAACCTGGCGGCGGAGGACAACGACAGTTTCCGCGACAAGGTAACTTCGCGGCGCGAGTTCGTCGCCCCTGCACTGACCTTCCGGGCCAGCGACCAGACCCTGTTCCTGTATGACGGCGAATACCTGCGTCACCGCACCCCGCTCGATCGTGGCGTCGTCGCGGTCAACGGTCGCCTGGGCGCAGTCCCGGTTTCGCGCTTTCTCGGCGAGCCGGCGGACGGCCCAATCGAAATCGAAAACCACACCCATCAGTTGAGCATGGAACACACCTTCAACCCCGACTGGCGCTCGCGCGTAGCCATGAGCTACAAGGAGGGCACCCTAGAGGGTTTTTCTACCGAGCCCAGTCGACTGATCGATGGGCAGACCCTGCGCCGGCAACGCCGTTTCCGTGACAACGAGTCCACCGACTACTCGTTCCAGGCCGAACTCTACGGCCGCCTCATTACGGGTGGGGTTGTCCACAATCTGGTCGCAGGGGCCGACACCTACCGGTTCGAGATCGAACAGCGCATGCAGAGGATAAATCCTACCGATGGAGCGCCCTATCAGATAGACATCTTCAATCCGATATACGGACAACCTCAGCCCCAGCCTGGCCCGAACACGCACCGCTTCGAACGGCAGAAGGCTTATGCGTTCTTCGTTCAGAATCAGATGGAGCTGGGTGACCAGTGGCGGCTGCTGGGAGGTGTGCGGTTTGACAACTATCGTCAATCGCAGTTGAACCTGCGAAATGGCGCACAGACGAGTCAGTCTGCAACCGAAACCAGCCCGCGCCTTGGCGTGGTCTATCTCGCTACCGACCAGATCTCTGTCTATGCCAACGCGAGTGAGAGCTTCCGTCCCAACACTGGTGCCGATGCAGGGGGACGTGCGTTCGATCCAGAGCAGGGACGTTCGTATGAGGTGGGCACCAAATACGAGACTCTCGATGGTCGCTGGGGCGCAACGCTGGCTCTGTTCAACGCCCGAAAGAAGAATGTGGTCACGGCCGATCCTGATCCACAGAACGCGGGGTTCAGCATTGCTGCAGGTGAAGTGCAGAGCGAAGGGATAGAGCTTGACCTGTCCGGCCAGTTGACCGATGGCCTTCGCCTAAGCTTCGCCTACGCCTACATCGATGCAGAGGTCCGTCGTGACAATACACTCAGAGAAGGTGCACGCCTGCTCAACATCCCGCGCCATACCGCCAGCGCGCTGGCCGTGCAGGAAATCGGCAGCCTTGGCTTCGGTGCTGGCGTCAATCACGTCGGGCGGCGCTCCGGGGACATTCCCGACAGTGGTTTCGAACTGCCCGCATACACAGTGGTCAAGCTGCTCGGCTACTACCAGCTGACGCCGGCAGCACGGTTGACGGTGGACGTCGACAACCTTTTCGATCGAGATCACTACGTCAGCTCCTACTCGGACCTGTGGGTCACACCGGGCACGCGCCGCAGCATCACCGGCAGTCTCGCCTACACCTTCTGATGAAGTCGGCGGCGAAAGCCGCCGGTCTTTCCGGGATACCCAATGAATACGCGACTCTCAGCACAGCACTCGGCACCGGTGCTGGATGTTCAGGACCTGCATTACCGGTACGGCGATCAGCCAATACTGCAAGGTCTCAGTTTCCATCTCCACTCTGGTGAAGCACTCTGCCTGCTCGGTCACAACGGTGTCGGCAAGACCACGGCCTTGAATCACCTGCTGGGCTTCCTGAAGCCCGCTTCAGGTCAGGTGCGAGTCACCGGGCTTGACCCCGCCGCCAACCCCAGTGGCGTACTGTCACGTATCGGGTATGTACCCGAAAACGCCGCCCTCTACGGCCATCTGGATGCTGCTGAAAACATCGACTACTTTCTTGCACTGGCGGATCTGCCGGCGCTCCCGAAAGCGCAGTTGGAGACGCACCTGCAAAGCGTCGGCTTTCCCCTCGAGCGGCTGCAGCAGCCTGCATCAGGCTATTCCAAGGGCATGCGGCAGAAGGTCGTGCTGGCACTGGCTCTGGCGAAACAGGCGCAGGTCCTGCTGCTGGACGAACCGACAACCGGTCTCGACCCGCAGTCAGCCACTGAACTTACCCGACGCATTCACGAGCTGAAAGCCGCCGGAGCGGGCGTCCTGATAGTTACCCACGACCTTCCCTGGGCGCAGGCGACTGCGGACTGGCTGGGTATCATGGAAGGCGGCCGAATCACCGACCTTCTACCCACCCGTGAACTCACACCGGCACAGTTGGCCGAGCGGGTCTTTGCCGGAGCGGCCAACCGCAGCGGGGTGGCATGATGCGAGGCTTCTCCAGGCGGGGCCGCTGGCTAGCGGTGCTTGATAACGAGCTGCGACAACTTAAAAATCAGCGTCTGGTGCTGGCTATGGCCTTGTTACTGGTCCTGGCAGTAAGCGTAGCGTTGTTGTTGAGCTGGCTGCACCACGAGCGGCAGCTGGAACAGCAGCACGGTTTCCAGGCTCTGGTCGACCAGCAGTGGGCGAATCAGCCTGACCGCCATCCGCACCGAGTGGCTCACTTTGGTACCTTCGCCTTCCGCCCACCTTCGACCCTGGCGTTCTTCGATCCCGGTGTCGATCGACAGGTTGGCAACGCCCAGTTCCTCGAGGCTCATCGCCAGAATCCGGCGAACTTCGCTGCCGCCGGCCAGATGCCTACGATGGCAAATCTCGCACAGTTGAGCCCAGCTTTCCTGTTGCAGGTATTGTTGCCGCTTTTGCTCCTCGCAATGGGTGGATTGGCGGTTTCACATGAGCGCGAACAGGGCACCTGGATGGCGATGCGCAGCCAGGGCCCGCGAACGGGCCAACTGGTCATGAGCAAAGGGCTTGCCTATGCGCTGGTTGGCGCGCTGCTGGTGCTACTTACTTTCCTGCTGACCGTTATGCTGATCGGCCTCACCATGACCCGGGCACAACCCGACACGCTCGTCGCACTCAGCGCTCTGGGCCTGGCCTATCTCGCCTATGCCCTGCTCTGGGCCCAGTTGTCAGTGCTGGTGTCAGCGCTGTGCGGAGACTCTCGTCAAGCGCTCGCTTTTCTCGCCTGTCTATGGCTGGTGCTGGTGGTGGTCAGCCCGCGCACGATGCCGTTCCTAGTCGCGCTGCCCGACCCTCCGGTCGACCGGGTAATCTTCAACGCGGCGATCGAAGCAGATCTGCGCGCCCTTGGTGACAGCCACAACACCAACGATGCGCGCTTTGCCGCCTTCCGTCGCGAGACGCTCGAACGCTATGGGGTGCACCGGGTAGAGGACTTGCCCGTGAACTTCGGCGGGCTGGTGATGCAGGAAGGCGAGCGCCGCACCAGCGAAGTGTTCGCAGAGCATTATGCGGCACTGCAGGCGCAATGGGACCGGCAGGAGACTCGCCTGACCTGGCTGGCATTACTGAACCCGGTGCTTGCCCTGCAGCAGGCGTCCTCTGCCCTGGCCGGCACCGACCGGAACGCCTTCCGGCACTTCGAAACCCAGGCCGAAGGTTATCGCTATGACTTCATTCAGCAACTCAACCAGGTTCATACCCATGAAATTCACTATGAAAACGACCGCAGCCAACGGGTCAGTCGCGACCATTGGCAGGCCATCGCACCCTTCGTTTACCAGCCGGAAACCTTCGCTGAACGTTTTCGCCGTGCGTACCTTCCGCTTTCCATCCTTATAGGCTGGAGTCTGGCGCTGGTTCTGATCGGCAGCAGTCTACGGGAGAGCCATCGATGAGCCCGAGCCTTAGAATCGTTCGTTACGAGGCTCGACTCCTGTGGTCGAGCCCAGCCATGCTGCTCGCCTGGCTTCTACTTCTCGGCGCCGGCGTACTGGCAGTGCTCCAGGGACACCTGAGCATCGAGCAACAGCGGCACTCGCTGGCCGGCCTGCCTGACATCCAGGCTGCGGACGTGGCCTTTCTGAAGCGTCGCTATCCGGAAGGCACAGATGCCGGCAACGTTGGCTATTATCTTTTCCTGCCAACCCAGCATCCGCCCTCGCCCTGGGCCGACCTCGCGGTCGGCCTGCGCGACGCCGTCCCGGTGGCGATGAAAGTTCGCCTGCTCGGCCTGTACTCGCAAATCTTCGATGCTGAACTGATCAACCCCACCCCGGCGGCCGCAGGTCGCTTCGATTTCGCCTTCTTCCTTGGCCTGGTATTGCCGGTTTGGCTGATCCTGCTCTGCCACGGCGTACTGGGTCGAGATCAGGAAGGCGGCACCGATACCCTGGTGCGGGCCAGCGCAGCATCGCTCTGGCGACTGCTGCTGATTCGGATCGGGCTGCGCTGGCTGTCAACCTGGATTGGCGGCCTGCTGTTGCTTGGCCTGGCTTTGCTGGTAACCCCCGCGCAGCCTGGCACTGAAGCGCTGGCCTGGGCCTTGTTCATGGGGGCTTATCTTGCGGTCTGGGCGGCTCTATGCTGCCTTGTGGTGGCCCTCGGACGATCGTCAGTCTGGAGCGCAATGGCGTTGCTGGCTGGCTGGACGGTATTGACGCTTCTGCTGCCCGCTGCTCTGAGCATCTGGAACGAACGACGCTACCCGGTAGCGGAGGTAGCTGACCTGGTGCTGGTGCAGCGTCAGGTCATGCATACCGGCTGGGACCTGCCAAAGGAGACCACCTTCGAGCGCTTTTTTCTTTCGCATCCCGAATGGCAGGACACCCCGCCGGTCACCGAGCGTTTCCACTGGAAGTGGTATTTCGCCATGCATCAGATAGCCGACGATGCCGTCCGCCAGCGCGTGGCCGAGTACCACCAGCGTCTGCTGCAGCGCGATGCGCTGGCCGCAACCCTGGCGGGCTGGCTGCCGACGGTAGGGCTGCAGCGTGGGCTCAGTGGGCTGGCCAACACCGATCTGGTCGATCATCTTCGCTATCTGGACTCGGTGACCGCCTTCCACGACTCCCTGCGAGCATTTTTCTACCCCCGGCTCTTCGAGGAACAGGGATTCGCACCAGAGGACTTTGGCAGACTGCCAGCCCATCTGCCCCCATTGGCCACGCCCCGCTGGCCATGGCGCGAACTGTTCGGAATGCTGATCTGGACCGGCTTTTTGTTGATCGGTGCCCGGCGACTGCTCGCCGGGCGTGCTGACATCAGACCCTGAAACGGGAAATGTGCGACTGCAGTTCGTTGCCCAGACGGGCAAGCTCGATTGTAGAGGCGGCAGTTTCCTCGGCCGCGGAAGCGGATTGGTCAGCAATATCACGCACGCTGATCACGCTGCGATTGATCTCCTCCGCCACCGCGCTCTGCTGCTCGGCGGCAGTAGCGATCTGCACGTTCATGCCCTGAATGAGCGAAACCGTCTGGGTGATCGCTTGAAGTTCTTCACCCACGTTACGGGCAAGGGACACCGTTTCGGCGGCCAACGAGCTGCTCGCATTCATGGTTTGCGAGGCATCCTGCGCCCCGGCCTGCAGGTTCGCGATCAGCGTTTCGATCTGCGCAGTGGACTGCTGGGTGCGCTGGGCCAGTCCACGCACCTCGTCTGCGACCACGGCGAACCCTCGACCGGCCTCCCCTGCCCGTGCCGCCTCGATTGCTGCGTTCAGTGCCAGCAGATTGGTCTGTTCGGCGATACCATTGATTACCGTGAGTACGGTGCTGATAGCCGCGCTCTCTTCATTGAGCCGCGTCATGGCATTCGCCGAGCGCTGAACTTCGTCCGACAGTCGGTCGATCTGCTTCAGAGCACGCTGTACCACCTGATTGCCCTGCGCCGCCTGCTGATCGGCGCGCTGCGCCGCGGCCGAGGCCTCGTGCGCATTCTGCGCCACCTCGTGAACCGTGGCGGCCATCTCGTTCATGGCGGTGGCGACCTGATCGGTTTCGGTGCGCTGGGTATGCACACCGGCGCTGGTCTGCTCGGTTACCGCCGACAGCTGCTCGGCGGCAGAAGCAAGTTGGGTGGTTATACCGCTGACCTGTGAAATGAGCCCTCTCAGGTTACCGCGGGTTTTGCCCATTGCCTCGAGCAGTTCACCGAATTCGTCAGAACGGCGGACGCTGGGTTGTTCGCTCATATCACCTTCGCCAATCCGTTCGGCAATGCGCAGGGCCTGGGTGAGCGGCTCGGTGATCTGACGCACGATGACCCAACTGATCAGCACGGCAACCAGCACTGCAACCCCCGCCAAAACCAGCAACTGCATCTTCGCACGGGTGGCGTCGCGCACCGCGGCGGCCGACTGCGAACTGACAACGGCTTCGGCGGCGGAGAACATCTGCTCGAAGTTCTGGTCGGTGGCGGCCCGCAGCGCTGCTTCTTCTGCCACTATCGGGGGGAAGGTCAGCAGCAGGTTCATATACTGCTCGGAGTTTTGCCGGTACTCGTTGAAACGATCCGCGTGGTTGCCAGACAATTTGCCTTCGAGGGCACGACTGGCAGCTCTGACGACGTCCATATGACCAACCAGGATCTGCAGCATGCGCTCGGATTCATCCATCAGATAACCGCGCACGTGATAGCGCAGCAGGCGAGTCTGCCGCGCCGCATCAGCTACCAGCAGCGCGGTTTCGGCCTCGGTCTCATCGAAATGCAGGACAGGATCCTGAGGGGTGCCATTGAACTCCAGCTCGAGTTCGCCGATGACTCGGTCAGCCGTGTCACCGGCCACCAACCAGGTACGGCGGGTATTTATCTTGCGCTCGCGGGCCTCTACCAATTGCTCGAAGCTTCGCTGGTACTCCAGCGCCTGGCTTGCAGTCTGCTCCAGGTTACGAATGTTCTCGGGCTCGGAGAAGGTCGACTTGGTTTCCGCGACCCGTTGATTGATCGCGCGAGCCAACTCCTGTACGCGCGCAACCAGGCTGGCGTCTCCGGTTGCAGCGAACTGCGCTCGAGCAGCACGAATCTCGTTTGCCTGATCACTCAAATAGGCCGCGGTTAGCGCTTTCTCACTTCGCGAACTGAGCATATTGAGACTGCTGACCGCCATCAGTGCGACCACGATAGTCAGGATAACGATAGCGCCGAAGCCGAGGCCCAGTTTGTGGGCAACCTTGAGATTCTTCATGAATGGCCTGCCTTGGTGGACACACGCGCGACTGCGCGGTCATGGATACCTTATCGGCAGAGCCCCGCCCCACTTGAGGACGGGAATGCCAATTCCGGAGCCGTTCATGCCACCGAGTCACCGGCGCAACCGGTCTGCAGCGCTCAGCAACGCATCCTCGGTTTTGCTCCACCCCAGGCAACCATCGGTAACCGACACCCCATAACGCAAATCCGGACCAAGCGTCTGGCAGCCATCGAACAGATGGCTTTCAAGCATCACACCACGAAGGCTGTCGTCTCCGTGCAGCCGCTGCTGCACCACCGATGCAAGCACGTCGGGCTGACGCAAGGGGTCCTTGCTGCTGTTGGCATGGCTGCAGTCGACGATCAGTTGGGCCGCCAGACCCTGCCCGGCCAGACTGGCACGCGCCTGGGCGACTGCCTCGGGATGGTAGTTAGGTCCACCGTGTCCGCCGCGCAGCACCAGGTGGGTGTCCGGGTTGCCGGGTGTCTGCACCAGCGCCGGGCGGCCGTGCTCATCCACACCGAAATGCTGGTGCGGATGCGCTGCCGAACGCATCGCATCGCATGCAATCCCCAGACCGCCGTCCGTTCCGTTCTTGAAGCCCACCGGCAACTCAAGGCCACTGACCAGCTCCCGGTGAATCTGCGATTCACTGGTCCTCGCCCCGATCGCTGCCCAGCTGAGCAGATCCTCAAGGTAGCTGGCTGCGAGAGGCTGCAACAGCTCGGTGGCCAGCGGCAATCCCAGCTCACTGAAGCCAAGCAGCAACCTGCGTGACAACGCCAGGCCCTGGGCCATATCGCCGCTTCCGTCCAGATGCGGATCATAGAGCAGCCCTTTCCAGCCAATGGTAGTGCGTGGCTTTTCAACATAGGCGCGCATTACCAGGAGTAACTGATCCTCCACCTGGCGGGAAAGGGCCGCGAGGCGCTCGGCATACTCCATCGCCGCGTCCGGGTCATGTATCGAACAGGGCCCGACTATTACCAGCAGTCGATCGTCCTGACCGTTCAGGACGCGGCGTACGTCATCACGGTGACCACGAATGGAAGCAGCCAGGTGGCCGGCCAGCGGCAGACGATCACGAAGTTGAGCAGGCGTGGGCAATGCATGGGTCCGGCGGCTCCGGGAATCGGTAGTCGTCAGTTCCGAGGGCAGTACAGTAACGGTGGCAGTCATGTGTTCTTTTCCCTGGCGCGGCCCGC
The DNA here is from genome assembly GCA_030603065.1 of Pseudomonas sp. GTDB lineage: Bacteria > Pseudomonadota > Gammaproteobacteria > Pseudomonadales > Pseudomonadaceae > Halopseudomonas. The sequence continues at coordinate 22,673 of JAUVYN010000041.1, forward strand.
TGGCCGCGCAGTTTAGCGTCGTGTTCGGTCAAGCAGGTCGATGGAGACCTTCAGAGCGCTGAGCGCGCGCCAGCTGCGATAGGTGCCGTTGGTAAAGCCTGAGTAAAAGAACATGCTGAATCCTCGATCGAACGAAATAAAAAACCCCGGTCGGGTGGCCGACCGGGGTTTCGAGAAACTACTGGTGGCGACCCTGGAAACGAGGGCGCCTGTGGGGTATCAGGCGCGCCTGCGGCTAAACCAATACCCATAAAAGAAGAACCCACGCGCACAATCAGCCGCCGCGACGCGCGAGGCGCGCAGCGAGGTACCAAGGCTGTGTGAATGCGAAACGGGCATCGGGTTCTCCAGAAGTCTTCCGCGACTCTAGCGCAACGGGCCAGCCCAGGGCAAGCCTCGCATGCCAGGATCAGCTCGATCTTTCCCAAGGGAGAACAAATCGGATAACGGATGTCACAGAAGCATCCATGAGCGCCACCCAGCCAGGAGATAGCCCATGCCCCGCGGAGACAAGAGCAAGTACACCGAAAAGCAACAGCGCAAGGCCGAGCACATCGAGGAAAGCTATGAAGAGCGCGGCGTATCCAGTGACGAGGCCGAAGCCCGAGCCTGGGCGACGGTCAACAAACAGTCCGGCGGTGGCGAGCGCAAGGGCGGCTCCGGCCGCTCGAAAACCAGCACCGCCAAAAGCGCCGATCGCAAGGACTCGGCGCACAGGGCGGCCCAGTCCCGCAAGGGCCGCTCACCCAATCAGGGAAAAGTGAAAAACGGCTCGGGAAGCACATCCTTGACCCAACTGACCCGCGACGAGCTGATGGACAAGGCGCGGGAGCGAAACATCAGAGGCCGGTCAAAAATGCGCAAGGATGAGCTGATCAAAGCGCTCAGCTGACCACCCGATAACAAGGCGTGTAGCCAACGCCGTCCGGCAACTTCATACGATGCTGGACGACGAAAGCCTCAAGCAGTTCGCCCAGCGGTTCCATGATCGAAGCCTCCCCCTGAATCTCGTAGGGGCCGAATTCTTCGATCCTGCGAATACCCCGGTCCTTGACGTTTCCGGCGACAATGCCGGAGAACGCACGCCGCAGGTTCGCCGCAAGCTCGTGGGGCGGCAGGTCCCTAGTCAGCTCCAGGCTCGCCATGTTCTCGTGGGTCGGATCGAAGGGCCGCTGAAAGCTCTCTTCGATGTGCAGCAGCCAGTTGAAGTGGAAAGCATCGTTGCGCTCGCGACGGAACTCGCTTACGCGGCGCAGCCCTTCGGTCATCTGTCGTGCTACCTGGATCGGATCATCGATGATCAGTTGATAGTACTGTTGTGCAGCCGGCCCCAGCGTGGCCCCGACAAAGGCGTGCAATTGTTCCAGATAAGGGGCCGCGCTGCGGGGGCCGGTGAGGATGACCGGAAACGGCAGCTCGGCATTGCCCGGATGCATCAGAATTCCCAGCAGATAGAGAAATTCCTCCGCCGTTCCAACCCCACCGGGGAACACGATGATGCCGTGCCCGACGCGCACGAAGGCTTCGAGGCGCTTCTCGATGTCCGGAAGGATGACCAGTTCGTTGACGATTGGGTTGGGTGCCTCGGCAGCGATGATGCCCGGCTCGCTCAGACCCAGATACCGTCCACCGGTGATACGCTGCTTGGCGTGGGCAATGGTGGCCCCTTTCATCGGCCCTTTCATGACACCGGGCCCACAGCCAGTGCAGATGTCCAGGCTCCTGAGACCCAGCTCGTGTCCGACCTTTTTGGTGTACTTGTACTCGTCCAGGCTGATTGAATGACCGCCCCAGCAGACCACCATCCTGGGTTCGACGCCGGGTCTGAGGGTCCGCGCGTTGCGCAGCAGATGGAAAACATAATCGGTGATGCCGGCAGAGGTGCTCAAATCCACGCGCGGGCTACCGAACTCGCTCTCGGTGTAAACGATATCCCGCAGCGCACTGAAGAGCATTTCGCGTGTACTGGCAATCATCTCGCCATCGACGAATGCATCCGCCGGGGCATTGAACAGCTCCAGACGAACGCCGCGATCCTGCTGACGGATATGCACCTCGAAGCTTTCATAGGCTTCGAGGATAGTCTTGGCGTTGTCGATACGGGCGCCGGTATTGAGAATGGCCAGCGCGCACTGGCGAAACAGTTTGTAGGTGCTGCCCGAGCCAGCTTCACTGAGCTGCTGCACTTCGAGCTGGGAAAGGGTTTCCAGGCTGCCGCGAGGATTTACCGATACGTGTTCGAGAAGTCTTGGTCGCATTCGGGATTCCGGTCCGATGGATGATGTCCTATGGTATCAGGCCGCGATTCGGAGCGGCCCTGATCCTGAGACAGCAGGAATGCCCGGTTTGCACCATTCACCGGGCGATCTGCGCTCAGACCCATCCGTCGTTGCGCTTGCGACGCTTGAACAGCGCAGGAAGAATCAGCCCGGCAATCAGCCCTGCTCCGGCGATTCCCCCACCGTAAACCATGTAGTTCATGAGCATCTCCTGATTCTCCTCCCCTAGCCGGGCCTGAGTGGAGCGCAACTCCGACTGGGTCTCGCTCAACTCGGCGCTGAGCTGGTTGCGGGTCTGCTCCAGCTCTTCGATGAGCGCCCGGCGAGAGTCGAGGGTTTCCTGCATCCCCTGGACCCGAGCCTGCCATCCGTCATCGATGCTTTCCAGCTCGCTACTGAGTACGGCTACCTGCTCCTCGAGCTGGGGCAGTCGCTCCGCCGGACCGGGCACCTCCTGCAATTCGCTGGAGAGAATCCAGACGGCGTTGCCACCCTCACTGCGCACTCGACTGTAGTTGCCCTGAGTATCCAGCAACTCCACTTGCTGGCCGGAGGTCAGCGTACCTACGATCCGGTAACCGTCGGTCGGGCCACTGCGCACATAGGTGCTCAGGCTGTCACTGACCCAGCGGACGTTTTCAGCGGGATCCTGGCCGTTGGCCTGCAGGGTGAAGATGCTGCCGACCAGCAGAATGCCGACGCGGCGACAAGAAAGGGAAACGGTGACGGGCGCCGTAATGGACGCGAGAAAATGACGAAACTGGGACATGGACATCTGCACTAAAAAAGATGGAGGCGCTGCGCAGCGCCTGTTGCCGGCCACGCCATCAGCGGCGCGACCCCGGAATTATTCAGGGACAGACCCGGTGCGGAACCAGCCAGGGTGGTCTGCCACGGTCAGTGACAAGCAGCCAGCCAGGTAGTTCCCCCGCTCTTTGGCAAAACAGACAGGAAAGCACCCTGGGAGGGCTTTTCCGACCTACGGTCCACCTTGGGCTATATGCCATTAATCTAATGGCATCAGTCACTTAGCAGCCATTCATCGGTTCCTCCGGGGCCGCTGGAAACTCCAAAAGAGTTGTTACCTCTCATGTAACGTGGCGCCTGATACCCAGGCGCTCCAATACACCGAACTGGAGGTTTATCATGTCAAATGATTCCAAAGGCAACCCGGGTAACTTTGCAAACGACCGCGAAAAGGCCTCGCAGGCAGGCCACAAGGGCGGCCAGAACAGTGGTGGGAATTTTGCCAATGACCGCGAAAGAGCGTCAGAGGCCGGCCGCAAGGGCGGTCAGAACAGTCGCGGAGGCGGCCGCAACAGCTAGCTGGCATGCCCGAGCGGGGATACACTCCCCGCTCACTGCCTTCGGTGTTTTGATTCTTCCCTCGACTCCCGGTCGTACTCCCCTTCTGCTGTCGAACCAACGTCGCGCTGCGCTTTCCAATCCTTAGACCTGGGACTAGCCCGTTCGGCCGCCCCCGCCCCCCCCTATGCCGGCATGATGCGAGGTGATCCATGCGTTCAATATCATTCGCCCTTTGCATGGTCGCAGTTGTATACGGGCCTCATGTCTTGGCAGATCAGGACAGCAAGGCCGAAGCAGCTGTCAGCAAGGCCGAGATCCTCGAACGCAAGGCCTCTCCCGAAACCGACCCCAGCCGAGGCCGCACACCAACCATCTCGCGCGCCGAGGCCAGGGCAGTGGACCCGGATGGCGACGGACCTCTGGAAGACGCCATAACCTGTATGGCGCGATCCATATATTGGGAGTCAAAGGGACTGGCTCGCGAAAAGATGGAGGCTGTGGCCAGCGTGGTGATGAATCGACTGGCCGCTGAAGATTTCCCCAATACGGTGTGCGAAGTGGTGAAGCAGGGTTCAGAGTCAGGACCTTGCCAGTTTTCCTGGTGGTGTGACGGACGGCCTGACAGCATTCAGGAGGAGGAGCCCTATTCCGTCGCTGTGGATGTGGCCCGCCGCACGCTGAACCAGCAGGTGACCGATCCCACCGACGGGGCTCTCTACTTCCACGACCATACCGTAAAGCCCAGCTGGGCATCGACCTTCACCCTGACCAAGGAAGCCGGGGGACTGCTTTTTTACAAGCCCAAAGACGACTGATCCGTGGCACACACTCGCCATCTTTCCTTCACAACAGCGTCATGTTGCACCGCTATGTTCATGGTGGATATCGCAGGCCCCGACCGAGGATGGGGTAGCGCCGCGCTGTTCGTCGGGACGCGTGAATTATGTCCCATTTTCGAGACGCGGTTCCGGAACTCTCGGCAAGGCTCCAGCTCTTAGATTGCAAGACGATTCGCAATGAAGAGGCTCAGACCCTCTTGATGGTGCATCAATCAAAACAGAACAGGAGAAACAGGAATCATGTCCCAGGATAATCTTTCCCACCCGGACCGCCTTGGCAAGGCACTCGAAAGCGCTCGTAAAGGTGGCCAGCGCGCCGCGCGCAAGCTCACCGGCAAGCACGGCCTCTTGAGCCTGGCGATGCTTGACCAGGGCAGCAAGAGCAAGCCGGCGATCGACCGCGCGTTCGTCCAGCACGGCGTCTGCCTCTGAACGATCAGACTGCCCGGCGCCAGGCGCCGGGCGATCGACCGTCGTAGCTCCCTCCTCCGTTCCGCCTCCCCCTGCCTTTTTAAA
>JAUVYN010000153.1 GCA_030603065.1 Pseudomonas sp.
GGCATCCTGGCGAGAGTGCGCTGGCCGATGCATACCGGCCGGCTTGAAGGGATCAACAACAAGATCAAAGTGATCACGCGAATGGCTTACGGATACCGCGACACTGATTACTTCTTTCTGAAGATCAAAGCCGCCTTCCCCGGACTTGCGTGAAGAACCTTTTTTGTTGCCTGCCTGTTCTGGCCGATCCTTGCCTGGGCGGACCCGTGCAGCATGCCGGCAGGCGCCAGATCAGTGGAGGTGCGCCTGGTGATCGATGGCGACACGCTGGAACTGGCCGATAACCGCAGGGTGCGCCTTATCGGCGTCGACACCCCGGAGATCGGGCGCCGGGGCAAGCCGTCCGAGCCGTTCGCCGAGGCCGCTCGCCATCGGTTACAGGTGCTTTCTGGCGCGCAGGTACGCATGGTCGAAGGTAGTGAAGCGAAGGATCGGTACGGTCGGACGCTTGCGCACCTATTTGACGCCAGCGGCAACAATATTGAAGCGACCCTGCTGCGAGAGGGGCTGGGATTCGCTCTGGCGGTACCGCCCAACGACGCCATGATCGGCTGCCACCTGAATGCCGAGCAGGAGGCGCGCCGGGCCGGGCGCGGGCTCTGGGGCGGCAGACCGATCACTCCTGCGTCGTCGGTACAGCAGGGAGGCTTCCAGCTGATCAGCGCCGAGATCCGCAAGGTTTCTGCAGCCGGTCGCTATCTGTGGCTGGATACTGATGGGCCGGTCGTCCTGCGGATTGATCGGGAGCAGTTTGCAAACTTTGGTCTCGGTACGCCGGGCGCGCTGGCCGGTCGCTCGGTCGTCGTTCGAGGCTGGGTGATTGACCGGCGTAGCCAGGGCAGGCTAAAAGCAGGATTCAAACCCTTCATGCTGCCCGTGCGACACCCGGCCATGCTTGAGCTGGACTGACGTCGGGTTTGCTCAAGCGGTCGCTGCTGTCACCGAGGTGTTCGATGAGCCCATGGTTGTTTCGAGGTCTGCTTATAGCGCTTGTCATGGCCAGCACTGGTTGCGCGGTCAACCCGGTTACCGGTCGCCAGGACTTCGTAATGATGTCCGAGGCGCAGGAGCTCGCCCTGGGTCGCCAGGCAAGTGGCCAGGTCGAGTCGCAGATGCCCCTGGTGGCTGACGAGGCCTTGCAGCAGTACGTCCAGTCGGTCGGTGATCAGCTCGCGATGCATAGCCATCGCAGCAGGCTCGACTACCGTTTCCGTGTAGTCGACTCGCCTGAAATCAATGCCTTCGCCCTGCCGGGCGGTTACGTCTACCTTAATCGCGGGTTGCTCGCCTATCTGAACTCCGAGGCGGAAATGGCCGCGGTACTGGGACACGAAATCGGTCACGTCACTGCGCGGCACGGCGTGCGACAGCAGAGCATGGCCATGGGTGCAGGGCTGCTCGCAGAGGTGGCGACCATCGGTACGGGCATGCGCGCGGTAGGAGATCTCGGCAACATGCTGGGAACCGCAATGGTCCGGGGTTACGGGCGTGAGATGGAGCTTGAGGCGGACGGGCTCGGGGCTGAATACCTTGCACGCGCTGGCTACCGTCCCGACGCGGTGCTGAAGGTCATCGGCGTACTGAAGGATCAGGATAGCTATACGCGGCAGCGGGCCGATGCCGAGGGACGGCCGGTGCCTGACGGCTACCATGGCCTGTTTGCGACTCACCCCACCCATGACCAGCGCCTGCAGCAGGTGGTGTCGCGCGCCGAAGGGCTTACAACCGGTGATCGTCAGCGAACCGGGCGCGATGAATACCTGAAAATGATCGATGGCCTGATTTTCGGAGACAGCCCTGAGCAGGGCATCGTCCGGGATAATCGGTTCTATCATGCGGGGCTGGACATGGTGATCGAGTTTCCCGCTGGCTGGGTAGTGGTCAATCGGCCCGATCTGCTGCTGGCGCACACGCGTGACGAACAGGGTTTTATCGGTCTGACCGTTGAGCGGCTTCAGGCGGAACGCAATCCCCAGGCCCTGCTCCGGCAGCGTGTTGGTGGTCGGCGGCTGGTGCAGGAGGAGCGCTTGCAAGGAGCAGGCTTCGAGGGGTGGACGGCGATCATTCCTGGGGATCAGGCGCGGCGGGTCGCAGCTCTGGTCAAGGGCGACCAGGTTTTTCTGTTCGTCGCGGGCGTACGAGGTCGCGCTCCACTGGAGCAGCATGATGCGGATTTCAGACGTGTCATACAGGGCTTCCGCGGAATGACGAAGGCGGACGCGGAGCTGGCCAGCCCGCTGAGGGTCCGTTTGCAGCGAGCGCGTGCCGGTGATACCTACGCCAGTCTGGCGTCGCAAAGCCCGCTGGGCGAGCAGGCCGAAGCCCGCCTGCGGCTCCTGAACGGCCAATGGCCAGCAGGCGAACCAAGCCCCGGGGACTGGATTAAAGTAGTACGATAAAGTGCTTGACATTGCCTCCGTGAATAATCTTGTTACGTCACTTGCTTTTCTGTATTCTCGGCCGTCCGCTAAAGCAACCTGACCGGAATACCGAACATGTCTGATTTGAGAACCGATGCACTCGACTATCATGCCAACCCGCGTCCGGGCAAGTTGAGCGTCGAGCTGACCAAGCCCACTGCCACTGCCCGGGATCTGGCACTGGCCTATAGCCCGGGTGTTGCAGAGCCTGTGCGCGAGATTGCCGCGGACGCCGAGAACGCCTACAAATACACCGGCAAGGGTAACCTGGTCGCGGTCATTTCCGACGGCACCGCCATCCTCGGTCTTGGCAACCTTGGCCCGCTGGCGAGCAAGCCGGTAATGGAAGGCAAGGGTGTACTGTTCAAGCGCTTCGCTGGTATCGACGTGTTCGATATCGAAGTTGAGTCCGAAAGCCCGCAGGCCTTCATCGATACCGTCAAGCGTATTTCCTGCACTTTCGGCGGCATCAACCTCGAAGACATCAAGGCGCCCGAATGCTTCGAGATCGAGCGTGCCCTGATCGAGCAGTGTGATATTCCGGTATTCCACGACGACCAGCACGGCACTGCCATCGTCACCGCGGCTGCCATGATCAACGCGCTCGAGCTGGCCGACAAGAAGCTCGAAGATGCCAAGATCGTCTGCCTGGGAGCTGGCGCAGCTGCCATCGCCTGCATGAAGCTGCTGGTGAGCATGGGTTGCAAGGTCGAAAACATCTTCATGCTTGACCGCAAGGGCGTGATCCACGCGGGCCGTGAAGACCTCAACGAATACAAGGCTATCTTCGCCACCGAAACCGACAAGCGCACCCTGACTGACGCGCTCAAGGGTGCCGATGTATTCGTTGGCCTGTCTGGAGCCAACCTGTTGCCTCCGGCGGACCTCAAGCTGATGGCGGAAAACCCCATCGTCTTCGCTTGTTCCAACCCCGATCCGGAAATCAAGCCAGAGCTGGCCAAGGCTTCCCGCCCTGACGTGATCATGGCGACCGGTCGTTCTGACTACCCGAACCAGGTCAACAACGTCCTTGGCTTTCCCTTCATTTTCCGCGGTGCGCTGGATGTACGTGCTACCCGCATCAATGAAGAAATGAAGATCGCGGCGGTTCACGCTATTCGTGAACTGGCCAAGGAGCCTGTACCGGATTACGTCTCCGAAGCCTACGGTGGAATCAAGCTCGAGTTTGGGCGCGAGTACATCATTCCCAAGCCGATGGACGTCCGTCTGATCGAGCGCGTGCCTGCTGCTGTTGCCCAGGCTGCGATCGACTCCGGCGTAGCTACCCGCCCGTACCCCGAGCACTACCCGCTGAAGTCCGTCGAAGACTGCAAGTAAGGTTAGCTCTGGTACTGCAAAAATCCCGCCTGGTGCGGGATTTTTGCTTTCTGAGCAAAAACCTCGCAAAAACAGTTGACGGCAATTCTGATGGGCCTATAATGCGCCTCTCTCGAGTCGAGGTGCTTTTCATAAAGCGCTTAGCAATCAATAAGTTAGCAATAATTTAGGGGTTGACAGGGTCGAGAGAAGGCGTAGAATGCGCCACCTCGGAAGGGCAGGCTGGAGTGGCTCTTTCGACTGAAGCGCGAAGCGCTTCGGGGTTCGAAAGGAAGGTGTTGACAGCGGCGAAAGCTACTGTAGAATGCGCCTCCCTGACACGGTAAAGCGAAGCTTGCCGGGTCGCAGGAATCAAGTGCGGGCAGTAAGTGAGGCGGTAAAAAACTTCACTGAAATGCTTGACAGAATAGAAGGTTAGCGTAGAATGCGCGGCCTTGGTCAGGTGGAAGCGCCGACCGAATCGCTCTTTAACAACCTGAATCAAGTAATTCGTGTGGGTGCTTGCTTGAGTGGACGATGATCAAAAGATTGTCAGCCAAAGCAAGTTACTCTGTGAATTCATCGAGTTTATTTGTACGGCTGAGCCAAGT
>JAUVYN010000031.1 GCA_030603065.1 Pseudomonas sp.
TCCGAAACCGGATGGCGTGCTCAGCTTCGACAAGCTGTCTTCGGTGTTCCTGTCCAACACCAACCACGAAGAAGACCAGCCGGTTCACCTGCGCCTCAAGGACCCGAGCATTCCGATCGAGAAGAACCTGCCGCTTTACGACGAGCCCGCGCAGCGTTATTGCCCGGCCGGCGTTTATGAAGTCGTCGCCAACGACGATGGCAGCAAGCGCTTCCAGATCAATGCCCAGAACTGCGTACACTGCAAGACGTGCGACATCAAGGACCCCTCCCAGAACATCAACTGGGTGGCGCCGGAAGGCACGGGTGGCCCCAACTACCCGAACATGTAAGACCCAAAACCCTGCTTCGGCAGGGTTTTTTCATCCCGGGGTCGTCAGCCTTGAAGCAAGCCCGACTGGTTCGCAGCTTCGCTGCAACATCCTTTGGCTGTTGCTGTCACAACCGGTATCGGAGCAATCCGATTCCATTCACGTCAGCAGAGCGAGGACTGAACGATGGGCAAGTATGTGTTGGGTTGGTTTTTGGGTATTCCCGTTTCGGTACTGGTAATTCTCTATTTCATATTCAACTAGCCGTTCCGGCCAGTGCGGCAAGGGCGGGGCAACCTACTGCGCCGCCGGTCGCCATTCGGCCTGCATTACCGCCGGCTCCTCGCGGTTCGAAGTGACGTCCACGGCGACGGTCAGCACGTGATCCCCTCCCCCTGTCATGACGCCCTTGAGCGGGGTGACATCGGCAAAGTCCCGCCCCCAACCCAGGACGATGTAGCGCTCGTCGGGCAAACAGCCATTGGTAGGGTCGATCTCCAGCCAACCCCAACCTGGAATGAATACTGCCACCCAGGCATGGGTCGCGTCTGCGCCGACCAGCTTTTCCTGTCCGGGGGGTGGCAACGTTTCCATGTAGCCGCTCACGTAACGTGCTGCCAGACCCAGTGAACGCAGACAGCCTATTGTCAGATGAGCGAAGTCCTGACAAACCCCCCGTCGATTTGCCAGCACTTCCTGCAAAGGCGTAGCGACCGTGGTGGAATGCGGGTCATAGGCGAACTCGTTGAAGATTCTCTGATTCAGTTCGAGTACGGCGTCGCGCAGGTTCCGCCCCGCCCAGAAACTGGGCAGCGCGTAGTCGGCCAGGCTCTCGTGCTGGTGAATGAAAGGGGAATCGAGCACGAACAGCCGAGCCTCGAGACTGTCACGATTGCTCGCACCGATATCACCACGCAAATCCTGAACCGCCTGCTCCCAGCCAATGGTGCTGAAGAAGTCCTGGGTTGGCCTGGCACGGGTCTCGATGTCACTGACCACGCTGACTTCCAGTTCGTGGTGAACGCGCTCGATAGAGAAATACACGACACGATTGCCAAAAAAATCCACCCGTTCGCGCATTCGCTCAGGTGTCGGCGAGATGATCAGTTGCGTATTTTCACAGAACTGCCAGGGCAGTGAGCGCGGCAGGATGCGCGCCTCGTTGTGGCTGAGTGTTACATCGCCGCTGTATTCATAGCGCGTAGTATGGCGTAACTGATATTTCATCGATGCCTGAACCTCAAGGGGGCCCGCTGTACTGCATTGTCACCAGCTGCCGCGGGGCTTCCACGTGGCTGAAGTGACTGTGCGAAATCGCGTTGGACAATTCAGCCATGGGGCCGATCAGTGCATCCAGCAACTGCTGCAGCGCCTCGCGGGCCTCTTCGGAAGAGTCCAGGTCGACCAACCTTTCGATATCGACCAGACGAAGCGCACTGGTGGCCTGGATCACCAAGCGGTTTTCCAGATTCCGATAGGGCGAGCTGTTCGCGGACGGCAGTTTCTCGATCTGCCTTGCAAGCCGCTTGAGCATGTAGCCGACCGACCGCGGGTTGGTTTCATCGAAAAGCAGCAGATCCAGGATCGCCGCCGGATGGAGCTGAGACCGATAGCGTCGACGATAGACCGGCAAGTTGTCCGTGGTCGAGAGTACCACTTCCCAGAGCGGAATACCTGGCTGTGCGGCGGTCAGCAGGGCCAGCTTGAGCAGCTCCAGACTGCCGAGCGCGCGTTCGATAAAACGACCGATATCAAGGAAACGCCAACCATAGTGGTGTGGCATGGTTTCGTTGCACAGCCCAAAAAAGGCCGCCAGGTCCAGAACCATGGCTTCCAGATGACGCTGACCGACCACCACTCCGCGAGCCCGGGACATGGTATTAAACCGCTGTCGCATGCTGTTGATGGCCCGCCAGGTGTCGTCTCCGAGATGATCGCGGACCGCACGGCTATTCCGAACGAAATGTCCGAACAACACGGGCAGCCCGTCTGGTGTGTCATCAGCAAATAGCTGAAGCAGGCGGTCACGCGTGGCTATGTATTCCGGCGAGAAGCGCCCGTAACCCAACGGCGGCGGTGCGTCGGCTATTGGCTCGGGATCTTCCAGTGGCAGCTCCAGAGCGCGCATCAGGTCAGGCAGCAGATTCACCCCAGCCTCATGACGATCCTCCTGGAGCAGCCGCGCAAGCGCTTCCCTGAGCAGGCGCGAACGCGAATCGAGGCGCTCGCCGTAACGCCCCATCCAGAACAGGCTCTCGGCTACCCGGCAGGGCAGATCCTTACCGTCGCGGGTTACTACAATCGGGCCCTGGGCCTGGCGCAGCAGGCTGATATGCGGTTGCGGTACCGGCGCCAGCACCCACACATCCTTGACCGTGCGGCTTTGCATCAATGGCGCCCCAGGCTCTCCCACCCAGGCAAGCCCCCCGGGCATCACCCGGAAATTGCGCTCGCTGACCGGCTTCTTCAGATCATCCGGCTCGACCAGGCTGAAAAAGCGCAGCGTCGTATGCTGCCGCTCGAGCGTACGAGTCTGTGGATTGAAACCTGGTGTGACTGACGATTCGACCAGCTTCTGGGCGGTGAAGAGATGCGGACGCTTGAGCAGATCCTGATGCAGAGTCTGCAGTGCGTCGAGGCTCATCTGCTCAGGTCGGAAGATCTTGCCGGGACGCGTCACGTCGCGCAGCGTCCACTCATCCAGCGCCTTGTACAATTCGGAAATCGCGTTCGGATCACCACACCAGAGCGTCTCGCGGCACGGCAGCAGCAGATCTTCACCCAGCAGGTGCTGGCAAAGGCTGGGCAGAAAGGCAGCGAGCCCAGGATGCTCCAGGACGCCGGCGCCGAGCGCATTGGCGATACGCACCTCTCCATTCCGTGCCGCTTGCAGCAGCCCCGGCACACCCAATAACGAGTCCGCGCGGAGCTCCAGCGGGTCACACCAGGGATCATTGATCTGGCGGACGATCACATCCACCTGGGTCAGACCGCCCAATGTGCGCATGGAGACCTGCCCGTCGCGCACGACCAGATCGTCCCCTTCGACCAATGAAAAGTTCATGTAATTGGCCAGCCAGGCATGCTCGAAGTAGCCGGGACTACCCGGGCCCGGAGACAGCAACACGATGTTTGGCTGCTCGCGATGGGCACTGGCCAGCCCCGCCAGGCAACGGTGCTGTGCCTGGAGGAACCCGGCCAGACGCTTGATCGGAGCGTCACGGTAGATGCTTGGCAGCGCCCGTGCGAGGGTAATGCGATTTTCCAGAGCGTAGCCCGCCCCGGACGGCGACTGAGTCCAGTCTCCAAGGACCACCCAGCGACCGCGATCATCACGGATGACGTCGGTGCCATGGAATATCAGCAGCGGCCGCTCCAGCAGCGACGGCGAATCGGCAGCGGAAAACAGGAAACCGGGGTGGGTATAGATGAGCTCAGGGGGCAACAATCCCTCTTCGATGACTCGGCGCTCGCCGTAAAGATCATCCAGCAAGTGTTCCAGCAATCTGCTGCGCTGTCGCAACCCTGCTTCCAGATGCTCCCACTCTTCAGTACTGATGACCCACGGGAGGCAATCCAGTCGCCAAGGACGCACCTGCCCCGGGTCGTCCTCGTAGGGATTGAAGGTCACACCATTTTCGTGAAGCAGGTTCTGCGCTTCTTCCGAGCGACTCGCCAGCATCTCGGCGCCCAGCACGGAAAAATCCTCGAGCAGGGTCTGCCACTGCGAACGCGGCTGTCCTTCCGGGTGGAACAGCTCGTCATGGCCGGCGTGTCCCGGGTAATCTCCAAGAAGGCTCTGTACGGCGGAGTCGGTCTTACCGGACGGCTGCATGGTCGAATCCTGGCAGCACCCGCGTCATGCGAGTGCCTGGATGAATTGAACAGTCGACCATTATAGCTCCGGTGGCTTCACGGCTGCACGACGCAAATCCAGGGTATGCGGGTATTCCTGTCCCGGCGCCTGTTCGATGCGAGTGAAACTGCCGGCGGTGTGTCCGTATGGCCAGAAGCGGGCCATACGCCGAGCCTCCGCCTCGTTGGCATTGACCGGGAAGGTCTCGTAATTGCGTCCCGCCGGATGTACTACATGGTACGTGCAGCCGCCGATGGAGCGCTTGTTCCAGGTATCGACCAGATCGAACACCAGTGGCGCCTGTACCTCTATCATCGGGTGCATTGCCGATGGGGGTTGCCAGGCACGATAGCGCACTGCCGCTACCGCCTCGCCCGGTACCCCTGTCGATTGCAGCGGCACCTTCACGCCGTTGCAGGTCAGAACATGGCGGGCCGGATTGAATTCGGTGACCTTGGCCTCGATACGTTCGACTGACGAATCCACGTAGCGCGCCGTACCTCCGCCACTGACCTCCTCGCCCAGCACGTGCCATGGCTCGATCGCCTGGCGTAGGTGCAGCCCCACCCCCTGGTAGCGAACCTCGCCCACCTGCGGAAAGCGAAACTCGAGGAATGGCTTGAACCAGTCGAGTTCAAAGCCGAATCCGTGCTCGCGCAAGTCCGCTATCACCTCACCCAGATCCGCCCAGATGAAATGCGGCATCATCCACTTGTCATGCAGCGCGGTCCCCCAGCGCACCAGTGGCTTGCGGTAGGGACTGGCGTAGAAACGAGCCACCAGTGCACGAATCAGCAATTGCTGCATCAGGCTCATCTCGGCATGCGGCGGCATTTCGAAGCCGCGCAGCTCAAGAAGCCCCAGCCGGCCGGTTGCGGTATCCGGCGAGTACAGCTTGTCGATACAGAATTCAGCCCGATGGGTGTTGCCGGTGATGTCGGTGAGAAGGTGGCGCAGTAGCCGATCGACCAGCCACGGCTGGGGAATCTCTCCCTCCGGCATCTGCGCGAGCGCAATCTCAAGCTCGTAGATTGCTTCATGGCGCGCCTCATCCACCCTGGGTGCCTGGCTAGTGGGCCCGATGAACAGACCGGAAAACAGGTACGACAGGCTCGGATGGTGCTGCCAGAAGGTGAGCATGCTACCGAGCAGGTCCGGCCTGCGCAGGAATGGCGAATCGGCCGGCGTACGGCCTCCGAGCGTTACGTGATTACCGCCACCGGTACCAGTATGGCGGCCATCGAGCATGAACTTCTCGGTACCCAGCCGCGTCAATCGCGCCTGCTCGTAAAGAACCCGGGTATTGCTGACAAGTTCGTTCCAGCCATCGGCGGGCATTACGTTGACTTCGATTACCCCGGGGTCCGGAGTGATCATGAATTTTTCCAGACGCGGGTCGGACGGCGGCGGATAACCTTCGACGCACACCGGCATGTTCAGATGGGCGGCCGTCTGCTCGATGTGCGCAAGCAGTTCGAGGTAGTCCTCCAGCTGACCAAGCGGCGGCAGGAACACGAAGAGTTTCCCATCGCGCGGCTCGATGCACAGTGCGGTGCCGATCACCCCGGAGTCGATCATGTCCGGCTGCTGCTCCTGCCAGTCCTGCGCCGCGCCCTGGTGATGCAGTCCGCTCTGCCTGATCCTGGCTGCCTGGGCCTCGTTGTAGCGGCTGGCGACCTCCCCATGAATGTCCGCCAGTGCGGGCAACGGCTCGAACAGCGAACGAGGCAACGGCTCGTCGCGCTTGCTGACCGGCAGCGCCGAGAGGGGCAAACGCAAACCCATCGGCGAATCGCCCGGCACCAGAAACAGGTGCTCTCGGCGTACCGGCCACGCCCCGCTCTCCCAGCCTTTGCCATCCAGACGCCGCGCCAACGGCAAGGCCAGCCCGGTCAAACTGTCAAGGCCGCGTTCGAGCAAACGAGCCAGACGGGCACGCTCCTCGTCATCCCCGAGGTCCTCTTCGTGCAAATCAATGTCCACCGGCTGCTGACGCTCCAGCCAGAGGTAGTAATACGCATCTTCGTAGCAGGGAATCAGAAACTTGTCCGCGAGGCCAAGGCGCCCTACCAGTTCACGGGCGAATATCCGCGCATCGTCCTCGACGATGTCGTAATCGCGCGACATGTCGGCAAGCCAACGGTCATCCTGCCAAACCGGCACGCCGTCGCGCCGCCAGTAACAGGCAAGAGCCCAGCGGGGCAGCGGCTCGCCCGGATACCATTTTCCCTGCTGATAATGAATGAGCGAACCGGGAGCGAAAATCGGTCTCAGTCGTTTCAGCAGCTGCTCGGACAATGCGCGCTTGGTCGGCCCCTGGGCCGCCGTGTTCCATTCTGGTGCATCCATGTCGTCGACTGACACAAAAGTGGGCTCACCGCCCATGGTCAGGCGCACATCCAGTGCATCGAGCTGCGCATCGACTTCCTTTCCGAGCGCATCGATCCGCTCCCACTGCTCTTCCGTATAGGGTTTGGTGACGCGGGGGTCCTCATGCACCCGAGTGACGCTCATGGTGAACTCGAAATCGACTTCGCAAGGCTCGGTTGCACCGGTAATGGGCGCAGCGCTCGATGGTTCGGGCGTGGCAGCCAGCGGCAGGTGCCCTTCCCCGGCGAACAGGCCGGAAGTTGGATCGAGACCGATCCAGCCCGCACCGGGAACGAACACTTCGGTCCAGGCGTGCAGGTCGGTGAAGTCGACTTCAGTACCCGAAGGCCCGTCCAACGCCTTCACATCGGCCGTCAACTGAATCAGATAACCCGAGACAAAGCGTGCAGCGAGCCCCAGTTCCCGCAGAATGCGCACCAGCAGCCAGGCGGTGTCTCTACATGAGCCCCGCTTCAGCTCAAGAGTTTCCTCTTCGGTCTGCACGCCCGGTTCGAGGCGAATCAGGTACTCGATGTGTTGTGAGAGTTTCTGGTTTATATCCACCAGAAAGCTGGTGATCGCGGTTTTTTCGGTGCTGATGCTCTCGAGCCACTTTCGCAGAAGCGGCCCCGCTTCTGGCTTCTCCAGGTAGGGGCCGAGCTCCTTGCGCAACCCTTCGGGATAGTTGAACGGGAAGTGCTCGGCGTAATCCTCTACGAAGAAGTCGAAAGGATTGATCACCGTCATGGGTGCTATCAATTCAACGTCTACGCTGAGATGGTCTATCTTTTCAGGAAAGACCACGCGTGCTACATGGTTTCCAAAGGGGTCCTGCTGCCAGTTGATGAACATGTCCCCGCCGGTAACCTTCATGCTGTAGGCCTCGACTGGCGTGCGGCAATGGGGCGCCGGGCGCAGGCGGATCTGGTGCGGCGCTACCGACACGGGCTTGGAAAATGCATATCGAGTCGTATGTCTGAGTGCTACACGGATGGTCATTGGCGCAGTCCCGGTATAAGTTCGGATTGAAGATCGAAGCAATGGGTGTGCCACAAGGCTAGTACGGGCAACACGACAATTGCGTTAACGCGCTGCCAGCCTCCGACAGAGGTCCATTCGCTCAGCATAGCCTACCGTCGCGCTGTCGAAGGAAGAGGTGTCCGAGGCCACATACGAGAGCGATGGTATGGCAATTGCAGCGATTCACCCTATCACCCCTGGGCGAACAGAGTAGCTGAATGAGCAAAGTAAACTGGGAAAACTATGCGTCGAAGGGCTTTTACGACGAGCTCATCGATCGCTCCGGCAAGCCTCGGCCGGAAGCTGCCATGCTATGTCAGTATCTGGCCAACCTGGATGCACGGGAACTGGCCGAGCACAAGGCCGCTGCGGAAGTGGCGATCCAACTGATGGGCATTACCTTTACCGTTTATACCGAAGGGAGCATGATCGACCGCGCCTGGCCCTTCGATATCGTTCCCAGAATCATTCCCCTTGCTGAATGGCAGAAGACCGAAGCCGGACTCAAGCAGCGAGTCCAGGCGCTCAACATGTTCATAGATGATCTCTACCATGAGCAAAAGGTGGTGAAGGACAAGGTTTTCCCCGCCGAAATTCTCGCCGAATCGGTCAATTTCCGACCGCAGTGCGTCGGCATCCATACCCCCCACAATGTCTGGGCGCACATCTGCGGGTCGGATCTGGTACGTGACAAGGACGGCACACTATACGTGCTTGAAGACAATCTGCGGGTTCCCTCCGGCGTGTCCTACATGCTGGAAAACCGCAACGTTACCAAGCGCGTGATGCCGGAGCTGTTCGCTACCGGGCGGATCCAGCCGGTAGACGATTACACGTCGCAGCTCTACGACATGCTCGCCTCGATGTCACCCCGCCCGGACGACGATCCCTGCATCGTCATTCTGACACCCGGAATTTACAATTCCGCCTACTACGAGCACGCCTATCTTGCCCAGCAGATGGGGGTGGAGGTGGTGGAAGGCTCGGATCTGGTTGTGGGCGATGATGACTGCGTCTACATGCGACGGATCGATGGTCTGAGCCGGGTCGACGTTATCTATCGCCGGGTTGACGACATGTTCATTGACCCGGAAGTGTTCAACCCCGACTCCATACTCGGCGTTCGCGGGTTGATGCGAGCCTGGCGCAAGGGCAACGTCGCGCTGGCGAATGCGCCTGGAGCAGGCGTGGCGGATGACAAGGTGGTCTACGCGTTCGTACCCGCCCTGATCAAGTACTACCTCGATCAGGAACCCCTGTTACCTAACGTCCCGAGCTATCTGTGCATGTTCGAGGACGACCGCCGCTACGTACTCGACAATCTCGACAAGCTGGTCGTCAAGCCGGCCAACGAGTCCGGCGGCTACGGCATGCTGATCGGCCCCCATTCCACCAAAAAGGAACGGGAAACCTTTGCCGAATTGATCAGGGCCAATCCACGCAATTACATGGCCCAGCCGACCCTTAGCCTGTCCACCTCGCCGACGCTTTGCGGCAGCGAGATGGAACCGCGGCATGTGGACCTGCGGCCCTTCATCCTGTCCGGCGAAACGCCCTGGGTAACCACCGGGGGACTGACCCGAGTGGCGTTGACCAAGGGTTCGCTGGTGGTGAACTCATCCCAGGGTGGCGGCAGCAAGGACACCTGGATCGTCGACCTGGCAGGAAACTGATCATGCTTTCACGCGTTGCAGAAAACATCTACTGGCTGGCTCGCTATCTCGAACGGGCCGAAGACACCGCCCGGCTACTGAGCGTGAGCAGCCACCTCATGCTCGATCTGCCCCGGGCCACCAAGCTCGGCTGGTCGGAGATCATCGCCATCACCGGCAATGACGAGCTGTTCGACGAGTATTACAGCAACCGGGACGAGGCCAGTGTGCTGGCCTTCATGTGCGGCGACGAGCGATATCCCGGCTCGATACTGTGCTCATTACGTGCGGCCCGGGAAAATCTGCGGACCACTCGGGACGTTATCCCCAGGGAAATCTGGGAAGAAATCAATCAGCTGTTTCTGAGTGTCAAGGAGCAGGTGGCCGGGGGCATCTCACCGCGCCGCCGAGACGCGTTTCTGAGCCGGGTCATACGCAGCTGTCAGACTGTTAACGGGCTTATCGAAGGGACGCTGAGCTACACTCAGGTGCGAACCTTCCTCATGTTAGGACGTCAAATCGAACGTGCCGACATGACCACCCGGATCATCGACGTGCGCTCGGCCAACCTGCTGCCACGCAGCCCGGAAGAACTCACGCCCTTCGAGACCCTGCAATGGATGAGCGTACTCAAGTCGCTCAGCGGCTATCAGATGTACCGTCAGCACGTGCGGTTGCGTATTCGCGGGCCGGATGTGCTGCGGTTTCTGCTGCAGGACCGAGCGTTTCCACGAGCCGTTTCCTGCTCTCTGGAGCGCCTCGCCCAGGCGCTGCGCAGCCTGCCTCGTCATCAGCAGGCACTGGAAGAAGTGGAATCCTGCCTGCGCCATATTGCCGAAGCAGAGATACCACGCCTGGCGGCAGAACCAGACTTGCTGCACGCTTTCGTGGACGAAATACAGATCGACTTCACCGACCTGCACGAGGCCATACGCCGCACCTATTTCGCAAAGCCGGAAGAGGCCACACAGACACAGGAACAGAGCCAGATAACATCCTGAACCCCATGGGTGTTTCAGGCTTTGTCCGGAGCACCCCATGAGTTACTTCGATCAGTTGGTCAAACGCAGCGAAGGTAGTCAGCTATTCGACTATCACCCAAACGGACATGTGCAACGTTGCCGCTGCGGCCAGGCACTGTTCTTTGACAACACCACCTGCCTGCGTTGTGGTTCGGAGCTCGGCTTCGATCCGGATCAGGGCAACCTGTTGAATATCGAGCCTGCGGAGGACAATCTCTGGCGACCGGTTACCGATCAGGACGCTAGTCCTCGTCGCTTCGCCCGCTGTGCCAACCTGCACAGCCCAGCGCAATGCAACTGGCTGGTTACCGATCCAGCCGCCGCACCCTTCTGCGTAGCCTGCTCACTAAACATGACAATCCCCGACCTGAATCTGGCTGACAACGCGGCGCACTGGATGCGTGCCGAACAGGCCAAGCGGCGGCTGGTGGCGCAACTGATGCTGCTCGGCCTGCCTGTCGTATCGCGCAAGCTCGATCCCGAGAAAGGCTTGGGATTCAACATGCTGCGCCAGCTGCCAGGGCAGGATCCGGTGATGACCGGCCACGCTGATGGGGTCATTACCCTCGACATGGACGAAGCTGACCCTGCCCACCGTGAGCGGGTACGTGAAAACATGCATGAGCCCTACCGCACCCTCCTCGGCCATTTCCGTCATGAATCCGGCCATTACTACTGGGACAGACTGGTGCGCGACTCGCATTGGCTGGAACCAGTGCGGGCCGTCTTTGGCGATGACCGGATAGACTACCAGCAGGCACTGGCACGGCACTACGAAAATGGACCCCCGGCGGACTGGAACACCCGCTTCATCAGCAGCTACGCCTCGACCCACCCCTGGGAAGACTGGGCGGAAACCTGGGCTCATTATCTTCACATGACCGATACACTCAATGTGGCGATGGACTTTGGTATTCAGCTCGACGCGCTCGCCCTGCATACCGATCCTTTCGACAGCAGCCAGTTGGCCGGGCTCGAGGGCAACGCCGACAAGGTAGTCTTTCTGGCCTTCATCAACCGCTGGATTCAGCTCAGCAGCGTACTCAACGTGCTGAGCCGGAGCATGGGTCAGCCGGACATCTACCCCTTCGTGCTGACTGTCGACAGCGTGCGAAAACTGTACCTCGTCCATGCGGTGGTAGCTGACTATGGCAGTGCCGGCGCGCCAGGCTGAATCACGCGGCAATGATCGGTATCAGCTCAGGCCCCTGCGGGTCGAAGGGCAGCGGGGGCAGTCCATGCAGAGCCCTGGCCCGCTGACAGGCAGGACTAGCCACGCCCCCTTCCCCGTGATAGGCAAACTCGCGGCAGGTGCTCGAACGTTTCTCGTAGATGCTGCAGCGGACCCCTTCACCAATATTTCCGATCAACGCGACACATCGCGGATGAGGATTATTGGTACCCCGCATGCAGCTGTAATGGGCGTTGACTTGCTCGGTAAGCAGGGCGGGGACAGTGCCATGGGGAGAGGCATCCGTCTCGGCCCAATAGAAGGAAACCCTGAAAGTGGAACAGCATGCGCCGCAGTCCAGACAGGGTGACGATTGGCTCATTTCATCGGCTACCTCAGGTTGCTTCGGAGCGCGATTTTTACTGTGCCGGCCAGCGAGTCGGCAATAGGCCGAGAGGGCTCCGGCAGGTGATATTTTTCAATTGCCGGAGGGCGTCTCATAGAGCGCTACCCATCACCTTGTCGTCTCCGGCCGAAGCATTGAAGTATCATCCCAGGCTTCGCCAACACTTACTGAGCCAAGCAGATGACCCAACCCAACCTGATCGCCGGACTCGACACTGACAGACTCTCCCGGCTGGGCGAGTTTCTCGAAGAACGGTATGTGCGACCGGGCAGGTTGCCGTGCGCCATGACGCTGGTGGCCAGGCGAGGCGAAGTCGCGTATCTGTCGATGCATGGGCTGATGGACGTCGAGCGCGGCAGGCCGGTTCAGCGTGATACGCTGTTCCGGATCTATTCGATGACCAAACCGATCACCTCGATTGCCCTTATGCAGCTGTACGAGCAGGGTCGCTTTCTGCTGGATGATCCGATGCACAGGTACATCCCCTCCTGGGAAAAGCTGCGGGTTTACAAAGCTGGCGTGCATCCGAACTTTCTTACAACTCCGGTGCAGCGGCCCATGTCCATACGTGACCTGCTCACCCACCAGTCTGGCCTGACCTACGGTTTCATGAATCGAACCAACGTCGACGCTGCTTATCGCGCCTTGCGGCTCGATGGCGGCACCGGCCATTCCCTGGAGCGATTGGTTGATGAGCTGTCACGGCTGCCACTGGAATTCTCGCCGGGCACCGCCTGGAATTATTCGGTGGCGACCGACGTGTGCGGATATCTGATACAGGTCATCTCGGGAATGCCGCTGGACGAGTATTTCCGACGCTTTATTTTCGAACCGCTGGGGATGGTCGACACCTTCTTCACCGTGCCGGCCGGCAAGGTCGACCGATTCGCTGCCTGCTACCAGTATCAGGCTGGCGATCGCTTCAGCCTGCAGGACGACCCGCAAGCGTCTCATTTCACCAGCGAAAACGGGTATCTGTCGGGTGGCGGCGGGCTGGTCTCTACCATCGATGATTATTACCGCTTTGCGCAGGCCCTGGCCAACGGCGGCGCTCTCGAAAACGTTCGCATCATCGGCCGGAAGACTCTGGAATTCATGCGACTCAATCACCTTCCGAACAGTCTTGACCTGCCTTCTCTGGCAGCGGCCGGCTCGTTCAGCGAAACACCCTATGACGGCACCGGCTTCGGGCTGGGCTTCTCGGTCAAGCTGGACGTGGCCAAGTCGCAGACCGTCGGCTCACCGGGCGAATACGGCTGGGGCGGAATGGCCAGCACCAGCTTCTTCATCGATCCGGTCGAAGACCTGCTGATGATCTTCATGACCCAGCTCATCCCTTCTTCAAGCTATCCCCTACGCCAGGAATTGCGTGCGATCCTCTACGGTGCGCTACGCGACTGACCGACGCTCGCAGTCGGCGACAGGCCTGCCATGGCCTGTCATGCCCCTGCAATATCGCTATGTCACAGTGCTGTCACAACCTCGTTGACAGCTGATCATGGCCGAACTGCAACAACAGCTCCTGCACCATCTGCCGGAACACCTAGAGCTTGAGGACTTGCTACGCCTCGGCGCGCGCCACCTGCGCCAACGAGTGCTGCATCGGGTCACGGTTGCACCCGGCATAGATATTCCCGTACGCGTCATCGAACTGGGCAGTCGGAATGAACAGGCTCCGGTAGTGGGGTTCTTCGGCGGTGTCCACGGCGTGGAGCGGATCGGAACACAGGTATTGCTGTCCTGGATGCACAGCCTGATACACAGGCTGGACTGGGATGATCAATTGCGGCGCCAGTTGGAACGGGTGCGCCTGGTGTTCATGCCGATGGTCAATCCGGGCGGGATATGGCATCGCCAACGCAGCAACCTCAACGGCGTCGATCTGATGCGCAACGCCCCGGTGGACGCCATGGGGCCGACGCCCTGGCTGGTCGCAGGGCATCGTCTGACGCCGCGCCTTCCCTGGTATCGAGGCGCGCGAGGCGATCCGATGGAAATCGAGGCGCTGGCGCTAATCGAAACGGTGCGCGCCAGCCTGCTGCCAGCGCCCTTCTCCCTCAGCATCGACTGCCACAGTGGCTTCGGCCGTCGGGACCGGCTCTGGTGCAGCTACGCGCGCAGCCACAAGCCCATCGACAACATCGCTGAAGTGATGGCGTTCAAGCGGCTCTACGAGCGCGCCTATCCGCATCATCATCCCTACATCATCGAACCCCAGTCGGTTCAGTACACCACCCACGGCGATCTCTGGGACTACCTGTATGACGAGTCGCAGGAGAAGTATCCGGACAATCTTTACCTGCCCTTCACTCTGGAAATGGGCTCGTGGCTCTGGGTACGCAAGAACCCCCGGCAGATGCTGGACTACTTCGGTTATTTCAATCCCGTCATAAGCCATCGCAAGCGACGGGTACTGCGCCAGCACCTGCCATTGTTCGAGTTTCTGATGAACGCGAGCCAGTCGTGGCGCAACTGGGTACCGCGCCCGAGCCAGCGTGACGGTCTAATCCGCGAAGCCATAGCCCAGTGGTTCATGTGAAGCACTACGCGCTTCGCCATGCTTTCAGTGCCTGGACGATTATCAGCCGGCGCCAGTTGCTGTATAACGGGCGGTATGAAAATACCCAGCAGAATTCAGCCACTGGTCGAAGACGGCCTGATCGACGAAGTGATCCGGCCGCTCATGAGCGGAAAAGAAGCATCCGTATACGTTGTTCGTTGCGGCGAAGAGATCCGCTGCGCCAAGGTTTACAAGGAAGCCGCCAAGCGCAGCTTCAAGCAGGCGGTGCTGTATCAGGAAGGGCGCAAGGTTCGCAACTCGCGCCGTGGCCGGGCCATGGAAAAGGGCTCGCGCTATGGCCGCGCCCAGCAGGAAGAGGCCTGGCAGAACGCCGAGGTCGACGCGCTTTATAGGCTGGCCGCCGCCGGGGTTCGCGTACCCCAGCCGTACGGCTGCTTCGAGGGCGTACTGCTGATGGAGCTTGTAACCGATGACGACGGCGGTGTCGCTCCTCGTCTGAATGACGTTGCCATGTCTGCAGAGCAGGCACGGGAAGATCATGCGGTCATGATGGAATACGTCAAGCTCATGCTCTGTGCCGGGCTGGTACATGGCGACCTGTCCGAGTTCAACGTCCTGGTCGATACCTGGGGTCCGGTGATCATCGATCTGCCCCAGGCGGTGGACGCAGCGGCAAACAACAACGCCCGAGCCATGCTGGAGCGTGACGTGAACAACATGCGGCAGTACTACGGCCAATACGCTCCCGAGCTGCTCGATACGCAATACGCAGCCGAGATGTGGAATCTCTTCGAGGCCGGAGAGCTTACCCCGGATAGCGTGCTTACCGGTCAGGTGGCGCCTGCAGAAGGTCCTGCCGACGTCGACTCGGTCGTTGAGGAAATCCGCGCCGTGCTCAAGGAACAGCAGGAGCGGCTGCGGCGCTTGCAGGAGATGCGGCAGGAAGACCAGTAGCCCGCATTCTTGTAACAATTACCTGCCAGGATCGCTCCGTTTTCAGCAAATCGCTGCTTTTAAACGGAGCTCCCAATGAAGGACATCACACGGCGCAGCTTCCTGCGCATTTCGGGGTACGCACTAGGCGGCGTCGTCGTTTCCACAGGACTTCAGGGCTGTCTCGACAGCAGTTCTTCCTCCAGACCGACTCCGTCCCCACTGCCCCAGCGCCAGGTCAGTTTCGACCATGGCGTTGCAAGCGGTGACCCGCTCAGTGATCGCATCATAATCTGGACGAGGGTGAGCCCGGTCGGGGACGATACGAGCGACATCGAGATTCAGTGGGAGGTCTCCAGCACTGCGGATTTCGCCGAGCTTCTGCATGCCGGCAGCGCCAGCACCAGCGCAACGCGTGATTATACCCTCAAGGTCGACGTACAAAACCTGCTCCCCGGCCGGCAATACCATTACCGCTTCCGTTCGAACGGAGTCACCTCCCCGGCAGGTCGAATGAAAACGCTGCCCAGTGCCGGGGTCGAGCAGGTTCGCTTCGCGGTAATGTCCTGCTCGAACTTCCCGACCGGTTATTTCCATGTGTATGCGGAGGCAGCCAGGGTCGCCGACCTCGATGCCGTCATACACCTCGGAGATTACATCTATGAATACGGCACCGGGGGCTATGGCACCGCCGATGCCGCTGCACTGGGACGCAGCCTGCCCGCTGACAACGACACGGAAACGCTGACCCTGGTTGACTATCGCAAGCGTTATGCGCTGTACCGTACGGACGCGGACCTTCAGGCGCTGCATGCCAGCGCTCCCTTCATTGCCGTCTGGGATGACCACGAGATCACTAACGATACCTGGCGCGAGGGTGCAGAGAACCACGACCAGGACGAGGGGGATTTCACCGAGCGCAAGCTGGCGGCGCTACAAGCGTATTTTGAATGGATGCCGATTCGCCCGGCACGGGCAGATGACGAGGAGACCATTTATCGCAGCTTCGATTACGGTGACCTGGTGAGCCTGCACATGCTGGATACCAGAGTCATCGGTCGCGACGAGCAACTGGACTACGCCAACTACATAACCCAGTCCGGTTTCGATGCCGCAGCCTTTGCCCGTGACATCGGCGACCGACAGCGAACCCTGCTCGGTCAGGAGCAGCTGAACTGGCTCCAGGCACGACTGGCCACTTCCACTGCAACCTGGCAGGTACTTGGTCAGCAGGTACTGATGGGACGAATGCTTCTCCCCGCCGAATTGCTCAGCTCCCTGCTCAATCCGGGGGCCGATCTACTCACTGCCTTCGGTGAACTGGTGGCAATCAAGTTGCGCCTGGCTGGCGGCGACCCGAGCGTAACCCTGCAGGAACGGGCCAGGGTCGAAACTCTTGTGCCCTACAATCTGGATGCCTGGGACGGTTACGCCTACGAGCGCGAAGTAGTGCTCGGCACTAGCGTGGCCCTGGACAAGAACCTCGTGGTCCTGGCGGGGGACACCCATAACGGCTGGGCCAACAACCTCCGAACACTGGATGGCACCGCGGCAGGCGTTGAGTTCGCTACCGCCTCGGTCACCTCCCCAGGCCTGGAGGAATATCTTGGAGTGCCGGCGGAGCTGATTGGCCAGACGGAGCAGGCCATCACGACGCTGGTTGACGATCTTGAATACCTCAACGCCAATCAACGCGGGTTTATGGTGGTTACCTTCACCGCCGAGGAAGCGCAAGCTGACTGGCACTACGTCAGCACTGTTAAAGCCCGTCAGTACACGATTGACGAGACGAGGGGTAAAACGCTGGTGACCCGGCGTGGCGCAGCCAACCGCAAGCTGAGTGCGGCCTGAACGCGTTCCGAGCGGCGCCCTTTCAAGGATCGACGCGCCCGCGCAGGCTCTTGAGCTTGCCGCGGGCGGTCTTGCTGTCTACGCGCTTCTGCTTTGACGCCTTGCTCGCCCTGGTCGGCCTGCGTCGCTTCTGTATCACGACCGCAGCGTTAATCAGCTCTACCAGGCGTGCCAGGGCGTCATCCCGGTTCTGTTCCTGAGTACGGTATTGCTGAGCCTTGATGACTATCACCCCATCACGGGTGATGCGCTGGTCAGACAGCGCCAGTAGCCGTTCCTTGAAAAAATCCGGCAGGCTCGAGGCGCGTATGTCGAAGCGCAGGTGCACGGCGCTGGACACCTTATTGACGTTCTGCCCGCCGGAGCCCTGGGCGCGCACTGCGTTGAACTCGCATTCACGCTCGTCAAGTTCTACTCCGTGGGAAAGACTGGGCATGGCTAAACCACTCCGTTATTTCTTTGTCAGTAGTATTACAATGCGCTCAGGGCACGGAGTATAACAATGCGAAAGCGGTTGCTGGCTGGATTGCTGGTGGTAATGTCTTTTGGCATCTGCGCTGATACTGGCGAAGCAGATGATTTCGCGCAGCACGAAGAACTCGAAGAGCACGACGAAGATATCGAAGGTGATTCCGACCTCCCCGACTGGACCGTGGACAAGGTCACCCCGGTCCACGAAACAGTGTCACGCTGGGTAGACAATACGGCGCGCGGAATCGACGGTTTCTTCGGCACTGAAGATCACCTATATACCCGCAATCGGTCCTTCCTTCGCCTGAGCCAGGAATTCGAGTGGCTCGAAGGTGACGACATGGACCACGACACCCGAGTGCGCTTTCGACTCGACCTGCCGACCACCAAGGAGCGGCTGCGTTTGATAATCGAAAGTGATCCCGATGAGACCCAGGGGACGCTCACGGAGCAGCAGGCGAGCCGCATCCGCCCGGACCAGCGCGACAGCGGCAACTCGATCATCGGGCTGTCGCAAGGCATAGGCGAAGAAGACCGAACTCTGGGTTGGGACACCAATGCCAGTGCCGGCATTCGGTTTCGCTTCCCGCTGGACCCTTACGTACGCCTGACCGCGGAACGGCTCTGGGATATTGGGGCAGGTCCGTGGCAACTCGAGTCCTTCAACCGCGCGTCCTGGTTCAACAGTAATGGTTACTCTGCACGGACCCGTCTGGACATCGGCCGCCCCGTGGACGAAAACCGTCATCTGCGTTTCGTAACCAACATCCAGTGGCAGGAGCGCTACGACACGCTGGAATTCGCCGAGTCGGTCGAGCTCTTCCACGTCCTGGGTCGTCGCAGCGCGCTACGTTATGCGGCCATCGCAGCCGGTTCGAGCCTATCCCAACCTCGCATGAACGATTACATTCTGCTGACGCAGTACCGGCGCAATCTGCATCGCGACATCCTGTTTTTCGATGCGGTACCCGAGCTGCGCTTCAGCAGGGACAGCAACTTCGATGCGCGTTGGGCCCTGACGTTGCGGGTAGAAATCTACTTCCGAGGACAACTGCGCGACCGCAGGCGAAATCCACAGCCGGACGCAGGGGATATCGCCTACGCCCCCGACCGCATCATGAACGCATTCAACCCCGGGCTGGAAGCCTCGACCGCCGCAGCCCAGGCGAACGCAGATGCTGCGTTTCTTCAACGTCATCCGCAATATTTCTCGGTGGATGGATTGGACAAGGCACCGCTGCCATGACCGGATCCCCTGCCCTGCAGTACAGGCGGCTAGCTGATCTCGCCGATATCTTCATTCCAGAGCTGAGGGTGCGTTGTTATGAAGCCTCGCATCAGCTCGATGCACTCTTCGGATTGCAACACGCTTACGTCGACGCCCCGCGATCGCAGCAACTCTTCTTCGCCAAGAAAGGTGTGATTCTCACCGATAACGACACGAGGGATGCCATAGAGAAGGATGGCTCCAGTACACATCGAGCAGGGTGACAGCGTGGTATACAGCGTGGCCTGCGCATAGACCTCGGCCGGCTGTCTGCCGGCGTTGGCAAAAGCATCCATCTCGCCGTGTAGAATCGGGCTGCCCTGCTGCACACGACGATTGTGGCCTCGACCAATGATACGACCGTCATGTACGATCACCGAACCAATGGGGATTCCACCTTCCGCAAGGCCTGCGCGGGCTTCGTCGATAGCCGCCTGCATGAAGATATCCATGCGTTTCTCCTCTGAAGAACTACCTGCTAGCTCGTGGACGCGCCTGAAGGCGCGCGGATCTGTTAAGGGACTACAATGCTGCCATCAACGCAACCCCCCGCCCCACAATTCTCGACTGGCTGGCAGACGCTGCTGGGTGCAGCGGCGCTGGTGGTGGTGCTCGCGGGATTCAAGGCAATCAGTCATATTCTCACCCCGCTCCTGCTTGCAGCCTTTCTGGCGATCATCAGCGCACCACCGTTGACCTGGATGCAGCGTCGGGGCATTCCCGGCCCGCTTGCCGTACTGGTTCTGTTCTCGGTAGTCGGCTTCAGCTTCTTCCTGCTGTTTCTGGCACTGCAGAGCGCGGCCGAGAGCATGGCCACCCAGGCGCCACTCTACCAGGCGCGGTTCACCGGATGGATCACCGAACTGCGAGCATTCGCTGACGCAAGGGGCATACCACCGGAGGTGCTGCCCGAAGCGCTTCCTCTGCCCGCCACCGGAACCATAACCGGAGCGGCTCGAGCGATTGCCGGCGGCATTGGCCAATTCACCGCAAGCACACTGCTGGTACTGCTGGCCTTCATGTTCCTGCTGCTCGAAGAGCGCACCCTGTCAGACAAGTTGAACGTCGCGTTCCCCAACCGTCGGCGGGGTCGGGTGAGAGCTCGGCGCTTCCTGCGTTCGGTCTACCGCTATCTGCTGATAAAGACTGCTGCCAGTGCGTTGACCGGCCTGATCGTGGGCGTAGGCCTGGCGCTGATCGGGGTGGATTTCGCCATTCTTTGGGGCATTTTGGCGGGACTGCTCAATTTCATTCCGACGATCGGCTCGATCATTGCGGCCGTTCCGGCAGTGCTTATCGCCCTGCTGGGGCTCGGACTACCTGCCGGGCTCGGTGTATTGGGGCTATACGTAGTGGTAAACACGGTAATTGGCAACGTTCTGGAGCCCCGCTACATGGGCAGAAGCCTGGGTCTTTCACCGCTGGTGGTGCTGATATCCCTGATGATCTGGGGCTATGTGTTCGGCCCGGTCGGCATGTTGCTATCGATCCCGTTGACCATGATCGCCAAGCTCGCACTGGACGCATCGCCGCAGACTCGCTGGGCAGGTGTGCTCATGAGTGACAGCGTACGCAGCAAGGCGGGCTAACGGTCGCCCGGGACATCCCAGCCCGGAACGCCCTGGCGGATTCGCCAGG
The DNA here is from genome assembly GCA_030603065.1 of Pseudomonas sp. Taxonomy (GTDB): domain Bacteria; phylum Pseudomonadota; class Gammaproteobacteria; order Pseudomonadales; family Pseudomonadaceae; genus Halopseudomonas. The sequence goes on from JAUVYN010000031.1 coordinate 20,489, forward strand.
AAAAGTCCTCCGCCTGATCCGCTTCGCGAGCCCGCTCAGTGAAGCGGCCCAGTTGCTGCAGCTCTTCCAGCGGACGGTCGACAAGCCCGCCGTGTTCCTTGATGTAGGACGGCAGGTGGGAGGAAAGGAATAACCTCACATCCATCGGCAGCCCCTTGATGATTTCGGCCATCATGTTGTAGACGATGATGGTACAGTTGGCTGTGATGGTATGGTAATGCCGTGGCTCCCTGGCAAGCCGGTTGGCTTCCTCCACATAGGCAATGAACAGCCGACGCATTGCACGTTCGGACATCTGAATACTATAAATCCTGCCCTCTTCCCCTCTCACATTGGTCCGCAGACGTACCGCATCGCGCTCGTCGGAAGCCAGCACATTCAACTCGAACTGCTTGAAAAAGCCGCCGATCGCGGAAAAGCTCTGATCCCGAGTACGACGGATCTCGACCGTGAAGGTGATGAACCGACCATCGTCGAAGCCGAAGGACACGAGGATGTGGGCGACGCCAGGAAGGCCCCATTGCGAGGTGATCAGATCGACCGACCGCAGCCTGGACAGATCATATTCCCTGGACTCCCAGCGCACGTCATAGTCGGTTAGCGTACGCCAGTGGAAATTACGCACATCGCTGAGGGCAACCCGGTCGCCATCGATGACACCGGTGGTGATTCGAGCCAGATCATCCGCCCAGTCACGTTCGTGGGTCGGTTCCAGCCGCCCCCACCACAGCATGATCAGAACGAACATCGCAAGGTACGCCAGAATTGCCCAGAGATAGGTCCCGCTCCAGAGCATGAACAAGACGCCGATAGTGCCTAGCAGCCAGAGAGCACAGGTTGCCAACCGCGCGGCAAGACTCCAGGGAAGTTGGTACCAAAGCGCGAGCAACGCCCAGATGCTGTTGACCAGAATAGCCAGCGAGCAAAGCGATACCAGCACTATCCGGAGCATCAATTACCTCGGTCCAGGTTCAACACAGGCCTCTGCCGGCCACCAGCGGCTTAACACGCCGGGGCTCATGATACCGGATGCGCGACCACTTGGCGCCTACCCGGCATCCAGCTCGATCCAGGTGGGAGCATGGTCACTGGCCTTGGGCTCGCCCCGCACCCAACGGTCGACGCCGGCATCGCGTAGACGCGGGACCAGATCCGGGCTAATCAGCAGGTGATCGATCCGTAGCCCTGAATCGCTCTCCCAGTGATGGCGGAAATAGTCCCAGAAGGTGAAGATACGCTCCTCGGGATACAGGTAGCGCAACGAATCGGTCCACCCCTGCGCCAGTAATGCCTGAAACTGCGCCCGCGTTTCCGGCTGGAGCAGAGCGTCCTTCTTCCAGGACCGGGTATTGTATATATCGAAGTCGGTAGGAATTACGTTGAAGTCACCGGCCAGTACGACCGGGTGGCCGGTATCCAGCAGGGTCTGGGCATGCGAACGCAGCCGTTCCATCCATTCCAGCTTGTAGGCGAACCTGGGGCCTGGCTGCGGGTTGCCGTTGGGGAGGTAAAGACAACCGACGACCAACCCTTGAACCGCCGCCTCCAGATACCTGCTTTGACTGGGGTCGGGGTCCTCAGGCAATACGCGCCGAATCTCCAATGGTTCGGCATCGCGCGCAAGAATGGCGACCCCATTCCAGGCTTTCTGACCATGCCAGACTGCCTGGTAGCCTGCCTGATCGATGTCCTTCACTGGAAAAGCCGACGATTCGGCCTTCAGCTCCTGCAGACAGACTATGTCCGGGGCCTCTCGCGCCAGCCAATCCAGCAGGTTGGGCAAGCGCGAGCGTATTCCGTTGATATTATAGGTAGCGATCCGCAAGCTCAGTCCCCGTCCAAACGCTCCTGCCGCGTCAGAAATTCCTCTTCGATGAGTGCATCCCTGTCAGCACCTGTGCCTTCGTCGAGAAGCGGATCATCCAGCAATCCGGGTGAAATCACCCGCGCCTGCAACTTGCCAGTCAGGTGCTCCAGTGCGTGGCGCGCCTTCACGGCGGCACCGTCGACCGCCAGCCGCAAGGACTCGGCCTTGTGGCTCACAGACATCGACTGGTGCCCTTTGGGGCGAAATTCGATCTGGCAGCGCTTGTCCTGATCGCCACCCTTGTGTGCGTTTTCGTCGCTGACGTGTATCTCCACACGGGTTAGCAGCTCCTCGAACCGGGAAAGTTCGCTGGTAACCGCGGAGCCGACCCACTCCTGAAGCGTCTCGCTGCCCTGGATATGATTGCTGTTGACCTGTACCTGCATACTGCCTCCTCATGAAAGGAAATGCCTAATCAGTTGGAGGACCCAGCTGCAGGCGAGTTCAGACCGCCTGGCGATCGAAAGGAAATTCGCCGTCAGCAAAATGACGAGCGGCTCCGTCAGAACATGGACAACCGGCAACATGATGGCATAATGCTCCTTTCAGGAATGCTGTTGGACGGCATTCTCCGCCATTTTCTTCGTGGACCAGGGATGACCTCCAGCACCCAGCAGCCACACCCAGCCGGGACAAGCCTGTCCCATTTCCGCAATACAGGCCGATCGCTGCGCCTGATGTCGATCATTCTGGTGTTGGTATTCGTGGCAGCGAGCACCGGCCTGGTAGTGATGGCCATCCGATTGAACGCCCACGCTGCGGCCCAGAGCGGCTTTTACGTAAAGAAGGTTCTGGAGGCAAGGCAACGACAGATAGACACCACCCTTGCCGACTATGCCTTCTGGGGCGACGCGTACAAGCATCTGCACATGCAGCTGGATCTCGTCTGGGCATATGAACGGCGTAATCTCGGTCCTTCGTTGTACGAGAACTTCGGGCTTGAGGGCGTATTTTTGGTCGCCCCCGATGGAGACACTGTATATGCGGTAGTCGAAGGAGAGCTATCCAGGCTCGATGTTCACCAATGGGCCGGCGGGCAGCTGGACGGTCTGATCGAGCACGCCCGCCAGACGGTGGACCAGGAGGAGGTCCTATCCGGCTTCCTGGAAATCGGCTCTCAACCAGCGCTGATCGCCCTGGCGGCCATGACTCACGACAATGACCCTGCGGTGTTGCCCATAGCAGGCCCACCCTCGGTGCTGGTATTCGTCGATTTCCTCCTGCCAGCAAAACTCAGCCACCTGGGGAAGGAATACGGTATCGAAGGGCTGCGGACTGGCGAACATGCAGGCACCGCTTCACTTCCGAAGCCCACTCTCTTCGGCCACGAGCTCATCCTGACATGGGACCCGCCTCGGCCAGGCGATGCTTTGCTTCTGGTGCTGCTACCACTTCTATTGCTGGCTTCGATCATTCTGGTGGTTGTAACGCGAGCGACGCTGCGCAGTTCGGTAAATGCTGCCAGGGCCATCGATGCGGGCTATCTTGCCGCGCAGGCCTATCAGGCACAGCTGACCTTTCATGCCCAACACGATCCGTTGACAGGTCTGCCGAACCGTTCGCTCTTGCATGAGCGTCTGGTCACCGCACAGCACCGCATCCTCACCGAGAGTCTTGAAGTCACGGTAATGCTGCTCGATCTGGACGGGTTCAAGCCCATCAACGATACCTATGGCCACCACGTTGGGGACAAGGTTCTGGTCGAGGTTGCCGAGCGGCTGCAGCGGCTCGCGGCGCCGGGCGACACCGTTGCACGGCTTGGCGGAGACGAGTTCGTCCTGCTGGTCCTCGGCAGCGCCGAGCCATCCCAGATCGAGGATTTCGCCGCTCGGGTACTAGAGGCTGTCAGCCGGCCATATGTCGTCGACGGACATGAGTTCCATATCACTGCCAGCGCCGGGCTGGCCTGCAACAACTCTGATGTGGATCAAGTGCAGCGGCTTGTCCAGATGGCGGACCTGGCCATGTACGCTGCCAAGGCTGACGGCCGCAATACCTGTCAGTGGTACGCCCCCAGTCTCGATCACACCGCCTCAGAGAAGCTACGCCTGCGCAACGACCTGCAGGAAGCCCTGGACGGAGGGCAGCTCGAGCTGTACTACCAGCCGAAGATCTGTGCGCGCAGCCTGAGAGTTCTGGGCGTGGAGGCGCTGCTGCGCTGGCGTCATCCCCGCCGCGGTCTGGTATCGCCCGGCGACTTCATCCCGCTCGCCGAAGAAACGGGCCAGATCATACCGATCAGCCGCTGGGTACTCGATGTCGCCTGTCGGGACCTCCGGCAGCTAGCCCTGGAGGGATACCCGGACCTGACCATGGCGGTCAACATCTCCAGTCTCCATCTGATGCGCCGTGATTTCATAGATGACGTGCAGCAATCGCTCACGCTCCACGGGGTAGCTCCGAGCCGCCTGGAACTCGAGATCACCGAGAGTCTTCTGCTCAGGCAGATGGGACGTGCTACGGTAACGCTGGAGGTTCTACGCAGGCTGGGCGTGCTAATCGCCATAGACGACTTTGGGACCGGGTTTTCGAATCTGGGCTACCTGCGCAAGCTTCCCGTTCAGAAGATCAAGATCGATGGCAGCTTTACCGCTGAAATCGAAACCAGCCGCGCGGATGCAGCCATAGTCCAGGGCATCCTCTGGCTTGCCCATACACTGGGACTGCGGGTCGTTGCCGAAGGGGTCGAAACCGCGGCGCAGAGAGACTTCCTGGCAAGCAACCGGTGCGATGAATTTCAGGGTTACTTCTTCGCAAGACCCATGCCCCTGGGTCAGCTGCGGGCCTACCTTGCCGAACAGCAGTCACAGCAGCCCGGACTGAGCCGATCTGCTGCACTGCCAGCCGAGTGAAACCTCAGGGCTAGTCGCCACGCTCGACCTCTTCCATTTTCTCGCGGATCTTGTTCGGATCGACGTCCTTGAGATAATCCCCTTCAAAGGGCCCTTCCATCCCCTTGTCGAGTTCCTCCGGCGGTGTTACCGGCGTCCGCGGATCGTTGTTCTGGCCACTGCCACTAGTTTCTGAATTCATGGTCACCTCCTCTGAACGTCTGTTGATCTGTAGGCCGCTCATATCGAGGGTAGTTCAACCGTTCGGGATGCGCTCGCCGCCGGTCGCCCTGTCAGGCACGGCGATGCGCCCATAGCGCACAGCCTGCCCTCTGTCCCAAAGACGCCACTCCCCAGGTTGATAAAGATCCCACTGCTCGTTGCTGGTCAACGGCGCCGTGGCGATCAGCGTGACTCGGTCGCTAGGCGTAGTATGCTGGAGAAAATCGACTTCCAGCTCGCGATCGCTCAGCCGCGCCGGACCGAAAGGAGACATACGGGTGATACTGGCCAGGCGACTGGTACAGAGGGAGAACAGCCAGCCGCCATTGCTGATCAGCAGATTGCAGACACCCTTGGTGGCATAGCCTTCGCAGGCTTTGGCAATGAAAGCCACTAGCTCATCAAGGGGCGGTTGGAATGTGTACCGCGCGCGCAACCGATTGAGCAGATCACAGAACATGGATTCGCTGTCGGTCGTACCTACCGGCTGAAAGGGACCGGCCTGGGGCGTGAAGTCAGCCAATTGTCCATTGTGCGCAAACGTCCAGTAAGTCCCTCAGAGTTCGCGAGTGAATGGATGGGTATTGGCCAGACAGACACCTCCGACATTGGCCTGTCGTACATGGCATATGACCGTCTCCGATCGGATCGGGTAGGACTCGATCAACCGTGCGATCGCCGACTCATGGCAGGGCTCCGGATCATGGAAGCAGCGCACACCAGCCCCTTCGTAAAACGCTACCCCCCAGCCGTCACGGTGAGGGCCGATACCACCTCCGCGCTGGCGCAGCCCAGCGAAGCTGAAGCAGATGTCGGTTGGCACATTGGCGCTCATGCCCAGCAGTTCGCACATGTCCAGTCGTCTTCCGGTTTGTTGATTCGACGTCCATTCTAGCGGCTCGCCTATCCGGGCGTCTCCCGGCCCTAAAGCAGCTTGTCCAGCGTGATCGGCAGATCCCGGACCCGTTTTCCGGTGGCATGGAACACCGCGTTGGCGATGGCAGCCGCCACCCCGACAATGCCGATCTCCCCTACCCCTTTGGAGCCCAGATCATTGACGATCTCGTCGCGCTCCTCCACGAAAAAGGCCTCGATCTTACCGATGTCAGCCTGAACCGGGATGTGGTACTCGGCCAGATTGTGATTCATATAACGACCCAGATGGTGGTCGATGCGAGTCTCTTCCTGCAGCGCCATGCCAACCCCCCAAACCACGCCACCAACGATCTGGTTGGTAGCGGTCTGCGGATTGATCACCCGCCCCGCGGCGATCGCACTGACGATCCGCGTGACCTGCAGGGTTCCCAGCGCCTCGTCGACCTTCACCTCGGCAAAAACGGCAGAGTGGGTGGCAGTCGCAAAGGCATTGCGCTGTTCGCCCGGCTCGACACTCGCGCTGGCTTCCAGGGAGCCGCCCAGTGAAAGAAGTTCTGCGTAGGTAACCCGCGTCTCGGGCCGCTCGCTCAATTGCAGACCCGCGTCCAGGAATGCCACATCCTGAAGCCTGGCACCGCTGAAGCGCGAGGCGGGAGATTGCTGGGCGCGGTCGAGCAGCTTCTGGCGAAGCGCCATGCACGCCTGCTGTACCGCAGACCCCACCGACGAAACCGTGGCTGAACCTCCCGAGAGAGGCGCTTGCGCGAGCGCCGAATCACCGAGGCGAAATTCCACCTGATCGATCCGCATCGCCATCGTCTCGGCGGCGATCTGGCTCATGACGGTATAAGTCCCGGTGCCAATGTCGGCGGTAGCGCTTTGCACTATCAGGCGGCCGCTGCTTTCGAGACAAGCGGTCGCACTGGCCGGCATCTGGATCGCTTCCCAGATACCGGTGGCCATGCCCCAGCCCGTCAGCTTGCCGTCTTCGCGCATGCTTCGGGGTGCCATGGGTCTTGTCGCCCAGCCAAACCGCTCGGCACCCTGCTGGTAGCATTCCCGCAGCGCCTTGCTTGACCAGGGTTTGTCTTCGTTCGCATTGCGTTCGGCATAGTTGCGTAAGCGCAGCTCTAGCGGATCGATTTTTGCCGCATAGGCCAGTTCATCCATGGCGCACTCCAGCGCGTATACGCCGATCGCCGCTCCAGGCGCACGCATATCCAGCGGCGTGTGCACATCGAGTGGCACCAGTCGATAGTCGAAGCTGACGTTCGAGCAGTGATAGAGCATGCCACTCCATTCCACCTCGTGCTCGGTAAAATCCTCGAAACGTGAGGTCTGGCCGATCGCTTGGTGGGTTATCGAAAGCAGACTCCCATCCGCCGCCGCACCCAGACGTAGCCGCTGCACCGTGCGCGGCCGGTAGCCGAAGGTGAACATCTGCTGACGCTTGAGCGTTACCCGCACCGAGCGCTGCAGTTGCAGGGCCGCCATCGCTGCCAGCACCAGTTGGTACTGCGGTCGAAGCCCGGAACCGAAGGCCCCGCCGACGAAGGGCGATATGACACGTATCCGGCCCTCGAGACCCAGCACCTGCTCAAGGTAGCGCATGCAGTTCTGCACGCCCTGCGTCTTGTCGTACACCTCCAGACAGCCATCGGGAAGGTAATGCACCGTGGATGCGTGCGGCTCCATCGGGTTATGGTGCTCGACGGGGGTACTGTATTGCAGCTCGAGCCGAATAGCCGCAGCGGCGAAGGCACCGGCGGCATCGCCCCGGTTCTCGGGCAGCTCCGCCGGCGCAGGATGTGCATTCTCCAGCTCGGTCATCAGGTCCGTCTGATGCGGTTGCCGCTGATACTCGACCCGTATCAGCGACCCGGCGTGCTCGGCCATTTCCAGGCTCTCCGCCACGACCAGCGCGATCGGTTGTCCGCTGTAGAGAATGCGATCGCTGTACAGCGGCCGGAACGGGCCACCATCAGCGGCATCGTCATCTTCGTAGGCTTCGCTCTCCGCCGCCATAGGCGGGCGGTTTCGATGGGTCAGTACCAGCACTACGCCCGGCAGCCGCTCTGCCGCCTCGGTATCGATCTTGAGGATACGCCCACAGGCGATGGTGCTGTTGACCACGCTGCCGTACAGCAACGGGCCTGGTTTGAACTCACCCGCGTAGCGTGCCTGCCCGGTTACTTTCAAGGGGCCGTCCACCCTACTGACCGGCTGCCCAATGATCCGATCGGTTGAGCTCATGCTCTGGTCCCCCTAGCTGCGTCGGTCAGCGCGGCGATGATGGCCCGTCGCGCCAGTTCGATCTTGAACTGATTGTGCTCGAAGCCCTTCGCACCCCGCAGCAAGGCATCAGCTGCATCGCCGAAGACGGACGCTTGCGGCGGCCGCCCGAGCAGTTGCTGCTCTGCCTCCGCCAAGCGCCATGGTTTGTGCGCCACGCCGCCCAGGGCGATACGCGCACTTTGGATGCAGGCCCCATCAAGGGCCAGTGCGGCCGCAACAGAGACCAGCGCGAACGCATAGGAAGCCCGATCACGGGTCTTCAGATAACGACTATGGGCAGCGTGGGGGTCCGGCTTGAGCTCGACGGCCACAATCAGTTCGCCATCCTGCAAGGTGTTATCCCGCGCCGGCGCATTACCCGGCAGTCTATGGAAATCGGCGAAGGCGATCCCCCGCTCCCCATCCGCGCCCCGCACTATCACTTCCGCTTGCAGGGCTGCCAGGGCGACGCACATGTCGGATGGATGGACGGCGATACACTGCTCGCTGTGACCCAGGATGGCATGCATGCGATTCAGCCCGCTGCGGGCCGGGCAGCCGGTGCCAGGCTCACGCTTGTTGCACGGAACGTTGCTGTCGTAGAAGTAATGACAGCGCGTGCGTTGCAGCAGGTTTCCGCCGGTGGTCGCCTTGTTCCGCAACTGGGGAGAAGCCCCGGCAAGTATTGCTTCCGAAAGCAGCGGATAGCGCTCCCGCACCAGCGGATGCCAGGCCAGCTCCGAATTGCTGACCAGGGCGCCGATGCGCAAACCACCCTGTGCCGTTTCGCTGACGTCCTGAAGCGGTAGCCTGGTGATATCGATCAGATGGGCAGGCTTCAGCACGTTCTCTTTCATGAGATCGAGCAGATTGGTCCCGCCGGCGATGTAACGGCTCTGCGGCCCGAACAGCTCGATAGCCGCAGCCACCGAATCGGGACGCGAGTAGCTGAATGGGTTCATCGGCTGGACTCCCGGTCGAGCCGGGCAGCTTCGAGCAGCTGGCGAGTCTCGTCCTCGCCCGCCGCGATGGCCGCCAGGATGTTGGGATACGCGCCGCAGCGACAGAGATTGCCACTCATTTGCTCGCGCATCTCGTGATGGTCACGCGCGTGACCTTCGGCAACCAGGCCAATGGCCGAGCATATCTGGCCTGGCGTGCAGTAGCCGCACTGAAAGGCATCATGCTCGACGAAAGCCGCCTGCATGGGGTGCAGGACATCATCCTTGGCAAGCCCTTCGATGGTGGTCACATGCGCACCATCATGCATGATCGCCAGGCTCAGGCAGGCATTGATCCGCTTGCCGTCGAGCAGCAGAGTGCAGGCCCCGCACTGACCGTGATCGCACCCCTTCTTGGTACCGGTCAGCTGCAGCTGTTCACGGAGCATGTCGAGTAGCGTTGTCCAGGGACGTACCTCGACGCGTAGCGTCTGACCGTTCAGGTTCAGTTCGATTGGGCAAGTAGCCCCGGCTTCCACGGTGACTCCGGACATGATCGCCTCGCGTGACTGGGTGATGGGCACCGTCCCTGGGGGATTAAGGGCTACGACTCTCCGACCCGCGCAATGTTCAAGAGGGGTGGACAGGCCTCGGAATTGCTTGGGAGAGGTCGACTGGGTAATCGACATCCTTCAGCACCCCTGGATCGTCCACTCGGAGTTCGTCGATCGGGGCTTCTGCAGGTTCGAACAGGTGCCCGGCGCCGCGATCTCCCCTGCACTGGAGGAGGGACGCTCGAAACGCGGAACCGATACCCCTGGGCTGGCCTCGCCGCTCGGCGAATACCGGCACCACCAGGCGGCTCGGCTCGATACAGGCCAGTATTCGCTGGAATGTCTCACGCTTCACGAAGGGCATGTCGCCAAGCACCACGAGATAGCCCCTTTGCGGCTGCTCCCGCGCCGCCCCTTGCGCAAGGGAATGCCCCAACCCGTCGCTGTCCAGCGAATACCACTGCAGGCCCGATGTTTCGGGCCAACTGGCAGCCCATTGATGCAGGGCCAGATCATCCTCTCGCAGCAGTACCAGAGTCCGTTCGACGAGGCCGTCCAGTGCTTGCAGCGTCCGTCCGAGCACCGGGCCGGACTGTTCGGCGCAATTCAGCGACGCTAACAATTTGTGCGGTTGCGCGTCGGGAGCGCAGGCTGCGCGATACCTTGATCCACGACCGGCAGCCAGGACCAGGGCGGTGACCCCCGCTCCGGGGTCAGGCACAGGCCCGCTCGCTGTGCTGCCGAACCTGTATACCATTGCGCAGCGCCACCAGCTGCGCCAGCAGCGACAGCGCGATCTCCGGTGGTGTACGGCTACCGATGGACAGGCCGATCGGTCCATCGAGGCGCCCCAACTGAGTCGCCTCTAGCCCAAGCGATAGTAATCGTGCACGGCGCCGTTCGTTGGTGGCCTGCGAGCCAAGTGCTCCTACGTAGAAGGCCTCGCTGTTCAGGGCAGCGATCAAGGCCAGGTCATCCAGCACGGGATCATGCGACAGCGCCACGACCGCCGTATGCGCATCCGGGCGGGCATTGCGTACCGCGTCATCAGGCATGCCGGGCAGCAACGACACTCCTTCTGCCTGCCAGTCATGTGTGTAGCCCGGACGCGGATCGCAGACGAGCACCTGGAAACCCAGGCCACCGGCCATCTGTGCAACGTAGCGCGAAAGCTGTCCGGCACCGATCAGCAGCAGACGCCAGGCCGGACCGAAGGGCGCCAGCAGACGACCGCCGTCAAAATGCAGCGGCTCGCGACCTCGAGCAGTGCGCAACCGTACCGCGCCGGTTGCCAGATCAAGGTCGCGCACCAGGCGCTCTCCCTGATCACAGCGTTGCAGCAGTTGCACCAGCCAGCCCGGGTCGCGAAGCGGCTCGCGGACTAGCCGAAGCGTACCGCCACATGGCAAGCCCAGACGCGCCGATTCCGCTTGGGTCGCCCCGTAGGTCAGCACGGAACAAACGCGGTCGGCACAGACGCCGTCGCCGCGTCCGACAACAGGATTGGCCAGTAGATCGTCCTCGATACAGCCACCCGATACCGAGCCTTCGACCTCACCATCATCGCGCAACGCAAGCAGCGACCCAGGCGGTCGGGGTGAGCTGCCCCATGTGGCGACCACCGTATAGAGGGTTACTCCGCTACCCTGCTCCAGCCAGACCACTGCACGACGCAGAACGCTCAGGTCGAAACTGTCCATTTCATCACTCCGCGGAAATCTTCCTGTGGGACAAGCGCTGGGGCTGCCGGTTCTCCAAAACGGCCGGAACACTGACCGCCCGCCGCGGTCGGAAGTGAAACGACTACCATAGGAATCCACAATGCATCCACTCTATGAAAAGCAGCCGGCCCAGAACGTCGAGGGCGTCGAGCGCGCAGTGTCCCTTGCCGGGGGCCTGTTATTTCTCAGTCGCGGCATTCGGGGTCGAGGGCTCGGCGGGGTGCTGCAGCTGGCAATCGGCGGGATGGCTTTAGCGCGCGGGGTAACCGGGCAGTGCCAGCTCAAGCGCAAGATTGACGAATACAAGGCACAGCAGCACGATCAGGACGGTGGGCAGCACGGGATAGAACGCTATAGCCACATGCCGATGGAATCCGAGGTCATCAGTCCCGACTTCGCCGGTGAAGACGAGCAGGCGCCCAATAGTCGTCCGATGGGCCATGAAACTCATGTAGAAAAGGACGTCTGACGGCGTGGCCGAAGTCGAGCTCGACAGCGGCATTCCGACCGCACCCTGGCACCTCTCGGGCTCCGCCTGCGTTACCCTCTGGCGCCTGCCGGAAGCCGAGCTGCCTTATCCCGGCGCCGAAATCGCCTATGCAACCATGGCGGGCCGGGCCTTGCTATTCACCGCGTGGGCGAATTATCTGGATGAAGGCACCCTGAATTATCGCGAGCTGGCCGTTGGCGCCATCATTCGAGGCAAAGGCTTGCTTTCACCCTCCTGCACTGCGACTCACGTGTGGGTAGATGATGACACCGCGCGGGATGGCGGGAGGCAATTGTGGTGCATTCCAAAGCAGACCGGCGCGTTCACCGCTCAGTCCAGCGAGGCCGATCGCTCCTTCGCAGCCCGTCTGCACGTCGGCGAGCAACAGGTCGCTTCGCTCTCTTTCGAAGCGGGACTTGCGCTGCCTGGAACGCCGACCTTGACCGGGTTCATCGTACAGCCTGGTGAAGGCGGTCCGCGCCGCACGCGCTGCAATGCCCGAGCCCGACTGATCTCAGGCAAAGCGACATGGGACTTCGATGAGCGTGGACCGCTGGCCTTCATGCGTCAGGCCCGCCCGCTTTTCAGCTTTCGGGCGTTGCGGCTACAGGGCTGGTTCGGAATCTGACCCGGATTGCAGTAACAGCAATAATCGCTGGATGAGTTCGGGCAACTGGAACGGCTTGCTCATAAGATCCATATTCGGCGCCAGCAATGCCTGACGATCCAGCGCAATCTCCGCGTACCCGGTCATTAGCAGCACCGGCAATCCCGGTCGCAACTCCCGAGCGTCGCTCGCCAGCTCCCGCCCCGAGCGCCGGGGCAGGCCTACGTCGCTCAACAGGATCTCGATACTCGGATCGCGGCGAAGCACCTCCATGGCCTGCAGTGCATCCTCTGCCTCAGAACAGCGAAAACCGCTTTCCCGGAGCATCTCGGCAATGAGTGATCGGACCGAGGGCATATCCTCCACCAACAGGACATGCTGGCCGTTACCGTAGGAGGTCTCGGTGAGAGCGCTTCCGGTGTCGGTCAAAGACGAAACCGGCTCGAACGCGGGCAGGAGTATGGTTACTTCGGTACGCTGACCCGGAACGCTGCGGACTCGTGTCGTACCTCCAGACTGCCGGCTGAAACCGTAGACAGTGGAAAGTCCAAGACCTGTACCCTCGCCCAATGGCTTGGTGGTAAAGAACGGATCGAAAACCTTACTGACCAGAGCGGGATCAATCCCCTTGCCATTGTCGGAAACGGTCAGCGCAACGTAGCGCCCGTCTTCAAGATCCGTGGCCCCCTTCGAGATCAGGGCGTGAGAACAGATGCAGATATCTCCCCCGGCGGGCAGGGCGTCTCGGGCATTTATCACCAGATTGAGTACGGCGCTTTGCAGCTGCGCCCGATCCGCCAACACGGTCTCAACCGATTCGGCAAGATCGAAGTCGATTCGAATGTTCTCGCCGATCGTCCGGCGCAGCAGCTCTTCGAGCGACAGCACCTCGGCATTGACGTCCAGCGGCTTGGCATCGAGCGTCTGCTGGCGGGAGAAGGCGAGTAGCCTATTGGTCAGTGAAGCGGCGCTTCGAGCCGAGCCCAGGGCCGCCTCTATGAAGCGCTCGACCCCCTCTCGACGGCCGGCCTCCAGTCGCTGTCTGGTCATGTCGAGACCGAAAATGATGCTGGTCAAGAGATTGTTGAAATCGTGCGCGATGCCGCCGGTCAGTTTGCCGAGCGCGTCCATCTTGTGCATCTGCAGCAGTGCAGCTTCCGCCTTGTTGCGCTGAGCGACCTCCTGAACCAACTGCGCGATGGCACCATCGAGCTGACGCTGTCCATCCCGCTCGCGACTGCGCTGCGCGGTTACGTCATCGACGAAA